>JAFQED010000018.1 GCA_017415765.1 Desulfovibrio sp. | reverse complement strand
TACAGGCCGTCCTTGGGTACGATGTCAAACTTGTCACCTACGTTAAAGTCGGTGGAGCTACCCTTGAAGGATATTTTCAGTTCCTTCACCAGCACAGGATCCGTATTGCCATCGCCGTCTTTGTCCGTGATGTCAAAGTGTAGCTCATTGCCATCGTCATCACGCAGCCACGTTTTACCGCCGTCCAGCGAAACACGAAATTGTGGTGGCGTATCAGGATTGGTGGCATCCCCACCTCTGACGATTTCCACCGTGTATTCATAACTGTCGTTGCCCTGAACATCAATTTTCCCCTGATAGGTGGAGTCGGGCATGAGGCGATTTTCCCAACGCGGGCCAAGCACCTGTAATTCATAGGAAACATAGCCGTCCACCAGGGGCTGTCCGGTGGTGAGCTGGACGCGAAATTCTCCGCGCCCGTTGTCAATGGTTTCCACATCTATCATGGTAGCCAGCTCGTTGACCAGCCGGTCGCGCTCGTCAAGGATGCTGTTGGGATTGCTGATGCCGTCAATGGTATTGGCGGTAATCTGGCGATTGAGGTCTGCGATGGCCACGGCAATCTCGTTGATGCGGGCCACGTCCTCAGCGATGGAGACATCCATTTCCTTCTGGATGTTACGGATGCTGGTCATGGTGTTGCCCACCATATCGCCCAGTCCATCAGCAAAGGAAACAAGGCTTTCACGCGTGGCCACGTCGTCGGGCCTGAGCGAAAGGTCTTGCCATGCGCCAAAAAATTCGCTGAGCAGGGAGTTGATGCCCTGACGATTGGACTCGTTGAAAAGGTTTTCCAGCGAGGCCATGATGGTGTCATGCTCGTCCCAGCGGGCCGAATTGGTGGATTGCGATACAAAGGACTTGACCAGAAAGGAGTCATAGTAGCGCAGTATCTGCTGGGCCTTGACGCCAAGGGGCTGTTCTCCGGGGCGATAGTTGAGTCCGCCAGCTTCGCGCTGGTCAACATACTGGCGGGAGTAGCCTTCGGTATCGGCATTGGCGATATTGTTGCCGGTGACGGAGATCCATGCCTGCGAGGCATTAAGGCCCGACTGCCCGATATTGAAAAGACCGTTGAGCATGGCTTACAGCCTCCCGGACAGGATGGCCGCCTGCGGCACACTTGCTCGGCGCATACCGCCACGCCGACCGTAGGTATCGCCCGTTGCGGGCGTAAGCTGACTGGTGATGGCCTTGAGGTTGCGGCTGCTCTGGTCAAGCAGGGCCAGTGAAAGCTGGGCATTGCGCGAGGCCTGTCGTGAAACAAGCTGTTCGTTCTTGTCGATGGCGGTAAAAAGTTCGCGTAGGCTTTGGGCCTGGTCTTCTGGCAGTCCCTTACAAAATTCCAGCACTCGAACGCCGTTCAGGGTCTTGATAACCAATGTTTTTTCCACCGCCAGCTGGCGCACCAGCTCCTGGATGGAAAATTCCTGGGCGGCAACGGCCTGGGCATCGCGGTCGAGCAGGATATGGTATTCCTCCTCAAGCAAATGGGCCAATACGGCCAGTGCCTTGCTTTGGCGGAACAGACTGTCGTGTATCATCTGGTACATGCTTTCCTCGCTTGCCCTGCGGCAGAAACTGCCTGTCATGGTTGTCTGCACAGTTTTATGCAAAAAACATACCTGATTCAGGTCCAAGCAAAACGTGCAACTCTGCTCAACTGCTGGCGTGGGCCGCAGTCAGCGGTGGGATGGCAAAACTTTCCTTATTGCTGCCTTCTACCATATCACGGGCTGTCAGCGGGGCTATGCCTGTTTGGGGCTGTGGCGATGTGGACGATGCGATCGGCTGCTGCATCGCCTCTGCGGGGCTTGCCTGTCCCTGTGTCGCATGGTAAGCGGCCAGTCCCGCTCCGGCCCGGCTGTTGGTGCTGACGGCGTCAACGATCAGATTACGGCTCAATTCTGCGGCACGCCCCTTGTCTGCCAGTTCCGGCATATTGGTGGTATAGCGCACCCGGCGGCGTTGTGCCGTTTCGGCCATGGGAGCAGTGTCATGCGCTTGCCCGGCATTGGCAGAAGGCTGTGTGTTGCGCCGCAAAGGTGGGCGTACCGAGTGCGGCCCCAGCTTGTCGCCAGCCTCACGTTGGGCCATACGTGCCAACTCCAGCCCTGATGCTCCGTTTTGACGGCGGGATGGGGCAACTTCTGCCCGCGTTACTTCGTTGTTACGCATGAGGGCCTGCTGACTGCGCAAGGAAGCCAATGCCCGTTCAATTTCTGGATTGCTCAGGGGGGCATCCTGTGCTGCCGTAGCAGCAGTGGCAGATGCCTGGTTTGTGACTTGCGCTCCCTTCTTTTCAAGCGGGGCGTTCGCGCCCTGAGTCGGGGCCGGGCCGTCATAGATGGCAGCACTCATACCGGCAGAATCGTTGGGAGCTGCCGGTCGAGCCGATCGTGCAAGAGATTGCGCAGGGGCATGTGTGCTATGCTCAGTATGCTGCGCATCCTGTGGGGCAGACTGGGCCAGCAGAGGGGCTGCCGTAGGAGTAAAGGCCGAAAACTGCCCAGCCCCGGCAGTACTGCGGCTGGCTGAAACCAGGTTACGCGAAAGTTGTTCGTACATCATATCAGCAAGGCCAATCCCACCGGCAGAGGTCATGCTCTTGGCCAGTTCCTGATCGTACATATCCTGCCAAAAACGCTCATCCCGCCCTTGCAGCAGACCGTTTTTGGGCAGCGTGTTACGCATTTCCTGCCACATCTTCTGGATGAACACCGACTCAAAGCCTTCGCAGGCTTCACGCAGCTTTTTAGCCTTGGCCTCAGGAGTCAATTTTTTGCCATTGAGGTCGCCAAGTCCTGCAAGGCGGGCCTGCAATTCCCGTCGGGAATTTTCGCCCGGGGCCGTAGCTGTGGACTGATGCGGAGAGAGGGGAGAGGTACTCATCAGATCACCTCCAGTTCTGCATGCAGCGAGCCAGAAACCTGCAGGCTGCGAAGGATGGAAATAAGGTCACGCGGTGTTGCGCCAATGGCGTTCAAACCATCCACAAGCTCTTGCAGGGTCGCGCCTTCCACCATGACAAGGCGACGGCGTTCCTCGCGCATATTGATGTCGGTTTGGGGGGTGACAACGGTTTGTCCCTGCGAGAAGGGGGCAGGTTGCGAAACCTGTTCACTTTCCTGTACTGTTATTTGTAAGTTGCCGTGGGCCACAGCTGCACGCGAAATACGTACATCCCGGCCCAGCACGACGGTACCGGTCTTTTCATCCACCACCACCTTGGCAGCCACATCGGGTGTGACTTCCAAATTTTCCACCGAGGCCATCAGCGGGACAAGATTGTTTTTATACTGGGGGGGGACACTGACATTGATGCTCATGGCGTCAACGGCCCGGGCATATTGGCCACCCATAGCCGCATTGAGCCTTTCGGCTATTTGCTGCGCTGTGGAAAAGTCGGCCATTCGCAGGTTCAGTGTCAGGCTGTCCTGCTCGTTAAACTCAAAGGGGATGGCCCGCTCTACGATCCCGCCACCGGGGATGATGCCGGAGGTGCTGACATTTTTATCTGATCTTGCGGCTGCCCCGGCTGCTGAATATCCCCCCACAGTCAACGGGCCTTGGGCAAGGCAATAGGTCTTGCCGTCCACTCCCTTGAGGGCCGTTTGCAGCAAGATACCACCCAGCAGGGAAGTAGCGTCCCCCACTGAGGCCACATTGACATCAAGGCGACTGCCCGGCTTTGCGGAAACAGGCATACGGGCCGTAACCATGACCGAGGCCACATTCTTGATTTTGAGGGACTTGGAATTTACGCCAATACCCATCTTGTCCATCATGTTTTTCATGGAGCTGAGGGTAAAAACGGAATCCTTTTTGTCGCCGGTACCGGCCAGACCCACCACCAAACCGTAGCCGATGAGCTGGTTGTCGCGCACACCGGAAAACGTGGCAATATCCTTGATGCGTACGGCCTTGGCTGGTGCAGCCAGGGCGAGCAGCATCATGACTGTGAGCAGTTGGGATAGGATATGGCGGTGAAATGTCAATTTCATGGCAAGGCTCCTTGAACTGGACAGCCTGAAAAAGTCATATGATTTCAAATTGTTATATCAAACCTTATACGATCCATGCGTAATGGAACGGCAATACAGGCAGCATTGCAGGAAGTGTGCCGAAACCTATGAACCTGCGCTGTTCAGGTATTTTGGGGAGAGGTAGTAGAGCGGGCGCGAGAGCGGACACCCGCGCCGTAGCAGCTTTCATACATGGCTTAGCAGAGAAGGCCTTGGAGTGTCTTATCCAAGGCTGCGGGCCAGAGCTTCGCCCTGGGCCCCGCCACCGGCCATCCGTGCCAGTTCCGCCTGACGCGCTGGGGCATCCAGCGGTGTACACTGGGTAAAGGTGGCATTGTTGTGTACCAGCTTGCGAATATGAAAATGTTTGTCAGCTCTGGCGGCAAGCTGAGGCCAATGGGTTATCAGAAGCATCTGACGTCTGCTGGCCAGCACTGCAAGTTTTTCGGCCAGCTTATTCAGGGTAAGCCCTCCAACGCCACTATCGACCTCGTCAAAAATATAGATAGCACTTTCGGCATCAGGGCGTACGCTGGTCAAGGCAAGCAAAAAACGGGAAAGCTCACCACCAGAAGCTATCTTGTCCAGTGGCTGCGGGGATTGCCCGGGATTGGGGGCCCAGAGGATGCGGATCTTTTCGTCAATGATGCCGGGCCAGAGTTCATGCGGAAGATATTCCGGGATGACCCGAACCTGTTCAGAAAAGGCCAATTGGCGCAATTCTCCTTCCAGAGCACGGGCAAAATCCTCTGCTGCGGCATGTCTCAGGGGGGCCATTTTTACCAATAGTTCCTGCAAGTGCCTCGTCAGGCTTTGCTCCTCCTTTTCCAGACGAGAAATATCCAACGCACAGGCGTCCAAAAAGGAAAGATTTTGTTCAATTTCATCACGCAAGGCCAGTATTTCTGCAATTTCCCTGTGGAGCTTGCGCTTGAGTTGCGCAATGGCAAACAGACGGGATTCCAGCTTATCCAAGTCCACGGGATCGTCTGCAAGGGGAGGGCGGCGCAACAGCCCTGCCAGATGTGACAATTGCTGCCGCAGTGCTGTGACGGCATCCGTATCCGCCATAAGCCCCGGATCATCGTGGCACATATCGCGCAAAAGACGTTCAAACCGTCCCAGCAGCTCAAGCAGCCCCATGCCTTCCTCACCGTAAAGCAGGTTCAAGGCATTTTCATAATTTACGCACATCCGCTGATGGGAACGCGCCTGTTCACGCAATGCTTCAAGTTTTTCTTCTTCATCGGCCTGTGGGGCTACCTTATCAATTTCAGCCTGTTGCACCTCCAGCAATTCCCGCCTTTCCAGCAAAGCGGCACGCCGTTGTTCCAGCGTTTCTCTTTCTCTGGCCACGGTCTGAAGGCGGGAGAGCAGGGTGTCCCGCTCCTGTAACAGTTCCGGGTGGGGAAACAGAGTTTCCATCAAACGGGCCTGAAAGCCTGGCTGCAAAAGTTGGTGTTGGGCATGCTGGCTCGTGTGGCTGACCAGTTTGGCACGCAAGTCACGCAAGCTTTCCTGCGAGCTGAGGGAATCGTTGATATAAAGTCTGCTGCGCCCTGTGCTAGCTGCAAGCTCTCGACGCAGAATGATGTCTGTATCATCCATGCTGAACAGGGCTTCAACCTGGGCCTTTTCAGCACCAGGGCGGACCATGTCGGCCTGTAGCCTGTCCCCCAGCAAAAAGCCCAGTGCTTTGAGGATAAAGCTCTTGCCCGCGCCTGTTTCGCCTGTGAGTACATTCATACCCGGGGCAAACTCCAGCTCCATGTCTTCAATCAGGGCAAGATTGCGGATGCGTAGAAAATCCAGCATAGCTGCTATCCTTAAAGTAAAACTTTAATAACAGAATAATACATGCACGGGCATACCAGAAAAATCACCATAATCCAGTTTCAATCACTGCTTGAGACGTGGATCAAGCAGGTCTCGCAGGCTTTCTCCCAAAAGATTATACCCCAACACTGTCAGCAGGATTGCAAGGCCCGGATAGAGCGAAAGCCACGGGGCCACTTCTAGGGCTGCCTTGCCCTCCATCAGCATATTCCCCCAACTTGCAGTGGGAGGCTGAACACCCAGCCCCAGAAAGCTCAGGCTGGACTCCACCAGAATGGCCCCAGCCACGCCCAAGGTGGCAGTTATCAATACCGGGGCAAGGGCGTTGGGCAGGATATGCCGAAAAAGCACTCGTGCTGTGGAGCAGCCTGCCAGACGTGCAGCAGCTACAAATTCTCTCTCTCGCAGTGAAAGGGTCTCTGCCCTGACCAGACGGGTGACGCCCATCCAGGAAGTAAGACCGATGACAACCATGATATTGGTCAGGCTTGGCTCCAAAAATGCGATGACCGCCAAAATCAGGAAGAAGGAAGGGAAGCAGAGCATGATATCCACCAGACGCATGATACATTCATCGACCCAGCGGCGAAAATAGCCACTCAGTAATCCCAGGGTAGTCCCGATACTGACGGAGATGCCCACCGCCACAAAGCCAACCCAGAGAGAAACACGTCCCCCGTAGAGCAATCGCGAAAGGACATCGCGCCCCAGACGATCAGTACCCAGCCAAAAGCGGGAGGAGGGGGGTTCCAGAATGTGGTCGAGATGTTCCGCAGTAGGCGGATAGGGAGCAAGCCACGGCGCAAGCAGGGCGGCCAGTGACATAACAAGCACGATGCCTGTCCCCAAGCCCAACATGCAATGCTGACCCAAAATTTTCTTGAAGTATTGCATAAACTTTTGCCAGGGATTCATGTTCTTTCTCCAGCAGCCCGAATACGCGGATCAGCCAGTCCATAGCAAAAATCAGCTAACAGGTTCCCTGCTAGGGTCAAAACAGCCCCCAGCACAAGATTACCCATGATCATGGTATAATCACGGGCCATCACGGCTGCATAAAAAAGCTGGCCCAATCCGGGCAGAGCAAAGATGGACTCGATTATGACACTGCCCCCCACAAGCCCCGGCACGGAAAGCCCGAGCAGGGTTATAACAGGGAGAAGGGCATTCCGTAAGGCGTGCCGGCCGATGACGAGGCTGGGGGGGAGGCCTTTAGCCTCGGCCGTGAGGATATAGTCCTGCCGAAGCACTTCCAGCATACAGGCACGCATATAGCGTGAAATACCAGCCAGTCCGCCAATGGTATAAACCAGTATGGGCAGGGTAAGATGCCGTGCAAGGTCACAAAATTGTCCCCACGGGCTGAGTTGCGCAAATTCCATGGAAGTCAGCCCGGAAATGGGCAGCCATTGAAGCTCTATGCCAAAAAAGAGCATCAGGAGAAGGGCCAGCCAGAAGGATGGCATGGCAAAACCCAGAAAAACCAGAACGGTTACACTCCTGTCCAACAGGGAATTTTGTTTGCAGGCCGACAGGATACCCACGGGGATGCCAATACCCAGCGTGAGCAGCAAAGAAATCACATTCATGCTCACTGTCAGGGGGAGACGTTCCAATATCTTGTCCAGCACAGGACGAGCATCAGCGGACATGGAATTGCCAAAATCCAAGACAGCAAGACGGCAGAGCCAATCCCAGTATTGGATATAGAGGGGACGATCCAGCCCGTACAGTTTTTCAAGCTGCTGGCGCGCTGCCTCTCCCGCCAATGGATTGAGCGTCGTTTCCATGTCCGTAGGGGAGCCGGGGGCAAGATGGATAACCCAGAAGGAAATGACAGTAATACCCCAGAGTACCAGCAAAAACCAGAATATCTTGCGGGTAAGGCGTAAACCGAGATTGGCAATCTGTCCCCAGCGGCTTTCAACAAGGGAAGAGGGGAGGGCAGACATAGGTTATTCTGTGCGGGTCATCCATTGCCCCATTTCGTCCACCTCACGTTGCCAGGCGGAAGAGAGACGTAAATGCAAAAATGCTGCATAGAGTGAATCAAGCAGATCCATACAGACTTCAAGCAAATAAAAGCGTTCTAGGAGCAGGGCGTCCGGGTCGTCATCGCGGTCTGTGCTGTCGATTTTGGGAGGACGGACACTGCCAAGGCTGAAGTCTTCGGCCTTCAGGGTCAACTGAAAAGCCATTTCATCTTTTTCCAGACGGATCAGGGCCCGCGAAACCTTTTTACCAGTTCCCAGTCCAAAACGAGCCTCACGCAAGGGGGAAAGAGAGCCGGCAACACTGGCAGTCTCGCGGGCATCGCCTTCACCTCCCTGTACCACGATGCGCTGTTCCATGGAAACGGCAAACGGTTCACCATGTTTGTCCACAAATGCGCCCGGCGCAGTGTCACTGCGATACCAGAGCCAGGTCAGGAACTCCTGTCCAAGGATCATGTCAGGGGATTCGGCGTGGATCGTCATGGGCAGTCCTTTAGATGTCGTGCTGGGCAAATTTGGTTGGCTCAAGCTGATCAAGCTTCATCTGGCTGTCTTCATCCAGACTGGCACAGGCAAGATTGTAGGGGGTCAGTTGCTCAAGATGCAGGTCAAACGTCAGCAAAAATTTTTCGACAAACAGATCCAGCATTTTACCTTGCGTAGAAGCAAACCAGACCTCGTTACGATCAGTGGCCCATACCACATTGAACTCTCCGGGAATCGGCAAAAAACGCTGTCGTAGCCGCAGCATTACCTGTTCCTTAAGTTCTTTCTTACGTTCCCGCGAAATAAAATTTTTATTCTGGGCCTGCATCCGTGCTTTTTCCTCGCGCAGTGCCAAAGCCAGATGCTTCTTGATGACCCCCGCCGGGATGCGTCGACTGTCTAGGCGAAGGGAAAACACAAGATAGCTTCCTTTTTGTGGTGGGGCAGACTGCCATTGATTATCCAGCATATCCTCGAAGCAAACCCAGCCATGAGCCTGCATTTCCGCAGTATTGTCAATGTCCAAAAAGGCGTGCTGGCGAAGCCTGTCCGTTACCTGCGCCCACAGATCGGCAGGCACCGGGTCAAGAATACGAAAACGGGTAAAGCTGCATGAAGCATTGGCAAAGCCCATGAGAAACTCCTTGCCGAGACATCGGCAAACATTTGTACGCCAGAGCCGTCCACTGGGCAAGCCCCGTAAGAACCTCAAAGTACGGCAGCGGAGCAGGACAGGCAAATATCCCCTTTCTCCTGATCCATATCAAAATGACCCATAATGATAATTATGTAAATTTTTACTCTGCTGCGATATTTTCGGCCATGGGCCTTGCATATCGTCCAGGAAGGCTTATTCTTAGAGGAATACCAACTAATCCAGTGCGAATCCTGTCAGCAAGGATGGACTTGGCTCGTCAGCTTGCAGCCGATGCTGAACATAGTTATATTCATATGCAACAGGTTTCTTAACTTAATTGAGGGTCTAGGAGATGCGTTCTACCCTTCAGGCGAAACCGCAGAAACCGCTAGAGGAGAAGGAGCCACTCAAGGCGGGATGCCTCCTGATTCTTGTGTGTACTTGTCCTCCACTGGCCGTCCTATATATCCTACAGAAGAATTATCCGAGATTTTTGAAGACACTCTTCTTAATTTTGGCATGTTCGGTTGGTATATCCTTAATCATCTCCGTAATCATCTCCGTTCTTATGCCTCTAATTTCTTGCCAATTTCGTTAAACCAACAGAGGATGACTATGGCCTCAACACGTATCCGCAGTATGCTGCTGCTTGTTCTGGGCTTGCTGGTCTTTACGACCGATTGCCCGCTTGCCGCGTCAATCAACCAACAGGGAGATTTGAAGATGAACAGTAACGACACCGCCGGACAAACTGGCTTACGCGAGATCTATTTTGCCGGAGGCTGCTTCTGGGGCGTGGAAGAATACTTTTCGCGTATCCCCGGCGTTACAGAAACCAGCGTAGGCTATGCCAACGGGCACACTCCAAGGCCCACTTATAGGGAAGTTTGTGATGGCGATACAGGACATGCCGAGGCCGTGCTGGTGCGGTATGACCCGCTAAGGGTCAGCCTCGACTTGCTGGCCCGACAATTTTTCAAAATTATTGACCCCACCAGCGTCAATCGGCAAGGCAATGATGTGGGCACGCAGTACCGCACGGGGATCTATTATAATGATGCCGCTGACAGGAATGTGCTGGCTGTAATCATGGCCGAGGAACAAAGGCACCACTCTGCCCCACTGGCAGTAGAGCTTGCTCCCCTAGAGAGCTGGTGGCTGGCCGAGGACTATCATCAGAAATATCTGAAGAAAAATCCCTCAGGATATTGCCATATTGACTTCAGCTCTTTGCAGGATTTGTCTGGAACTGAGTTACGCCAGGCAACACCGAAGGTACTGGCAGCGGACAATTACAAGAAGCCATCAGATGCGGAACTGCGGCAACGTCTCACGCCAGAGTCCTATGCTGTAACCCAGGAAGCTGGCACAGAACGCGCCTTTAGTGGCCAGTTTTGGGATCACCATGCCGAGGGTATTTATGTTGACATAGCCACAGGAGAACCACTGTTCTCCTCTGCGGACAAGTTTGATTCCGGCTGCGGTTGGCCCAGCTTCAGCCAGCCCATTGACAGGTCAGTCATCAAACTCCTGCCGGACAGCAGTCACGGTATGGAGCGCGTGGAAGTCAAAAGTCGCATTGGTGAGTCACACTTGGGGCATGTTTTTGAGGATGGGCCGCGCGACCGTGGGGGCTTGCGTTATTGCATCAACAGCGCGGCCCTGCGTTTCATTCCGTATGAAAAGATGGAGGCGGCAGGCTACGGCGCGCTCATGCCACTGGTCAAGTCAAATCGCCCGTAGTGCATTTTTCAGCTTCTCGTGCGGCATGGCCTCGGCAGAACGGACAACGTCATACGCTGACTGAAAGTTGTCAAAAAGCACGGCAACGATATGGCGATCGATCTTGTTGCTGTCTGCCATGCCGTACATGATGCGTTCTATGCTCTCCCTGTCCAGGCCATCACGATAGGGGCGATTTTCTGAAAGAGCTACAAAGATATCAGCTACAGCCATGATCCTCGACCCTAGGGGCAAGCTGTCAGCTTTTTTCTTGAAGGGATACCCGCTACCATCCAGAGTTTCATGGTGAAAGGCTGCCCACTCGGCAATGGCCTCAAAGCTGTCAATTTGCTCCAACAGACGATAGGTATAGTAGGTGTGCTGCCGGATAGTGCAAAACTCTTGCTTGTCAAGCTTGCCATTCTTTTCCAGGATGGCATTGGGCACAGACAGTTTGCCAAGGTCATGCAGCAAGCCGGCAATGCGTATCATGCTTTGTTCTTTGCTGCTGAAGCCGCACTGCCCCGCCAGCAGGGCAGCCACACCAGACACACTGCGAGAATGGGTAGCCGTGAAAGGGCTGATCCTGTCTATAAGGGATGCAAACAGCTCCGCTATATCAAGCACATCCGTGAGAGAAAAATACTGTTGTCCCCATCCGGCGACTTCAGCAAAAAATGTTTCCGCATAGCCGGTATTGTTGATGTCCAGCCAAAAGCGTTCTGCCTGTGCAGATTCCAGAAATGCTCCTGTTACCTGCGGGGAAAACTGTGTCCCACTTTTGCTTTTGATATTGTCGCAAATGCTTTCTGTCTGCTGCAAAACAGGCTGCCGGGCATTGATAAGGACATCTACCCGGTCAGCCAGGTGGATGATGTGGCTCTCTAACGGGATCGCCTCTCTTTCAAGGCCGGATGGATTCCCCGTACCGTCCCAATAAGAGTGATGCAATCGTACGATATCTGCCAGGCCAGAAAAACAGCGCGAACCCCGCAAAAGAGAATACCCCTTTTCGGCATGGGTATGGATGGTGACACCGAGCCTGTCCTCTCCGTCCGGGGTCAGCAGGGTTCGTCGTTCGTTGTGGCTGGAGGCAGCCCCTATGTCATGCAGCAGAGCTGCCTCCACAAGTTTCTGTTGCCCATCGAAAGGCATATTCATTCGTTCGGCTATGTTTCTGCACAATATGGCTACACGCACATGGTGCATATTCACGCCTTCCAGTGTCAGCCCCAACGCCATAGAAAGAACCCGTATCAGGCTGACAGGATTGATTTGCAACTTGTCCATAAGCTGTTATTTTACGATCCTGTGTTGCACATAGGGCAAATAGGTCGGGTCTGTCTTGGCGATATGCTGAATGAGCCAGTCCTTGAGGAAGGAGAGCAGATCCATGCTCACGGTTGCGGTACCGCTCCCAAGCTGACTTTCAAACTCATTCAGCTTCTCGACAAACTTGCGGTGGATAGCCTTGTGCTCTTCTGATGCGGGGTAACCCGAAGTGGCAAAAATGCCTTCCTCATCCCTGAAGTGCATGGCAGTATAGTCACGCAGTTTCTTCATGATAGCCTGAAGCTCTTGGCCTGTGCGATTTTTTTGCATGGCCGCATGCAGGTCATTGATGTAGTCGCACAATTTGCGGTGCTGCTGATCCACCATAGGGATTTTGGTGTCAAGCTTGGATGTCCACTGCACAAATTTGTCCGATGCGGCAGCTTCGTGGTCACCTGTCACCAGCGAGTTGACGATCATGTCCATTTCTTCCATGCCACTCTTGAAAGAAAGCAGGGAAGCGGTAAATGTTTCCACATTGGCTGCATTCGCTTCTGCAACATGCAGGATTTCTTCCAGTGCTTCATTGGTACGATTGCTGCTTTCAGACTGGTCAGCTGCACTTTGGGCAATAACCTTGAGATGCTCGGTGGTGGATTCCATACCACTGAGGATAACGCGCATGGCATTGCCCGCACGAGAAGCCCGCTCAGAACTGTCAATGGTCATGCGGGCTGCTTCGTCAACGGTTTCCACATTGCGGCGTGTTTCTTCCTGGATGGCAAGAACAGCGTCCTCAACTTCCTTTGTGGCCCCCATGGTTTTTTCTGCCAGCTTGCGTACTTCATCTGCCACAACGGCAAAACCACGCCCGGCCTCACCTGCGCGGGCCGCCTCAATGGCCGCATTGAGAGCCAGAAGATTGGTTTGATCTGCCACCTCATTGATGACGCTCATGACCTGTCCGATATTACTGGCCTTTTCTCCCAGACCGGCCATAGCTTCCTTAAGATGCAGGATGATCTCCTTGACCCTGTCGATGGATTCCACAGCTCCATGCACTTCCTGTTCACCGGCAACAGCCTGTATCCGGGATTCATCGGCACTGCAGGAAACCTCATGCACCACGCGAGAAGACTCCTGCGCGGTCTGTGCCACACGCTCCATGGCACTGCCTGTTTCCGCCAGGTGTTCACGCTGCACAGCCACTCCATTATTGACTTCGGTTATCAGGCGAGCCAAATTGCGGACATCGCCAGACAACTTGCCACACAGGGTATTGGCCTTGTGCAGCACAGGGGCACTGCTGCCCTGCTTGTCCAACTGTGCTTGCAGGTCTGCCTCGGTGGCACTCAATTTGCCCTGAAGTGAATGGATTTGCTGCCGCAGCTCTTCAAGTTCGGTCTGAGCCTTTTCCTGCCGGGATCGCAGCTTACTGGAGAATTCTGTCAGTACCCTGGCTGTTCCTTGCAAGGAAGCGTCATGGAGATGCCCTTTTTCTCCGGTCAGTTCGGCAGCCATGCGGGCCAGATCTTCCTGCTTGCGTTTACTGTCCGTCCAAAGGGCAATATCCACAGCGGCAAGCAGACCAATAGCCACAAGCCCCCCCCAGAACAAAGAGCCCTCTGGCTGCAGGACAGCCAGAATAACAGAAACCACAAGTATACCTGCTTGCAAGAGAATACCCATTAGAAACCTCACAGATTTTGGCCGGGCTAGCGGCGCATTTGCTCCATCAGTACACAAAAACGACTTTGATAACAAGAAGAATTTTTATTGCCAAAAAGGTATAGAAAATTGAAATACTGCCGATTACTCTTACGTTCTGTCTGGTCAAAGGCTGGCCAAGTATTGTAGCTTGCCATGACAAGCCTCAGGTGGCATACTTGTGGTATGAGCACTGGACAGGATTCAACGCCCAGCCCCTCCGTTTTCAGGCATCCTCTGGCACATCTGCCGCAGCTTGCCCTGGCAGGACAAGGGCATCCCCTCCCCCCTCCTGATGATGCCGCGTGTCAGGCCCTGTGGCAAAAATACGGGATGTTGCCCAATGTGCAGCGTCACTCGCGTTTGGTAGCACATATTGCCACACGATTGGCCCTTTGCGCCTATGAACGGGGACATGCTGTAGATGTGCCAGCTGTGCGGGCCAGTGCCCTGCTGCACGATATAGCCAAAACCTATTGCGTGCAGCACGGTGGCAGTCACGCGCTTTTGGGGGGAGCGTGGATGGTGCATGAAACAGGCAACTATGATCTTGCTCGTGGGGTACTCCTGCATGTGCATTGGCCGTGGGCTGTCCCAGAGGGGGCGGCAATATGCTCCCTGCCATTTTTTGTCATTTATGCGGACAAACGGGTACGCCACGATACTTGTGTCACTCTGGAAGAGCGTTACGAAGACCTTCAGCAACGCTATGGCTTCACCGAGTCTGCCCGGGCCGGGGTACGGGCAGCATACGAACAGGGCAAAACCATAGAGCGCGCCCTATCGGCGCAGTTGGGATGGGCATTGCATGAAGATTCTTTTGATAGCGGGCGGCTGGTCTAGTGAGCGGGAAGTCTCCTTGCGGGGAGCCCGTAGCGTGGCAGAAACCCTGCGGGGCCTGGGCCATGATGTTCAGCTTTACGATTTGCTGCACGGTTTTGATGCTTTGATTGACGTTGCCCGACAGCAGGATTTTGCCTTCATCAATCTGCACGGTGCCCCTGGTGAAGATGGTCTTGTCCAGGCTATGTTGGAGCAGGCCCACTGCCCTTACCAGGGCTCAGGCCCTGCGGGGTCTTTTCTTGCATTGCACAAGGCTGCTGCAAAGCAGATTTTTTGTGCTGCCGGATTGCCCACGGCTGACTGGGAGTTCCTGCCTGTCCCCCCCGCCTCCGACTGGCAGCCGCGTATGCCCTTCCCTCTTTTTGTCAAAAGCAATACGGGTGGATCTTCCCTGCATTTGGGGCGCGCCACAAATCGGGAGCAGCTAGATGCTCTGCTTTCGGAGATTTTTTCAGCCGGACAGGAGGCCCTGCTCGAACCAGAACTCAGGGGACGGGAGGTAACGTGTGGTGTGCTGGGTACAACAGCCCTCCCCCCGCTGCTTATTGAACCGATCGCCGGAGATTTTTTCGATTATGAGAGCAAATATGCTGCAGGTGGCGCACGAGAAATCTGTCCGGCACCCATCGGCCCTGAACTGACGGCACTGATACAGGATATGGCCCTGAAAGCACATCAGGCCTTGGGCTTGAGTGGCTATAGTCGGGCAGACTTCATCCTTGGAGAGGATAACAGCCTGACCCTGCTGGAAGTCAATACCCTGCCCGGGATGACCGGGACAAGCCTTGTACCGCAAGAGGCCGCAGCCGCCGGACTGGACTTTGGCCAGTTGCTGGAACATTTGATAGAACTTGGTCTTGCCCGACACAAAAAGTGACAGCTGGGCAGATCTCAGTTCTCATGCGCCTTCCCATCTCCACGGGATCAGAGGGCTGTCCACTGGTAACCTCTCCCCTTCTGCAGGGTCGTGCGGCAGGTCGGCACAGTTGCAAATGAGTGCCGGCTCTTGTCCCTTGGCGGTAAAGCCGTACCAGATACCGGGGGGGATACGCAGCAAGGCGTAATTGTCAGGTCTGCCGAGCAGGATCTCGCAGCAACACCCCTGACTGGCAGAGGCGGAACGTCCGTCATAGAGCACAATCTGCAACAAACCGTGCGGGACAGCAAAAAGCTGGCTTTGACGTCGATGGCACTTCCATGCCTTGACTGCCCCTGGCACTACTTCTGAAAAATAGATTTCTCCAAAACCGCAGGAAAAATCCGGCACAAGGGGAGATCCAGCCTTGAGCATATGCAGCACTGGCCCCCCTGCGGTTGCAATAATTTGCAACTCTTGCAGGACGACGCCTTCTATGCAGGTTTGTTGCAGCCCCGTTTGCAGAGGAAGGTGCTGCTTCACCGCAGCCATACCTGCTCCCGCTGCTCGGCAGCATTGCAATAGGCGGCAATTTGGCCAAGACTGAAATCCAGCATGGGTGGAGGGCTCCCCTGCCCTCCCCTGTAAAAGCAGTGGTACCATTCCGCCGTATAGCGGATGGTCTCCTCAAAGTTGAGGGTGGCCTTCCAGCCCAGGTGTGCCAAGGCCTTGTCACAGCAGAGCTTGAGCAGGGTACATTCCTTCATACCGGCTTGCCCGGTCTCATCCATTTCATGCCGAAACTCGGGCCAGTGAAGGCTCAATGCCTTGACCACTTCAGCCACAGTATTGTTGACATCTGCCGCAGGGCCAAAGTTGTAGGCTTGTCCTTGCACCGAAAAAGGCCCGCTGGCCTTGCCAAGCAGGTATGCGCCCAACCAGAGATAGCCCGAAAGCGGCTCAAGCACGAGCTGCCAGGGGCGTGTGGCCCACGGGCTGCGTATCCGAACGGCCTGCCCCGCTGCCCAGGATCGGGCGCAGTCCGGCACGATACGGTCAACGGCCCAATCCCCGCCACCAATAACATTGCCAGCCCGCACTGTGGCACAAGCCGGGCCGTCCCTGAAAAAGCTTTTGAAATAGGAATTGGCGATAATCTCGGCACAGGCTTTGGAGGCTGAGTATGGATCATCCCCCCCCAAGTGGTCTGCTTCTCGATACCCCCAGACCCATTCATCGTTCCGATAGCATTTGTCCGAGGTAATGAATACGGCGGCCTCCACCGAGGGGCAGCCTCTGATGGCCTCCAGCATGTTCAAGGTTCCAAGCATGTTGGCTTCAAACGTGGCTGGCGCATCCTCATAGGACTTGCGAACCAGGGCTTGCGCCGCAAGGTGGAAGACGATCTCAGGCTTGAAATCCCGTAATGCACGACTCAGGCTCTCGCGGTGGCGAATGTCACCACGGATGTCATCCAGATGTGCGCCCAGTCCGGCTGCCGTATAGTGTGAGGGCTGGCTGGGGACACCATCGGAAAAGCCCGCCACTGTGGCTCCAAGCCGCATCAGCCACGCGGCCAGCCATGAACCCTTAAAGCCAGTGTGACCTGTGATGAATACCCGCCTTCCTGCATATGCGTTGGCAAACATGGCTGTCCTTATGGTTCAGGCCCAAAAGGCCTGTCCCGTGTTCCAAAGTTCGTTAAGTTTGATAGAATCACGCAAGGTATCCATGCACTGCCACTGGCCGGGGTGCGGATACATGGCAAGCTGGCCTTCAGCCGCCAGTCGTTGCAGCGGCTCTTTTTCAAGATCGCAGTTTTCGTCCTCATCCAGATAATCCAGAAAAGTCCGTTCAAAAACAAAAAAGCCACAGTTGATAAATTCATCCAGTACGGGCTTTTCTTCCCATGACAGAATTTTGCCACTGGCATCCGTGCGGACAGTGCCAAACCGCGAGGGCATCCGAACGCCGCTGAACGTCCCGATGCACCCCGATGCCGTATGGAAGGCCAGCAGTTTGTGCAAATCAATATCTGCCACACCATCACCATAGGTGAGCATGAAACGCTCGCTGTCTATATGGCGCGCAACCCGCTTGAGACGCCCACCCTTGAGGGTTTCCTGACCTGTATCGCACAGGGTTACCCGCCAATCCTCCACAGCATCGGGGGAAGGATGGATACTGTGTTCACCCGTCTTGAGATCAACTGTAAAGTCAGAGTTACGCATTTTGTAATCGTAAAAATACTGTTTAATAACCTCGCCCTTGTACCCAAGAGGAAGGATAAAATCTGTAAAGCCAAAGCGGGCGTAAATGGACATGATATGCCACAGTACAGGCCGTCCACCAATCTCGACCATCGGCTTTGGTTTGATGGCGGTCTCCTCGCGTAGGCGTGTCCCCTTGCCACCGCACATGATAACGACTTTCATGACTGCTCCTTGCGTACCATTAACTCACACGCCATTATCACTGATTTTACCATATGCCAATGTGGAAAAAAAGCCCCGCCACGGGCAAAATCACGGTAAAACCCGCTTTGCTTTTTATGGGGGCTGGTGTAGGTTGTCAGGCATGCCCAGGCAGATGCCTTGCAACACAGGCGGTCTTGCCGCCTGAGATACCATAAGGAATACATATATGAAATTTTTGCGTACTCCCCTGCTGTGGACCATATCTCTGGCGATCTGTGCTGCCTTATTGGCAGCCTGCTTTGCATCCGGCCCGCAAAAAACCCTTAACCAGCTTGCCCAGGCCCTGCAAAAAAAGGATGTTGATGCCTTTTTACCCCTTCTGGACTTACAGGCTCTGGCCTCCAATGACATCAAAAATCTCACCCAGGAAAACCAGACCCTGAACGCGATGGATTCTTTGGGACGGGAATTGGGGCTTGGCAGTGTTGACAGTCTGCTGGGTGGCTTGCTGGGAGACCGGGCGGGAGATTTGGCCAAAAGTTTTGCTGAAGGTGTTGCCAGTGGCGCACTTGAAGACCAATGCCGGGCCTCCACTGACTCCCGTTGCCCGTGGGTGGCAGCTTCCCTGGAGAAAGCCGAGGTAAAAGACGTCAGCAAGGACGCTGCCGTTGCCAAGGTCGTTACACCAGCTGGCGGCGTGTCATGGCTGGCCTTGCAGCAGAGGGCTAATACTTGGGTAGTAGTGGGGCGCAGCGGCTCCGAAAAAATGGCCACGGCCTTCGCCCTGGCTCTGGATACACCTGCTGCACCTGCCAAGGACAACACTAAGGATGCTGCAAAGCCGGAGGAACAGGCAACACCTGCCCCTGCCCAGCCAGAACAAGGAAGTGGCAAGGGCGTGACGATCTGAACATCGTGTGCTTCTTCTTTTCCGTTCATCGTCGTGTGGCTTGAGGATACCACTGAAAAAAGAAGCGTTATAAACAGCAAACCCCGCGCCAGCGCGGGGTTTGCTGTTTTATATGGTAGAGCAGTACTCTCTGCCCTAGAGCATTTTTTGATTGAAACACTCCGTGTTTCAATCCATACGCTGCCTACGCTTCGCGGAAAAAACGCGGTTTTTCCGCTTGCTTACGGCGCGGGCGTCCGCTTTGCGTCCGCCAGAGCGATGCCATTTTCAATGGCATTTC
>JAFQED010000017.1 GCA_017415765.1 Desulfovibrio sp. | reverse complement strand
TGGTAGAGAACACTTTTCTTCACCTGAAGAGATGGCGTGGCATCGCTACACGTTATGCAAAACGAAGCCTCTCCTTCCTTGCAGCCGTGCAAATCAGGTGCATCTCATTGTGGGCAAAAATAATTTGACGACACTATCTAAGCAAATCGTGGTTCCGGCCCTTCTCGTTTGTCCAGAGAAATCCAGGTACCAACGTGGACATCAACAAAAGATCTTGGTATTTTTGCAGGTACCAATTCCTTTGCGCTTTTTTTCTGCGGCAACGTACCAGCAACCCTGAAAACTTCATTGAATTCAAAAGCTTGGAGGTGGATTTTTGGACAGTGCCGCTCCATCGTGGTTGTCCTCCAATTTCTCCCCTGCTGACTTGGTATAACAGGCCCCTCACTGTGAGTAAGAAATTTTTTAACAATCCTCAGTCGATGTCGTACATCTTGCGCCAGAGGGTATTGAGGCTGATGCCTAAAGATTGGGCCGTCCTTTTTTTGCTATACTGCTGACGAGCCAGCTCTTGGCGGATAATCTGTTTTTCCGTCTGGCGTAAGCGCTGGCGCAAGCTGCCTGTATCAGGAATACGCTGTTCTGTCTGCATTTCCTGTGGAGCAGCGGAGAGTGCAAGGGGGCCTTGGGTCTGCCGCATATCGAGCAAAAGATCTTGCAGCAAGGAGATTTGACAGGTATCACTGGTGGACATCAGGCTATAGCGGCGCAACAACGCGTCCAATTCGCGAATGTTACCCGGCCAAGGGTAGCTGCAGAGAAGTTCGATGCCTTCTGAATTTATGTCTTTGTGCGCCATACCCATCCGCCGCAGCAGGTGATGGGCTAGAAGAGGGATATCCTGTAGGCGATCCCGCAGAGGGGGTATCTCTAATCGCAAGAGGGTCAGGCGGTAGTACAGGTCTGCCCTAAAACGCCCCTCCCGCACTTCGCGCACGAGATCTTTCCAGGAAGAACAGATAACGCGAGTATTGACGGTCACCGGCCTGTCTCCGCCAAGGCGGAATATCTCACCGCTTTCCAGAACACGCAAAAGCCTGACTTGCACGGCAGCACTGATGTCTGCTATTTCATCCAAAAAAATAGTACCGTCCTGCGCCAGTTCAAACAGTCCTTGTTTCCCCCCACGCCGGGCACCTGTAAAGGCCCCTTCTGTGTAGCCAAAGAGTTCACTTTCCAGAAGGCTTTCTGGCAGAGCCCCGCAGTTGACTGCTACAAAGGCAGCATGGCGTCTGGTGCTGGCGTTATGGATGGCGTGTGCCAAAACTTCCTTGCCTGTTCCTGATTCCCCATGAATGTATATGCCTGCATCGGATTCTGCAAAACGCTGTGCATGTATCCGTAATGTTTGCATGGTGGGACTTTCGCCCAGCAGGTTCTTTAGAGTGAATCGAGCCTTCAGTCCTACCTGGCGGGAATACTTCAGCCTTCGATGCAGGTCTGTAAGGACAACATCGGGAGTCAGAACACTCAGTGCACCCTTTTTGATACCATCAACAACAACGGCATTGCTGGTAAAGACGAGATCCTGCCCGTTTTCCCCCTTTACAGTACCTTCTGTGAGGTTTCCGCTTTGCAGGCTTTTCTCAAGGCCGAGATGTTGCAGTGCCCAGCCGTCCTGAAGACGTTTTTGCCCGAGAGCTTGCCTGGCCACCGAATTACAAATGGCAAGCTTGCCAGAAGGATCGACACCAACGACCCCTTCGTGCAGGGCATCGACCACATCCTGCAGCCAGACGGCGTGCTCGCGATCCCGGCGTCGTGCCGAGGCGATATTGAGGGCTTCTTCAAAGGCCCGTTCTAAAGCCTCATTTTCTGGGCAAATCACTATGCCACGACAGAGGTGAGTTTGAGCAATAGAGACACATATACCACCTCCAACGATACAGCCTGCACCCTGGGCAATGGCTTGGGTTATACCCAAGGTCAGCTCCTGTGAGTTGGTAAAGCGGATAGGATGAAGGTGGATGTGTAATAGGCTGGAAAAGAGTTCTGTCCAAGGTGGGATGGCGTCATAGCAGGTAACAGCGATGTTATCCGTATATTCACGGGCTTGTATCAGAGCCTGTAGAATGGACATATGGCTTCGGGAAATGGTGACAATTGGCTCCTTCAGATGTCGCCGGAGAAGCTTGCCGGTACCTCCACCCCCCAGAATGACATCTACGCCTTGCTTGAATAGTTGTCTGGCCACAGGCAGGGCGTCTTCCATTGTACTCAGGCGTACTTCTGTCAGTGGCCACCCATGTTCTCTGGCATAAGACTGAACTTTTTCTGCGACTACGATAGAATTGGAAACAAAGGCAAAAGAAAAGGAAGAGGAGTGCATGGAGCTTCTTATCCGATCAGTTGTGCGATATGGGATGCCGAGATTGGCATCAAAAATATGAAGATAGCAAACAAGGGGGGGCTGTGGCAAGGAGTGTGATATTTGTTATGTATCATATGGTTTTGATTACCTGATTTTCAGGTGTTTATCCTCTCTTCGGTGAGCTTAAGAATCCTTGCCTTCCATATATGAACCCGGGACTGACGCTGTGTGCGGCAGTCCCGGGAGGGGCCGAGTAGGGTAGGAGGATTTGGCTACCGAAGGATGGAGGATGCTTCTTTTCTCGGCCAATAATTATACGTTGGTTATGCCGGAGGCATAATGTAGAAATCCAGGCCCAGGATAACCACAGTCACCCAGAAGTAGAGTACAGTCAGTAGGACGGAAATGAAGGCCGCAATCAGACCCCATACAAACATAGTTCGCAGATTGGCCCCGTAACCGGCCGCAATACCTTGGGCACCCGTTGCAGAAGCCACGGCATAGGACCAGCTGATGGCAGAACCGGTGATCCAAACCCAGGGAACGGCACCAAAAGGCAACCCACGCCAGTTGGACATGGCTTCGATGGCCAGAGGAACCATGACGCCGGCGGCAGCAGTGTCGCTGGTTACCTGGGACAGGATATTGGGAACTAATGACCAGGCGACAATGGACAGGGTATCGCTGCCGCCCATGAAGGGAGCAAGCCACTGGCCAAACACGGCCCCGGCCCCCGTGGCACCCAGTATTTTACTCAGGGCGACTGAAGCAGGCCACATGAAAAGGATGGTGATGGGAAAATACTCCTTCATGGTTTTGCCGGACAGGATGCTCTCGCCCTTAACCTGACGGGAGGGCCAGAACAGCAACAGCAGGGGAATGATGCAGAACATTTGGGTGGGTTTGAGCCAGGCCCACTGGGGTCCCTTGGTATAAGGAGCATAAAGGGGCTGGCAGACGGCAAGAAGAATAGCCAGAGCGAAACCGTAGAAGGAAATCTTTTCCTCATACGTCATAGGGCCAAGTTTTTCCAGCTCTTGGCGATAAAACTCCTTGCTGCCGCTGAATCTTTCCATATCCGTGCGCATAAAGTACATTATGATAGCCACACCTGCCATAATCAGCAGGGAGAGGGGAATCATGCGGAGAGTCCAGTCGATAAAGTAAATATCGTATCCCAGATATTTGTTGAGTAATCCGTAGGTTACCACAGATTGACCGCCTCCCAGGGGCGTAGCCATACCGCCTACGCTGGCCCCCCAGGCCACAGCAATGAGGATATTTGAGGCTGCCTTGGAGTGCCAGCGCTGTTCATTGCTGTGGAAACCGGCATACATGAGAGAAGCTACAGCTACAGGGGCAAACATGGCTGCTACAGTAGTGTTGCCTACAACAAACGATGTCGCCCCGCAAAGGAGAAACCATCCAGCGGTCTGGGCACGTACACTGCCGTTGACACGCATAAGAAAATTCAGTGCCAGCCGACGGGCAAATCCCCAGCGAACCCATGCACAGGTAATGGCCGTGGCTCCGAAAATAAGGACAGCTTCACGGTGTACATAGGCTTCAAGAACCTTGCCCAAGGGCATATAACTGTACACACAGGCGACAAAGATGGGTACCAGGCAGGTCAGCTTGATATCCACGATGCAGGTAATCCACCACCAGACCATCCAGAACAGGATGCCGAAACCAAAGCGGGACTCCAGAGGACCAAAAAGGGGCAGAGCCAGGGCCAACAGCAGCAGGGCAGGGCCTCCCAGAAAGCACAGCACGCGGGAGGGGGAGAGAGATTCAGACATAGAGGCCTCCAGTTTTATGGTGGACCTTGCGGCCCACCCTTTATGTATCAGATCAGACTGCGGGGGCTTATGAATACCTGGACGGTCTAAAGCACAACATCTCCAACGTAACGCCTTTTGACGGAAAAATGTTTTTTCCATTTGTCAGACGCGCGCTGTCCAATAATATATTCTTCGTTTTGGTCACCAGTAGGGAAAATCTTTGGAGCTGTATCTGGGCTCCATAATCCCTTTTTGCGGCGTTCTTCACGTTGGTCAATAAGCCAGTCATTATAGCTTTCATAAACTATATGACCTTCAAAACCATCCAATGTGGCAGCACGGACGCGCCCATCAAATTCAATATATTTGTTAATCATGAGTTGGCTGGGCATTTCAGGCTCAACAGTATTGACATAACCGGCTTCTTCCAGTTCTTTGCCAGCCACAGCGGCAAAGATACGCTGGTCACGTAGGGAGAGAAGATCCTTGTGGATGCCGATATACTTATCACTGATTGGTTTACCCAGTGGGGCATGATCACGTGATGCACCTCGGGCTTTGCACATATCAGTCTTGTAGAATTCAAATATGCCTTCTTCAAAGTCTTCGTTCAGGAATTCGCAAACACCGCGCATGACTTTTTCCGGCTCACGCACCAGTTCTTCATAACGTACGTCCAGCCACAGGCCTTTTTCGCGCAGGGGTTCACGCCACTCCTTGACTGCGTTCCAGCAGCGTTTCCAGGAATCGGCGGCACAATAGATGTTGGTGGGGCCGAAGGAGGATTCCATATAATCTACGCTGGCATCACGGCCATCGCGGGTAATGTAAATAAACTGGGCATTGGGGAAATCGTTATGCATGGGGCCAACGAAATAGAGGTTATGCGGTGTTTTTTCTCCCCAACGAGGTTTATTTACATATTGGGCAAAGCGCAGATGCATACCCGCGTACAGGCCGGCAAAGCTGCGCTCAGGGGCCAGCTCAATAACTTCATCAACAATGGTACGGGGGTTGACCTGCATCCCCCAGAATGGTGTCTTGAGTCCAAAGACCATTTCCTGGGCCAAGGTTCGGAAGTTGGCTTCGATGGAAAGGTCACCATAGGTATGCAGGTAGGGATAAAAGCGGGGATAGTACCAGACCACCTCGGGTACAGCGATACGGGAATGGCAGCCCAGCAAGGCCATCACCAGGGTTGTCCCGGAGCGTTCGGCTCCAATCATGAAAATAGGACGTTCTTCGAGATTGAGAGGCATGGGAATCTCCTTATTTAGGGTTGTAGTTTTCAGGCCTGCACCAATGCGCGGACAAAGATGAAGCCGCCTACCAGGATACAGACGATGGAAACTATTTTTTTCAGAACACCGGACGAGATGCTGTGGGCCAGTCTGACACCGGCCATAACACCAATAAGCTCCGCTACCGTGACCATCAGAGCCATGTGGAGGTCAACAAAACCATTGGTAAAGTTGCTGATAGATCCAGAAGTGGCAGCTGTGATTTGGATGACTTGGCTGGTAGCTATGGACACGAGAGGGGGAAAACCCAAAATGACCATGAAGGGGACGGAAAGCACGGGGCCACCAACGCCTGTCAGACCAGAGCCACAACCTACAATGGCTCCAATAAGAAGAAGCTGTATGCGTTGCCTGTAGTCACCCGGCTTATAGGTAATGCTGCCTCCCTTGGCAGGGAACAGTGCATAGATGCCAGCAAAGATAATAATACAGCCCAGGATGAGATTGAGTATCCATGCTGGGGCAAGAGAGTTGGCCAGGGCACCGGGGTATCCGCCTATAAGCCCTCCGATACAGACTGGGATGGTAATACCCCAGCAGATACTGCCATGTTTGCAGTATAGCCAGGTCCCCAGAATACCGGTAAAAATGAAACTGAAAAGAGATGTGGCCATAGCTGCATGTGTACTTAGGCCTCCAAGGCTGCTCAGGGCAGGTATCAGTAAAATACCACCTACCCCCACAGTTCCGATGAGGCCACCAACAAGCATGGCGATGGCCAGAAGAAGAATGATCATGGCTTGCTCCAATGTGATGTTGACTGTTAAAAGCAAGCCATGTGCCAATGCAGAAACGTATTATAACATACTGTAATTGCAGATATTTTTTAAATGCCCTCGTGGATGTGAAATGTATTTTTGCAAAAATAGCATTAAATATATCATTTTTGAGAGAGAAATTCGTATCGGAAAACTTTTTTATTTGTTGAGTGCTTGATTTAAGCCCCGCCACACGGGCCTTGCGGCCTTGGCAGCTCTGGCTTACCATGACAGGCATGAAAGTCAGTCTGGAATGTCCCCACTGCGGCAAAACATACACTACCTTTCGTAATCCCACGCCCACGGCGGATGTCATCATCTATGAGCCGGAACGCGGCGTACTGCTCATCCGGCGGCGCAATCCCCCCCTTGGTCATGCCCTGCCCGGCGGTTTTATTGACGAGGGCGAACAGGCCGAGGCCGCAGCCATCCGCGAAATGCGTGAGGAAACAGGGCTTGACGTGGAGCTGACAGGACTTCTGGGAGTGTATTCCAGCCCCGGACGTGACCCGCGCCAGCACACCCTGGGGCTGGTCTTTACCGGGCGGGCGCAGGATCTGGCCGCCCTGTCTGCCGGGGATGATGCCGCCGATGCCCGTTTTTACCCGTTGGATGCCCTGCCTGCGGACATGGCCTTTGACCACGCCCGTATCCTGGGCGACTTTTGTGAGGTACTGGCCGGCCATCGCCAACTGGCGGCCGTGGAGCCGCTGTAAAGTGCAGTAAAGGAGCCGATCTGATGGCCCATGCAAACCTTGCCCAATGCGTGCGCGACCTTGAGGCACAGGGGCAGCTCCGGCGTGTGGATGTGGAGCTGGATCCCGATCAGGAACTGGGCATTATACAACGACGTGCTTTTCAGGCCAAAGGCCCGGCCCTGCTCTTTACACGGGTGCGGGGGACGCGCTTTCCCATGCTGGCCAATCTTTATGGTACGCGGGAGCGGCTGCGCTATATTTTTCGGGACAGTTTGCGCGCTGTAGAGGCCGTGCTGGCGGCCAAGGCTGACCCGGCGGCCCTGCTGGCCCGGCCGTGGCAGGGGCTGCCCGCCCTGCCGGGATTGTGGTGGATGCTGCCACGGGCAAGGCGCGTGCGGGATACGGCCAGAGTGCCGGTGCTGGCCGGGCGTTGCCGTCTGACCGACCTGCCGCAACTGACCTGCTGGCCCAGGGACGGCGGCCCCTTCATCACCCTGCCGCTGGTCTATAGCGAAGACCCGGCCCGGCCGGGGCTGGATGCCTCCAATCTTGGCATGTACCGGGTGCAGTTGTCGGGCAATGCCTATGCCCCTGATGAGGTGGGCCTGCACTATCAGATCCACCGGGGTATCGGTGTACACCACGCCCACGCTTTGGAACGGGGCAATGACTTGCCGGTGCATATCTATGTGGGGGGGCCGCCCTCCCTTGCTGTGGCGGCGGTCATGCCCCTGCCCGAAGGGCTTTCGGAACTGCGCTTTGCCGGATTGCTGGGGGGGCGGCGTATGGAGCTGGCCCGTGTGTCGGGCATGGCCCTGCCTGTGCTGGCCGAGGCAGATTTCTGCATTGTGGGGCGCATCAGCCGCACGCTGCGACCAGAAGGCCCCTTTGGCGACCACCTGGGCTACTACAGCCTTGCCCACGACTTCCCGGCAGTGCAGGTAGAGGCCGTGTATCACCGGCCGGACGCCATCTGGCCCTTCACCACGGTGGGGCGTCCCCCGCAGGAAGATACCGTCTTTGGCGACTTTATCCACGAACTGACCGGCCCGCTCATCCCGCAGGTTTTTGCCGGGGTGCGAGAAGTCCACGCCGTGGACGCCGCCGGGGTACATCCACTCTTGCTGGCCCTGGGCAGTGAACGCTACACCCCCTATGAGGAGGTGCGCCGCCCGCGTGAAATTTTGACCGCCGCCATGCACCTGCTGGGTACCAGCCAGACCGCCCTGGCCAAATATCTGCTGGTGGCCGCCCATGAGGATGCCCCCGGCCTGTGCGCCCGTGATGTGGGGGCCTTTTTCCGCCATATGCTGGAACGCACGGATTTTGCCCGCGACCTGCATTTTATCACCTGCACGACCAACGACACGCTGGACTATACCGGCAGCGGCCTGCACGAAGGCTCCAAGCTGGTCTGGGTTGCGGCCGGGCCAAAGCGGCGGGAGCTGGGCACGGAGCTGCGCAGCCTGCCAGCCCTGCCCGATGGCTTTGGCGATGCCCGCGTGGCCGGGCCGGGTATGCTGGTGCTGCGCGGGCCGCGCCACGGGCTTGGCCGGGGTGAGCAGGACGCCCGCATGGAAGAGCTGGCCCGCTGTCTGCAAGGCTGGGAGCAGGCAGAGGCTTTCCCTCTGCTGGCTGTGGTGGATGACAGTGGCTTTGCCACTGCCAGTCTGGATAACTTTCTCTGGACGGTCTTTACCCGTTCCGATCCGGCCACAGACAGTTATGGGGCAGATGCCCGGCAGGTTGCCAAGCACTGGGCTTGTGCCGCTCCGTTATTGCTGGATGCCCGGCTCAAGCCCTTTCATGCGCCGCCGCTGGAGGAGGATGCGGATGTCGTCCGCAGGGTGGAGGCCCTGGCCGCGCCCGGCGGGCCGCTGCACGGCTGTTTTTGAGTCTGGCCTGTTTACCTCAACTGGGATGGAATGATGAAAGTCGCCTTGTTACAGTGCAACAGCGTCAGCGGTGATGTGGTCGGCAATCTGGAGCGTGTGCTGCTGGCAGCCCGGCGGGCCGCACGGGCCGGGGCAGACCTTTGTGTTACACCAGAGCTTGCCCTGTGCGGTGTCACGCCGGGGGAATACCTGTGCGCGCCCGACTTTGCCCCCGGCTGCCGCGCCGCGCTGGATCATCTGGCCAAAGCCCTTGCCGATGGCCCTCCCCTGCTGGTGGGTGTGCCTGTGCCCAGCGTGTATGCCACGGGGCTGCTTTCCAACGCGGCTGCCCTTGTCAGGAACGGCGGCTGGCAGGTGGCATCACGCAAGGTCTATCAGGGTCTGGGGCGCAATCCCGGCCATGAGGGCGACCTGTACCATTTTGACAGGGGCATCTCCTGCGGCATCATCAGCCTGTGTGGCTGGCGGCTGGGGGTCGTGCTGTGTGAGGGGGCTTCGGGCGGTGGCAGCTCTTTTTGGAAAACCCCTTACGCCAGCGGGCATAATCCCCTGATGGAAATGATCCAGCGCGGTGTGGATGCCGTGGTACACATGACGGCAACACCGTTCAGGCTGGGTATCCAGAGCGAAATGGAGCATTTGCTCTCCCATGTGGCGGCGCGGCATCATATCCACCTTTTTTCGGTCAATATGGTAGGGGGCACCGATGTCCATGTGTACAACGGCCAGTCCACTGCCTTTGACCCCACAGGCCGCCTGCTGGCCCGCGCACGGGCCTTTGAGGAGGACCTGCTGCTTGTGGGATGTGCCTCTGACAGCAAGGAGAAGACCAGCAACCGCATAGAAGCGCAGTGCGCCTGCCCGGAGGAGGCCTGCTGGCGTGCCCTGGTGCTTGGTGTGCATGACTTTGTGGCCAAATGCGGGGCAGAGCAGGTCTTGCTGGGCCTTTCTGGCGGGATGGATTCAGCCCTTGTCTGCTGCATTGCGGCTGCTGCCCTGGGGTCGGAGCGCGTCAGCGCAGTCTTGATGCCTTCGCCCTACACCAGTGAGGCTTCGCTGGAGGATGCCCGCCGTCTGGCCGACAACCTTGGCGTGACCACCATCTGTCTGCCCATTGAACCACTGATGCAGAGCTTTGCCCAAAGCCTGGCCCCCGGTTTGGAGCAGTTTGCGCCCTGGGAGGGAGAATCCACCTTTGAGAACGTGCAGTCGCGCATCCGTGGCACATTGCTGACCTGCCTGGCCAACCGGGCACGGGCTCTGGTGCTCAATACGGGCAACAAGAGCGAGGCGGGCATGGGCTACTGCACCCTGTACGGCGACAGCGTGGGCGCGCTCAGCGTCATTGGCGACCTGAGCAAGAGCGAGGTTTTTGCGCTGGGGCGTTGGTACAATCAATGGCGAGGGGAGGAGGTCATCCCGCAGCGCGTTCTGGAAAAGGAACCCTCAGCCGAGCTTGCCCCCAATCAGAAGGACAGCGACACCCTGCCTCCCTACGATGTGCTTGACCCCCTGCTGGCGCAATGCCTGCGGCCCCGGCCCGGATACATGCTTGATGCTGTCGGGTCGGACGTGCGGCGCAGACTGTTTGCAGCAGAGTTCAAGCGACGGCAGTTGCCGCCAGCCCTTGTGATAAGTGATATGCCCTTTGGGCAGGGCTGGCGCATCCCCTTGAACGGACGCTACCGTCTGCCTGATTTTTCTTGAAGAGAGACACGCAGTGGAGTAAAACAGGGGCAACCCAAGAAAGTTCAGCGGAGGAGATCATGGCTGAAGCACCAGAAAGAAACTTGGCCCTTGACATTGTTCGCATTACTGAAGCTGCCGCCCTTGCATCGGCACGCTGGCTTGGCCGTGGCGACAAAAACGCCGGGGACGGAGCAGCGGTAGAGGCCATGCGCAATTCCTTCGGCACATTGTACATCGATGGCCTTGTGGTCATCGGTGAAGGAGAAAAGGACAAGGCCCCCATGCTCTCCAATGGAGAAAGGGTGGGACAGGGGGCTGGCCCCCTGCTTGACGTGGCCGTTGACCCGGTGGAAGGCACCAGTCTGCTGGCCTATGGGCGGCCCAACGCCATTTCGGTAGTGGCCGTGGCCCCGCGTGGCAGTATGTTCAACCCCGGGCCGAGCTTTTATATGCAGAAGCTGGTGGTTTCCAAGGAAGCCCGCGAAGTGGTGGATCTGGATGCCCCGGTCAAGGAAAACCTTGCCAGTGTGGCTGGTGCGCTGGGCAAGCGTATCCAGGATCTGGTGGTCTTTGTGCTGGACAAACCCCGGCACGAACGGCTTATTGAGGAGATCCGCTCCGCTGGCGCACGCATCCAGCTCCAGACAGATGGTGACGTGGCTGGCGCGTTGATGGCCGTGGATCCCCGTTCGGAAGTGGACATGATGATGGGAACCGGCGGTACGCCCGAAGGCGTGCTGGCGGCCTGCGCCATCAAGGGCATGGGCGGACAGATCCTGGCCCGGCTTGACCCGCAGTCCTATGTGGAAAAAGAAGCTATCAACGAGGCGGGCATCGATATCCGCGAAGTACTGACCGTCAATGATCTGGTGAAGAGCGATGACTGCTTCTTTGCTGCCACGGGCATTTCCGGTGGGGAATTCCTGCGCGGTGTACGGTACAGCGGCAAACATGCCGTGACGCACTCGCTGGTGCTGCGCGGCAAGACCGGTACCCTGCGCTATGTGGAATCCTACCACAATATGGACAGACTTTCCAAAATCAGCGCGGTTCAGTATTGATGACATCCCCGATATTGAGGGTATCCAGTATTCGCAAGGGGTTGACCGGGGTCGTGCTGGGCGCGGCCCTGCTGACCCTGGCCCCCTTGCCACCGTGTACCCCTCCCGAAGCCCACGCCGCACGGGCCAGCCAGAAAAAGGCCACGGCCACGGTGTATGAAAAACAGCCCCCCGTGCAGGAAAAGGAGTTGCTCTCCTTTCTGGAACTGTTGCCCGCCTTTCGGAACTGGGCACAGAGCAATCAGGAGGAGGCCCACCCTGTCCAGCGGCAGGGCAAGCCCGACTTTTTATATTCTCCCAAGGCGGCCCAATGGGTCAAGGAACACGGCTGGCAGCCTGTGCGCTTTTTTTGCGTGATGGGACGGATGGCCGCCGCCCTTGTCATTGTGGCCGAAGGCAATGACATGGGCAACACCCGCCCACCGGACATGCCCCCGGTGAGCGAAAGCGAATTGCATCTGGCCCGCCGTCATATGGGTGCCATGCTCCAGGCCGGAGGCCATGCGCCGCCCATTCGGGTAGAATGAGGTCGCTGACGGTGCCTTGAAGTCCTGCCACAATAAGCCACCTTCACGTGCGCGGCATGATCTGCCTGTACGCGCTTGTCAGGCAACTTGAAAAAGTCTAGACTTTTGCCTGAAATCATCCCCACGAGTGAGGCTTTGGCATGGACGCGATCCGTTACATCCACGCGGCCGACCTGCATCTGGACACCCCCTTCCAGGGGCTTGTGCGTGAGGCCGCGCAGGAAGGCAGCCTTGTGCGCCTGATGCAGGAGGCCACCTTCACCGCCCTTGACCGCCTCTTTGGCCACTGCGAGGCCGAAAAGCCGGATTTTCTTGTCCTTGCGGGTGACATCTACAATCAGGAAAACCACAGCGTCAAAGCCCAGTTGCGTCTGCGAGACGGTTGCCGCCGCCTGCAACAGGCTGGGATCCGCGTTTTTCTGGCCCACGGCAACCACGACCCGTTGGATTCACGCCTTACCACGGTGGACTGGCCCGAAAACGTGACCATCTTCGGCCCAGAACCGGAACGCCATCTGCTGGAACGTCAGGGAGAGCCGCTGGCCCTTGTCCACGGCATCAGCCATGCCAGTCTGCGCGAAGGTCGCAACCTGGCCCGCTTCTTTTCGCGGGACGAGCACTACGACTGCTTCCAGCTCGGTGTGCTCCACTGCACGGTAGAAGGCGAACACAAGGCCGACCGCTACGCCCCCTGCTCCCTTGATGACCTCCGTGCCAGTGGTCTGGACGCCTGGGCACTGGGGCACGTCCACGAGCGGCGCGAACTCTGCCGCCAGCCCTTCGTGGCCTATCCCGGCAGCACCCAGGGCTTGCACATCAATGAAAGCGGGCCGCGCGGCTGTCTGCTGGTGACAGCCACTCCCACTGCCGCTGGCTGGGACTGCGCATCCCGCTTCCTGCGGCTTGGCCCGGTACAGTGGGAAAAGCTGGACATCAGTCTTGAAGGTGTCAGCCACATTGATGAGGTGGAACGCCGCCTCTGTCAGCGGCTGGAAAGCCTTGCCGACAGTGTCGACCCCGGCTGCAAGGGGCTGGTGGTGCGTCTTGCCCTGAGCGGGCGCACCCCGTTGGATACCCTGCTGCGCGACAATGCCACCCGCACTGACCTGGCTGAACGGTTGTTTCATTTCAGCACCGGTGCGCCGGGGATCTGGATCAAGGATATGCGCATCGAAACCCGCCCCCTGGCCGATATGGACGAATACCGTCAGCGGGAGGACATCCTTGGCCAAAGTCTGCGCCTTGTGCAGCAGATGCGGGAGGAAGGGGATACCCTGCAACGGCTGGGGCGCACTGCGCTGGAGCCGCTTTTTGGGCACAGTCGTCTGCGCAGGGCACTGGCCCAGCCCGATGACGCCGAAATGCGGGAACTGCTGGACGAAGCCGAACGCCTTTGCATGGATCTTCTGGAGCTGCGCTGATGTATATTTCCTCCTTCCGCATAGATGGCTTTGGCATCCTGTCCGATGTGCAGGTGGACGACCTGCCGCCGGGCCTTTCCATCTTTTTGGGGCGCAACGAGGCGGGCAAATCCACCTGTCTGGAATTTTTGCGTTCCTGTCTGGCTGGTTACCCTGCCCCGCGCAGCCGCGAAGCCCGGCGCAGTTTTGCTCCGCTCCACAACGGACAGGCCGGGGGCAGCCTTGTCCTGCGTCTGCCGGGGCAGGAAGCCGTCCACCTGACACGGCGGCCCGGCCCGGGCGGCGGTAGCTTCAACCTTTGCCGCGCCGATGGCACATCCCTTGCGCCAGAGCTATGGCAGCAAATCATGCAGGGCATCAGCCGCGAAGTATACTGTAATGTTTTTGGCTTCAGCCTGAGTGAGTTGGAGCGTCTGGAAAGCCTCAGTGCCGATGAGGTGCGCAGCGCGCTCTACGGCGCGAGTTTCGGGCCGGGTCTGCGTGCGCCGGGCGAGGCTATCCGTCTGCTTGACCGACAGTGCGATGAGATCTTCAGGCGGAATGGCAGCAATCCGCCTCTGAACGCGGCCCTGCGCCAACTGGAGGAGATCCGCAGCAGGATCGAGGAGGTGACCCTGCAATGCGCGGGCTTTGACGCCAAGGCCAGGGAGTTGGCCGAAAAACGCGAGGCCCTGAATGCCCTGCGCCAGCACAAGGGCACGCTGGAAGAAGAACGCCGTCTGCTGGAACGCCGCCTTGGCGTCTGGCGGCAGTGGGATGAATGGCGCGTGCTGGGCTTGAGCCTTGAGCGTATCCCCTCCACCAGCCCCACCTTTCCCGAAAACGGCCCGGCCCGACTGGCCCGCTTGCAGGAAGCCCGCGAAACCTGTGAACGGCAGGTGGCCGCCCAAAATGAAAAACTGGCCCGGCTGCGGCAACGCCATCAGGCCATTACGGTGGACCTACCCCTGCTCCAGTCCCTGCCCCAGCTGCGCCGCCTGGCTGAACGCAAAAGCGGCTTCCGGCAGGCCTTGGGTGCCTTGCCCGGCCAGAAGGAAAATTGCCGCCGCGCCGAGGCCGACCTTGCACGGGAACTGGCTCGCCTTGGGCCGGACTGGGACTGTGCGCGTATCCGTGCCACTGACCGTTCCCTCTTTGCCCGCGAAGACCTTGAAAAACAGGCGCGGGAAATGAGCGCGTCTGCCCTGGCCCATCAGGCTGCTGTGGACAGTCTGGCCCAGGCCAACCGGGATGTGGAGCTGGCCGAGCGCGACATCACTACCGCCCGTAACGCCCTTGCCCTCTTGCCAGCCCCGGTGGCAGCCCTGGGTGATGAAGCCCGCGATGAGCTGCGCCATACTCTTGCCCGTCTTGAGGATAATCGCCGCCAGTTGCCCGGACGTGAACGCGCCCTGCAAAATGCCCGTACGGCCTTTGCCCGTGCCTTTGGCCCACTGCGTCTGACCATGCCTGTCCGGCCCGGCCAGGCCGCCTCTGCCGAGGATGCCGAAGCACAAGGCGCGGCCCTGGACAATCTGCTGGACCGCCAGCAGGAAGCCCTGGAACTTGCCGGAGAAATGCAGACTCTGCTGCAGGAAGCGCAGGAGGCCAGTCTGGCCGTCCAACAGGCACAGGAGCAGGTGGACGCTGTCAAACGCAAGATGGACGAGCTGCGCGAGGCCCAGCGCAGTTGGGGCGGCCCTAGCCGGGAGAATCTGGATACCCGTACCACGGCACTGCGTCAGTTGCGCGCCCTGGCTTCCAGTATTGGCACAGAGCAAGATCGTCTGCGCGAGCTGGATGAAAGGATCGCCACAGAAAAAGCCCCATCACCGGTAAAAAGTCTGCCGCTCATGCTGCTGGGGCTGATTCTGCTTGCCGGGGGCATGGCCATGCTGGGGGCGCACTGGTTTTATGGCATCAACGAATTTGCCCTCACGCCCACATTTACCGTGCCCATAACCCTCTGGTCAGGCTATCTGGTACTCACCTGCGGTGTAGCCTTTCTGGCCGGAGGCGTGCCGCGCTCCGGCCCTGAAGCCAAACAGCACAAGCTCGAAATGGAGCAGCTTCGCAGCCGGCGCGAAACCTGCGCCCTGCATCTGGCCGAGCTGGAAGAACAGGCCCGTCAGCTCTGCCTGACAGCAGAGATCGAAAGTGCTGACCCCATTACCCTTGAAGCTACGGAAGTACTGCTGGAGCGCGAGCGTGAGCAGTGCTTCCACGAGGAACGCGCCCGGCAGGATATGGATGCCCTCAAGCAGGAAATGGGCTTGGCACGCGCACAGGTGGGCATGCAGCAGGGCAAGGCCCACGAAGCCGAAGGCCGTGTACAGCAGACGCGCCGCCGCTGGCACGAGCTGATGCTTTCACTGCGGGTGGGCAATGTACCCTCGCCCGAAGGGGCTGCCGCCTTTTTTGCGCGGGCCGAATCTGCCCGTATGGCTCTGACGGGCGTCACCACAGCCCAGGCCGAACTGCACAGCCTGAACGAAGCCATCGAGCAGATGGAAAACCGCATGTGCAGTCTGCCCCCTGTGGCAGAACGCCTGGCCCCACCCCCACCCATTACGCCACAGGACGAACAGGACGCCCCCGCAGCCCAGGAAGACACGTCGGTTGCCCCGCAAGCCATCTTGCCCACGGCAAACAGCATGGCCCTGACCGATGCGGTACGGCTTGTGCTGGAATCCTGCCGGGAGGCCGATGCTGCCCGCGAACAGCGCATCAAGGCCACGGCCGCACTGCAAAATCATGAAAACGAGCTGGCTCGCGCCCAAACCCGTCAGGGACAGGGGGTGGATGCCCTGCGCATTGCCGAGGAGCGGCTTGCCAACGCACGGGAAAACTGGAGCCACTGCCTGCAGGGCCTCGGCCTTGGCGAGGAGCTTGACCCGGAAACCGTGCGCGAAGGCTTCAACTACATGGAAAATTGCCTCGCGGCAGAATCCGCGCTGGAACGCGCCCGTAGCGAACAGGCCCAAAGTCTGGCAGAGCTGGCGGCCCTGCGAGAGCCTCTGGCCACCCTGCTCGAAAGCCTTGGTCGCACACCCTTGCCCGGTGAGGAGGGCGACACAGGGGACATCGACTGGCTGCAAAGTCTGGATACTGCCCTCAGCGATGCCGAAGCTGCTGACCGGGCTCAGGCCGAAAAGACCCGCCTTGCCGGCCTGATGGCCGAGGAGGAGGACGGACTGCGTGCGGGTGAAGCAGCCTTGGCCGAAGCCCGCCACAACGAGAATGACCTGCTGGCCCTGGCCGGGGCCCAGGATGCCGAAGACTTCTTGCGTATGGCAGCCCAGCGCGAAGAGGAACGCAGCCGCCGTCAACGCCGCGCTGATCTGGAAGATGCCCTGAAACTGGCCGCCGGCAAGTTGCCCCTGGCGGACTTTCTGGCCTCCTTTCAGGAGGAAGAACAGGACAGTCAGGAAAAACGCCACATCCTCGTCCAGAACGAGCTGGAACAGTTGCAGACAGAGGAGGAACGCCTGGCTGCCGGAGTGGCCGAACTGGACGCCGGGGTGGCTGCCCTTTCCCGTACTGATGACCTGAGTTCCTTGCGTCAGCAGGAGGCCCTTCTGCTGGAAAGCATGGAGCGGATGTCCCGCACCTGGGCGCGCAACTCCCTTGCGCGAGAGATCCTGCGCGAGGCCAAGCTGACCTTTGAGCGAGAACGCCAGCCAGAGGTCATCCGACAGGCCTCGGAGATATTTGCCCGCATTACCGGACAGCGGTGGCGCGGCATCAGTGCCTCGCTGGAAGATTCCAGCCTTGCCATCCTGCCGCAGCAGGGCGAACCCCTAGCACCAGAAGCCCTGAGCCGTGGCGCGCAGGAACAGGCCTATCTGGCCCTGCGGCTGGCCTATATCAAAAGTCATGCCAGCCATGCCACGCCCCTGCCCATCATCATGGACGAAGTGCTTGTCAACTTTGACCCGGAACGGGCAGAACGTACGGCGCGGGCCTTTGCCTCCCTCAGCGAGGGGGATGACGGCCAAACCCACCAGCTGTTCTATTTTACCTGCCAGCCGCACATGGTGGAAATACTGCGGGCTGCTGCCCCCGGCGCAGCCCTGTACAGGGTGGAGGATGGAAAGATCAACGCGGGCTAGACACCCCGCTGACTTTTGGGCTATACTAGCCAAAAGAGGGGCATATGAGTGTAAGCAGCAGTATGCAGGTCGGGGCTTCTGCCCTTGGTGTCCATTCATGGGGCATGGCCATCGGTACCCACAATGTGGCCAATGTCAATACAGACGCCTTTGAGCCGCAGCGCGCTCATTATGCCGATGCCCCGCAGGACAGGGGGGTACGGCTCAATGCCGTCAGCCAGGGGGACGGACTTGCCCGTTCGCCCGGTCAGGATACTGTATCGGGCGTGTTTGGGGGGGATAGCCTGAGCATATCGCCCAGCGGTACGGATCTGGCCCGTGAGATGACCTCCATGATCAGTACCCAGCGCAGCTTTGAAGCCAATGCCGTCGTTGTCAGAACAGCGGACGACATGCTGGGGACGGTGCTGGACATACGAGCCTGACGCCTGACAGGGATCGCGCCTGAGGGGGCAGTATTTGGTTGCGTGGCAGGGCATGGCCCTGCACGTCAGCCTTGTTTTGTCTTTTGATACCTGTGTTGTGTGCACAAAGGATGGAGAATGGGGAAATATCTGAAGCTGTGCGTGCTGCTTGTGTTTTGTGTCAGCATGGTGGGCTGTGGTCTCAAACGGGAGCCAAGCCCGGAGGAGCTGGAAGCTGCCCGTCTGGCGGCCGAAGCCCAGGCCCGGGAAAAGCAGCGGGCAGAAGCCGAGGAAAAACTTTTGGAACAGGCCCATGCGGCCATCGGCACCCCCTATGTGTTCGGCGGTACCAGGCCCGGCGGTTTTGACTGCTCCGGCCTTGTGCTTTGGGCCTACAAGAGTGTGGGCGTCTCTTTGCCCCGCACTGCGCGGGAGCAGTCCCGCGTGGGCGAGCACATCACCGAAGTCAGCGAAATGCGCCCAGGGGATATCGTTGCCTTTCGCCATCCCCGGCGGGGCTACCATACCGGCATATATGTGGGTGACGGCAAGTTCATCCACAGCCCCCAGCGGCGCAAGACCGTCCGTATCAATCGCTTGACAGACTCCTACTTCAGCACCACCTTTCTGGGGGCGCGCCGGGTCAGCCTGGAGGGCGGCGACGAGTTGCTCACCCAGATACGTCTTGCCGACTACGCCGAAGAAAAGGCCCTGCGCGAGTTGGATCACAGTCAGGAGGGCACGGCCTCTGCCCGCACAGGGCAGTCAGCCCCCAAAAAACAGACTGTTGCGGTCAAACAGAAAAAACAGCAGCCCAAGGCCGAGGCCCGCAAGGCAGAAAAACGCCGCGCTGAAGCCAGAAAAGCAGACAAACGCCGTGCAGAGGCGCGCAAGGCCGAAAAACGTCGCGCAGAAGTCCGCAAGGGCGAAAAGCGGCGTTCCCAGCAGGCCAGAACTCAACAACGAAAAAAGAACGCCAACATGGCCCAGGGCAAGCCAGCGCAAAAACAGCGCAAGCAGCAGCGGCGTTCCTGACCTCAAGGATTTGTTATGCTCCCTGTTATCAGCCCTGCCGAGACCATGCAAAAATTGCAGGATGGCAGCATCCGCCTTGTTGACATCCGCGAACCAGCAGAAATGGCAAGCGTGCGCGTTCCCGGCGCAGAAGCTGCACCATTGTCCGTTATCCGCTGGATGACGCTTGCACCCGCACAGAAAGACAAAGCCATTGTTTTTACCTGCCACTCCGGCAGACGCACCACCAAGCAGAGCGATTTGTTGCAGACGCTGGCCCACGGCCCGGCATGGCAGCTTGAAGGCGGCGTGGACGCGTGGGAGAAGGCCGGTCTGCCGGTGGAGCGCGTCCAAAAGGGGCTGCCCATTGACAGGCAGGTGCAGGTTGGGGCCGGGGCACTGGTCTTGCTGGGGCTGGTTGGCAGCCTTGCCGCACCTGCTATGCTCTGGCTCTCGGCTTTTGTGGGGGGCGGGCTGATGTTTGCGGGGATTACAGGCTTTTGTGGGCTTGGCCGCCTTCTGGCCGCCATGCCCTGGAACAAGAAATAATCATGTCCCCTTCGGCCAGCGTCTGCGGGCGTCTGGCCCCCAGCCCTACGGGATATATCCATCTGGGCAATGTCTGGGCCTTTCTGCTGGCCTGGCTGGCTGCACGTTCTGCCGGGGGCAGGGTCATTTTACGTCTGGAGGACATTGACCCCCAGCGTTCCCGTCCCGTCTATACCGATGCCATGCTTGAAGACCTGCGCTGGCTGGGACTGGACTGGGACGAAGGCCCTGACGTGGGCGGCCCGGCTGGCAGCTATCGGCAGAGCCAGCGGGGCGCACTGTACGCAGCCGCTGTGCAGCGGCTGGAAGCGGCCGGTCTGGTCTATCCCTGTTTCTGTACCCGCAGGGAGCTGCGTCAGCTGGCTGGTGCACCCCATCTGGATGACGCGGGCGCGCCCTATCCCGGAACCTGCCGTGATCTGTCAGCAGAAGAATGTGCCGCACACCGTGCCAGTGGTCGCAAGGCCAGTCTGCGTCTGCGCTGCCCGTCCGAACCTCTGTGTTTTATCGACCTTGCCCTGGGGCCGCAGGAGGCCAGCCTTGTCCACTGTGGCGGAGACTTTGCCCTGCGCCGCTCGGACGGGGTTTGGGCCTACCAGCTCGCAGTCGCTGTGGATGATGCCCTGATGGGTGTCACACAGGTGGTGCGCGGGCGGGACATCCTGCCTTCTACACCGCGTCAACTGGCTATCCTGGCCCTGTTGGGCTATGCTGCGCCGCAGTACGGGCATGTGCCTCTTTTACTGGACGGTGATGGCGAGAGGCTGGCAAAACGGCATCAGAGCCTTGCCATACGGGAATTGCGTCAACAGGGGGCAGATGCCCGGCGTATCGTGGGTTTCTTGGGCTGGCGTGCGGGGCTGTTGCCCGTGAAGCAGACAGCGAGCCCGGCAGAACTGCTGCCCCGCTTTGCGTGGGAGCGTCTGCCCAAAGATGATCAGCTATGCCGTCGGGAAGACGTAGCCACGTTTTTTGCCTGATTGCCTGATGTGGTGGGGCTTGCCATCATGGCAGGACATGGGGCAAACTGCGCTTACCGAGAGTACCGCGCCCAAGCCTGCAAGGAGGGATCCCATGGTGGACAACGCATTTCTGGACAGCATTTTTCCGGCAGAAGAACGCACCAATGCTTTTTTTGATGCCCTGTTCGGCGGAGCAGAGGAAGGCGCGTATGACATCCGCCTGGTCTGCCGCACGGTAGAGGCAGACAGAGCCGTGCTGGCCTTTGAGCTGCACCAGCGGCCCGGCAAGTGCCTTGCCTGTAACCTGACCTACGGACTGCCGCAGGTCTTCCAGCGTCATCCCATCCTGAACGTGGCGGGGGTAGCCAGGGCCGTGGCCCAACACCTTGGCTGGAGCGATGTGAACTGGCAACTTGGCTCCACAGAGGAGATCAGCCGAGAGCTGCACGCCATCCCCCTGATTTTGCAAAAGGCAATATAGGTGGATACCATGAGGTGTTTTGTAAAAAATACTTTTGGGAAAACAGCCATTGTACTCATGTTTTTTGCTGTTTTTTCACATACAAAGTACATTTGCTGTAGCTGATGAAGATCGTATTATTGTTTACTCCTCTGCTGAGGAATACCGTAATAAGTACTATGCTGAGCGTCTGAAAGAGAGATTTCCGCAGTATGACATAGTTATCGAATATATGCCGATGGGAAATCATGCTGCTCGTTTGAAATCAGATACTAGCCCCTCGAAGGGGGCTTACCCACCGTGTAACTCAAAGGCTATCCCAATGGCGATACCGTCACTCTGTCTTTTTCCGTTCCCGCCGCGATAGTGGGGGAGGTTCGGGATTTTATGCGCCTACATGGCATTGCAGAGGAGCGGGACGCCGTGGCGTGGCGTGAAGCTCTGGGGATTGACGCCGCCGCCCTGCCTGCAATCAGCCTGCGGGGCGCGCGCCATCGGGAAGGCTTGACGCAACAGCAACTTGCCGACCTGACAGGCTTACCCAAGCGGCATATTTCCGAGATGGAGAACGGCAAACGGCCCATTGGTAAGCAAAATGCCCGCAAGCTGGGGGATGTTTTACAGGTGGATGCCCGGTTGCTTTTGAGTATGTAGTCTGCCAAGTGTGAGTCTTTTTACCCTGAGGGGAAAATGAAATTATACGACCGCGTTGTGACCGTAAAAGATTCTCTGGGCTGGGGCGGCATGAAGATACCAAAAGGTTCTCATGGTACCATTGTAGAAGTTTATGAAGACCCAGAAGGCTTTACGGTTGACCTTGATATGAACGAGCTTCTTGATTGCAAGCCCGATGTTTTAGTTCTTGAATAGGTAGCGGACACACAGCCGGGGCAACCCGGCTTTTTATTGCCTGTCAGCAAGGCTTCCCATCATAATTTTTGGGGCTTTTGCGTGGCGTGTGCCGGGAATGGTGTTGGGAAGAAAAATGCCCTTACGCCGTTTGGTGACGTAAGGGCTTGAAATCCTTGGCGCGCCCGGCGCGATTCGAACGCACGGCCTTTGGCTCCGGAGGCCAACGCTCTATCCGGCTGAGCTACGGGCGCGCAGAGGCTTTGTGATATGCCTTGTCCGGTCTGCTGTCAAGTCTGCGATCCCGACAGTTTACAAGGAACGCCGCTTGTGGGAAAAATACGGCATCCATAAACTGCAAGCAACGCCGCTTTGTCCGGCAAGGAGCCACATGAGCGACATCACCTGGTATGGCCATTCGGCCTTCAAACTTTCCAGCCCCGGGCTGGACATCCTGATAGACCCCTTTTTCACCCCTGCTTCCGGCCTGGACGACACTGGCCCCGGCCCGGTGGACGTGGTGCTGGTCACCCACGACCACGGCGACCATGTGGGCGATGCCGTCAACATTTGCCGCGATTCCGGGGCCATGCTGGGGGCCATTGTGGGAACGGCCGAAAAACTGGTGGCCGCAGGTGTGCCGCAGGCCCAGCTTCTGAACGGCATCGGCTTCAACATGGGCGGCACTGTGTCGCACAAGGGTGCGCGCATCACCATGACCCAGGCCTACCATTCCAGCGAATCCGGCTCACCTGCCGGCTATATCGTGCAAATGCCCGATGGGCGCACCATCTATCACGCGGGGGACACCTGCGTGTTCAGCGGGATGGAGCTGTGGGGCAAACTCTTTACGATCGATGTGGCCCTCTTGCCCATCGGTGGCGTCTTCACCATGGACGCAGCGCAGGCGGCACTGGCGTGTCAGCTTCTGGGCTGTGCAACCGTTATCCCCATGCACTGGGGGACTTTCCCCGTGCTGGCGCAGGATACCACAGCCTTTACCGCAGAACTGGCCCAACGCTGTCCGGCCTGTCGCTGTCTCACGCTCACACCGGGCCAGCGGGTCAGTCTCTCGCAATAACAAGCCCCGATTCCCCAATATCTTCCCCGGCCGTCTGCACATGACGCAAACAGCAGGCGGCCGAGGCAAAGCTCTGACGCAGGGTCGGAAAGTCCGGCACAAGCCTGGCCCGGCCCTGCTCGTACAGGATGACTGTCCGGGCAAAGGCCTCCACATCGGCCGGATCGTGCGTGATGATAACTGCGGGGATGGACAGGCCGCGCAACGTCGTGAGCAGTTCCTGCCGGAGCTGCTCGCGCAGCATGGTGTCCAGCGCAGCAAAAGGCTCATCCAGCAAAAGCAGATGCGGCTCGGCAAAAAGCGCGCGGGCCAGGGCCACTCGCTGGCGTTGCCCACCCGAAAGCTGGGCAGGGAATGCCCTTTCCAGTTCGGCCAGCCCCAGCCGTGCCAGCAGATCCTGCGCCCGCACCCGCTGCCGTGGAGGGATGCGCCCACAGCCACGCAGCCCCACAAATCCCGTAAGACCTGCAAGGCCCGTACAGGCATAGGCCACATTGTGCAGCACGTCCAGATGCGGGAACAGGGCATAATCCTGAAACATATAGCCCACGCGCCGCTTGCGTGCCGGAAGGCAAAGCCCCCTGGCTCCGTCATAAAGGCAGTCTGCCCCCAGCCGGATAAAGCCGGCATCAGGTCGGCTCAGCCCTGCCAGACAGTTCAGGGTCAGGCTCTTGCCGGAGCCTGAAGACCCAAACAGCACTACAGGGCTTTGCCCGGCAGTAACGTGCCACGCCACATCCAGGCTGAAGCTGCGCCCTCTCCCCCGTCTGGCCCTAAAGCATTTTTGCAGCCGCACCTCAAGCACGGCTATCCCCCCGCTTCAGCAGCAGCTCTGCCGTCATGAGCAGCCCGATACAGACCAGCGACGTTACCAGCACCAATCCGGCAGCCCGGATGTCCTCCCCGGCCTGAAAGGCATCATAGATGGCAAGGGCCAGGGTTTGCGTTTTGCCGGGGATATTGCCCGCCACCATCAGGGTAGCACCAAACTCACCCATGCCACGGGCAAAGGCCAGCATGAGACCGGCAAGGATGCCCCGCCCGGCAAGAGGCAGGGAGACCGTCAGAAAAACCCGCCATTCTGAAGCTCCAAGGGTACGGGCAGCGTCCTCAAGATGGGCGTCCACCTGTTCCAGTGCAGCCCGTGCCGATTTGTAGAGCAAGGGAAAAACCACCACCGTGGCCGCCAGTACAGCCCCCTGCCAGGAAAAGATCAGCTGGATGCCCATTTCGGCCAGCCACGGCCCAAGCACGCCCCGCCGCCCCACCATGAGGATAAGATAATAGCCCAGTACCGTGGGGGGCAAGACCAGCGGCAGAGTACAAAGGGAATCCAGCATGGCTGGCAACGGGCCACGGCGACGGGCCAGAAGCCAGGCCGCCAGGACAGCCCCCACAAAGGAAATAAGGGTCGCCAGCCCCGCGATACGGAGCGAAAGCTCCAGGGGCAGCCAGACAGACTGCCCAAGCCACTCCGCTGGCAACAGGTTCTCCGCTGTGTGCTGCATAACGGTATTCTCGCTCTATGGCCGCTCAAAGCCATATCCGGCAAGCACGGCCCCGGCCTCCGGCGTCAGTACAAAGTCCAGAAAAGCCTGGCCCATAGCGGGATCCTTACCCGTGCTGACCACGGCGATGGGGTAGAGTACAGGGCCATGCCCCGGCACAGGCATCACCACATCTACGGTGGCAGCCTGCTGCCGGGCGTCTGTGGCATAGACGAGGCCTGCATCCACCTCCCCCTGTGCCACATAGCCCAGCACCTGACGCACGTTATTGCCAAAGATCAACTGCCCTTGCAGCCTATCCCACAGCCCGGCCTTTTGCAGGGCCTCCTTTGCGTAACGGCCAGCCGGTACCGAGGCCGGTGCGCCCACGGCAATGCGTGCAAAGGAGGTCAGATCCGCCAGCGCGGCAGGACGTTTGCCCCCCCTGGGTACGATGAGCACAAGGCTGTTGCGGACAAAATCTCTGCGGCTGGCGGCATCCACCACTCCGGCGGCCACGGCCTTGTCCATAGTGATCTGATCGGCTGCGGCAAACACATCCACGGGCGCGCCTTCCTGAATGTGCCGGAACAGCACACCAGAGGCAGCATAGTTGCAATGGGCCACAAGACCGGGGTGCTGTTTTTCAAACAGGGCTTTCAGCTCGTTGAAAACATTGCTCAGACTGGCCGCAGCAGAGACGACCACTTCTGCCGCCTGCGCCCTGTCCGCTACAGCGGGCAGACAGACCATGCCGTAACAAAGGACAACGATGCTGGCAAAGCCACGGACTTTCATATATCCTCCACGGGACAGATGGAGTGGATTGCAGCACAGTGTCACAATGTCCCGGGCAGAACAATACGGCCACGCTTTGCCCAAAAACGTGCGGGGGCTGTTTTTTGCCCTGCCTCTGGCTATGGAAGGAATATGGATCCCCCTGTCAGACAAGAAGAACTGACCAGTCTTTTGCACTCACTTGCGCCGACAGAACTGGCCTGGCTGCGGCAGCAGTTGCTGCGGCGGGACTCTGCGGCCCTGCTTCAGGGCAGCAGCCGCCTCAGCCGACAGGAATTACTGGCTGCCGAGGCCTGGTTCTGGCAGCAGGCAGCTGCCGCAAACAGCCCACGCGAACGCTGGGCACGTTTGCGGATGTGGCTGGTCTTTATGCTGTTGCGCCACGGTGCCCTGCGCTTGCAGGAGGTCTTTTCCCTCTGCCGGGAGCATCTGGACTGGCAGCACGGCTGCATCCAGGTACCGGGGCCGCAGACGCGGGAAGTCCCCCTGCCACTGGAGGTCAGCCACCGGCTTGGCCGGGTACTGGACGACCCCGGCCTCTGCCCGCCTGATGGCCCGCTGACCCGTTGTGATGCCAGTCTTGTGCGGCGGGTGATGGCCCGCTGCAATGCGGCTTGCGGATTGCCCAAGGGCTTGCTCTGCGCACGCAGTCTGCGGCGCAGCCGTGCGCTGGAACTGGCCCGGCAGGGCCTGCCCCTGCCCGCACTGGATATTTTCTTGGGACGGCGCACGTCCCCTGCTGGCCTGATGCGCTGCGATACAGCCGAGGCCCGACGCATCCTGCGCCAGCACATCCAGAAAGAACGCCCCATGCAGACCAGTGCCCGTAATGTTTTTCAGGGACGGATCACCCACCTGCACCATTACGGCCTTTTGGTGGATGTGCGCCTGGTCACTGCCGGGGGGCTGACCATTCTGGCTCGCATCACCGATGAAAGCTGCCACCGCCTTGCCCTTGTGGAGGGCAAGCTGGTCAATGCCAGCGTCAAAGCCCCCTGGGTGCTGGTCAGCCCGCTGGCTGCCGTGCCTCTGGATGCGGAAAACAGCTATGATGCCGTGGTGGAGCGGGTGCGCGAGGATGCAATGGCCGTGGAAATCGTGGCAGCCCTGCCCGAAGGCACTCAGATCTGCGCCCTGCTGCGCAAGGAGACTGCCGTGCCGCCGGCTCTGGAAGCGGGCGCACGGGTGCGCGTGGGTTTTGGGGCTTTTGCCGTCATCCTGAATCTGGATTAGAGCGAAATGCCATTGAAAATGGCAGTCGCTCTGGCGGACGCGCTTGTCCAGCTTCGCTGGGAGAGCGGACGCCCGCGCCGTCAGCAAGCGGGACTTGTCCAGCCCGCTGGGAAACCGCGCTTTTCCCGCGCTTGTCCCGCTTTGCGGGGAAGCGTAGGCAGCGTATGGATTGAAACACAGAGTGTTTCAATCAAAAAAATACTCTAGGTCAGTATGCCGCCTCTGCCCGATCACAGGCGTCAATGATGGCGCGGGCGTCCATGTCCGGCGCGATGGGCAGCAGGGCCAGACGACGGAAGTCATCCGGGCTGTCCATGTCCAGTCTGAGTTCCGGGCGGCACAGCCATGCCTCGGCCGGGTCAAAGGTGCTGATGCGAAAACGATCCGCATTGTCCCATATATAATTGCAGCAATGCTCCCTCTGGGCCGGACTTTGGGCCGCATGGGCCATCTCTTCCAGCAGGGAGCGAGAAAAGATCTCGGCTCCCAGGCCATCGGGCCAGCGGTTGCCACGCGGGATGTGGTTGTAGGCATAATCGCAGCCGGTACGGCCATAATGCGCTACCAGCCTGTCCACAGCCTCGCCCCAAATCAACGGATTGTCCGCGCAGACGCGCACCACGGTCTCCGCCCCGGCCAGTGCCGCAGCCTGACGAAAACGCTCCAGCACGTCATCCTCCGGCCCGCTCATGCAGGGAACACCCTGACGTTCAAGATGCTCCTGCAGTACACGGTCAAGAGGGCTGTCCGGCAGGGCCACCATGAGTCCGTCCAGCCGCCGAGCCTGCCCCAGCCGCCGCGTCACCCAGTCGATGACGGGCAGACCGCGCAGACACAACAGACTCTTGAGCGGCAGACGGCTGGAGCCAAGCCGGGCCTGGATAATGGCAATGGTTTTGCTCATAACACCTTCCCCTACTCCTTCTCCGCAAGCTGGTGCAGCATCAGGTTGACCACGCGGGCCTTGTTGCCGGTAAAGTCCAGCCTGTCCTGCCGACGCCAGTACCGTGCCCGCCGCTCCTGCTTGAGCATGGCCAGAAAGACGTTGCGGATGCGCCCGTCCCCCACCCTGTCCATCAGGCCCACAAAGGCAAAACCGTTGCGCGGCCGGGCAAAGCCGTGCCGGGCCTCGCGCTCGTGTGTGGCCAGCACCATGCCGGGCACGCGCATATGGGCCAGCTCGTACACCGTGCGCCCGGCAGAACAGATGGCAAGGTCAGCCCCTTCCATCATCCGGCTCATGACATTGGTGGCCCAGGCAAATTCCACAAGGGGATTCCCAAGGGCGTGGATGTGGGCTTCCATCCGCGCGCGGTGGGCATAGCCCGGCCCCACCACCAGGCGGATGGCAATGCCGTAGGCCCGGCAGATCGGCTCAATGATGTCCAGAACACGGCGCGAGCAGTCCCGCTGATCCGTACCGCCAAAGGTGACCAGTATGGTGCGGGCCGCAGGCCGCAAGACATTGCGCCGCCCCCCCACAAATTCATCGCGCAGACAAAAGTAGTCCGGCCCGCAGCGCACGCGCTCACTGCTGGCGGCGTCCTCGTACAGGGCGTTGATGACCAGATGGGCCAGTGCCGCGCCAGGGCCGCTGTCCTCAAAATTGACGCAGCGCGTCCCGCCAGCCAGCAGGGTCTGCATATAGGTCGGGTCTGTATCGAGGATATCGTTGATGACCAGATCCGGCCGCTGGGCCAGCACGGTTGTGGCCAGATCCTCCGCCCCCTGCCGCACGATACGGTAATCCCTGCGGGCGATGCTTTCCACGGCCAGCTCGCTCTCACGGGTGCAGACAAAGGTTATCTTGTGTTCGCTTATCTCGTGGGCCAGCATCAGGGCGCGATAGACATGGCCCATACCGATGGCTGGCCAGCCCGCCACCACAAAAACCAGATGCCGCCGAAGCAGAAGCCGCTCACAGATCCACCAGTCCTGATAGTTCTGAATCTCGATGGCCCGCTCGTTCAAAAAATAGGGGATGGTCTTCAGCGGGCCGTGCGGTGCAGCCTGCGATAATCGCTGGATGAGCAGGGCGCGGCTTTCCACCACAAAATCCTGTTCCTTTCCGCCCGTCCCATCACCTGCATCAGACGAACCGTCCGCCAGACTGTGCAGATGGCCGTTATGCACGTTCCAGATACGCTGGCGCACTGCCCTTACCGTCACCAATCGCCCGGCCTCGGCAGCCCGATAGCATTTCCAGGCGTCTTCTACATCCACCCAGGTCAAGAGCGGACAGGAAGCCCGCAAGATGATGCAGTGCTGATAGCTCCGGGCCAGATCTGCCAGCAGATCCCCCATGTCGGCCACAATATCCAGGCTGGTAAAGCGCAGCTCTGGCCGATAGCAAAAGCGTACCCCGGCCCGCTCACAGAGCAGGGAGATCTCCTGACTGTCGGTAAGCACGATGATGTCTTCGCCGGGCAGGACGCCACGGGCGGTATGGATGGCCCGCTCCATCAGGGTCACCCCGGCCAGCCGCTTGATGAGCTGGTCGGGGATGACCGCATGTTTCTTGACGGCCGGGATGACGATGCAGCGTTCCTTCATGGGGTTCAGCCCAAATTCGCCAAAGTCTCCCGTGTGGCTGCCAGCATATGGTCAAACTCTTCCTCGCTCAGCCAGTGCTGGAAGGGAAAGGACACCATGCTGTCAAAAAAGGCATCCGCATGGGGGCAGTTTGCTTCGCTCAGGCCAAAACGCCGATAGAAGTCGTAACGGTCAAGAGGGATATACTGCACCACACACTTGACGCCCTTTTCGTGGAACATGGTACGGATAAAGGCATCACGCTGCTCCGGCCCAGTGGTCATGCGGGCTGCCAGCAAATGGTAGTTATGGCGGCGGCTCTCCACCCGGTGGAATCCCAGTTGGGGGAAGTCAGCCAGGGCATCAATAAAGCGTAGGGCACGCTGCCGCTTCTCGTCATTGATCTGGTCGATCCTGTCCAGCAGTTTGGCCCCAAGGGCACATTCCACCTCGCCAAGGCAGAAGTTGTTAGGCAACAGCAGATCCCCGTCCAGCATGGGCACATCCACATTGCCCATGGCGGGTTTCCAGTAGTCGGGCCGCTCAAAGGCATAGGCGCAGTGCCCATTGTGGCGCAGGGCCGGGATGACGGCGGCCAGGGCCGGGTCTGCCACATAGAGCATACCGCCCTCACCTAGGGTGGTCATGTTCTTGTGCGAATGGAAGGAGAAAATGCCCATGTCGCCAAAGCTGCCCGCCTTGCGCCCGTCCAGCTCCGCCCCAATGGCCTGAGCTGCGTCCTCAATGCAGAGGATGCCCCGCTCACGGCACAGGGCCATGATGGCGGGCATATCTGCCACATAACCGTACAAGTGTACCACCACCACGGCCCGTGTTTTTGGGGTCAGCACCCGTTCTATGCTTGCGGCCGTGACCACGCGGCTTTGGGGGTCAATGTCTGCCCAGACCAGTCTGGCCCCTTTCTTGAGGTAGGGATAGGCCGAGGCAGTGAAGGTGTGCGAAGGGATGACGACTTCATCCCCCGGCCTGAAGCGGCAGAGCTGGGCAGACATTTCCAGCGCGGCACAGCCGTTCATGGTGGTAAAGCAGCTTCCTTCCGGCACGCCCTGATATACGGCAAACTTGCGCTCAAATTCCCGCATGAAGGCCCCCTGGGTCAGGGGGTCGGCGTGGCGCATGGCGTCCACCACCACGGCGATTTCCTCTTCCGTATAGCGGATGGCCCGCCCGCTAAAGTTTATCTTGATCTCCGTGCTGCTGTTCATGCCCTGCCCCTACATGCGCTTGAAGCGTGCGATGACGTTTTCCCGTGTCAGGATATTGCGGAAATCCGGCCCAAGGCAGTTGCTGAGGGGCTTTTCGTGTACGATGCTGGCCTCGTACAGGCCATCGTACTGGGCATCGGTCAGATCCTGGCACAGGCCCCTGGGCAGGTCGATGCCCTGCCGTTCCAGCATGGTCATGAATTCGCGGTACTGTTCGGGGTAAATATCTTCCACCACTGTCAGGGCATAGCAGTTGGCAAGGCCGTGCGGGGTGTGCAGGATCATGCTCAGACCCGCCGAGATGGGGTGTACCGCCCCAACGAAGCCCGCAGCCATACCCCCCAGATAGGAGGCTATCATCATCTTTTCCAGATTATCCTCACGCATCATATCTGCCGAGAGAAACACCTGCTTGCAGAGGTCTATGGCCTTTTCTGCCAGAGAATCCACCACCACATTGCGGTAGGATCCGGCCAGGCTTTCAAAGCAGTGCATATAGGTGTCGATGCCCGTGTAAAAGAACTGGTTACGCGGCACACTGGCGGTCAGTTCCGGGTCGAGCAGCACCTGATCGAACATGGTAAAGTCGCTGTTCATGCCCAGCTTGATGTTGCGGGCCTCGTTGCAGATGATGCCCGTGCGCGAGGTCTCCGAGCCTGTGCCCGCCAGCGTGGGCACGGCGATTTTATACGGCGCGGGATGTTTGACCAGCTCCCAGCCCTGATAGTCCTCGGCCTTGCCGGGGTTGGTCAGCAAATTGCCCACGCATTTGCAGGTATCCATGGTGGAGCCGCCGCCAAAGGCCAGCAGGGCACAGGGGGTACGGCCTGCCAGAAAGGCGCGGGCCTCTGCGGTATACGCGTCCACACTGTCGGTGGTGGGTTCGTGGCTGGTGTCCACATAGATGATATGGTCGCCCTGTTCCACGGGCAGACGTGCGGCAAGGCACTGGGTGCTGAAAAAATGGTCAAGAAAGAAAATGGCCGGGCCGTCAACAGCCTTGCGGCGCGGGGCCAGCACATCGCCCAGTTGGCGCAGCGCGCCCTTGCCTATCATGTAATAGCCGACATTCTTGGCATTGCGGTACATATCTTACCTCGATCTTCGTGATTTGGAGTGCCTGCGAGCCTTCAGCCCCAAGGCGTGTCAGTCCTGTCTGTCTCCTTGCGGCGCGGCGTCCCCACGGCTGGGGGCAGCGGGCGCAGCAGGGCCTGCTTCGAGAGGGTCCGGCCCAAAGCGGTTTGGCCCCTTGCTGCCGGGCAGGGCCAGCAGGGTCAGAAAGCAGAGTGTCATGCTGAGCATCAGGACATTCAGGATGGCCTCCTGCGTCTGCCCCAGCAGGGGGCTGAGCATGGGGGCCAGCACCCACCAGCCGCGCAGGTTGCGGTCGTGCAGACGGCGCACGGTCACGGCCAGATTGGGGATCGCCAGGGCCAGGGACACGGCAAGGCTTGCCCAGGCCTGCATGGGCTGGGGCAGGATGTACATGAAGATGCTGCTGGCCACCATACTGAGCACAAGCACAGAAAGGGCAAACCACCAGAACTCCGAGCGGCTGGCCCGCCCTTTGAAGTCCCAGTATTTTTGCATCAGGCAAATACGGAATGATTCACGAATGGTCATGCCTGCACCTCCAGCGGATCGGTCAATGGGTCAGGGCCAAAACGGTTTGGCCCGTCAGTGCCGGGGCGGGCCAGCAGCCAGCAGGACGGGGCCAGCAGCAAGACCAGCAGGACAAAGCCCAGCACCCGCAGCCCGCCCTGCCCTGCGGCAAGAAAGGCCGCCAGCACCAGCAGCACCAGCACAGGCGTCTGCCACCAGCCCGAAAGCCCCATATCGTGCAGACGGCGGGCCGTAACAGACAGGCAGGGGGGCACAAGGGCCAGAACAGCCATGATGGGGACTGTGGCACTGAGGGAACGAAAGGGAAAGGTGGTAAGGATGTAGGCCAGCGTCAGCCAGGCCACGCCGCTGAACCACCAGAATTCCGAACGGCAGGAGCGGCCTGCAAAACTGCGGTATCGTGCGCCCAGACAGCGGGCAAGGGCGGCAGAAGGACTCATGCGGGGCAACCTCCTTTGCGGCGCGCATTGCCCTGCTTATACGTCATACGGGGCAGGGTCTCAAGCCCCGTGCTGTCGCATATCACACTGACAACAACAAACAGACAGGGATTGACTTTTTCGGAAACTTGTCACTATCCTCAATATATAAATATCGCAAGGTTTTTTGGGGGGAGTGCTGGCTGCTGTCCACCAGCAAGTGACAAGGAAAGATAATGCCCATTGCCCGCTTTTTGAAGATAGTCAACATCCTGCTTGTCAGTGTGCTTGCGCTGGCACTGTGCAGCGTATGGCTGCTCAACAAGCGTGCGCGGGAAAACCAGGAGCAGGCCGAGCGCACTCGCGCCTTCATCGAGCTGACCCACGAGCTGAAGATCTCTTCGCATCTGCTGACCAAGTTTGTGCGGCTCTATGTGGTAACAGGCAACCCCACCCATGAGCAGGAGTTCCTGCATGTGGCCCGCCAGCGCAATGGGGAGCAGCCCCGACCCCACAATGCAGCCGTAGCCCCAGGCATGGCTGTCCCCTTGATACAACTGCTGCGGGAGACTGCCCCCTCCCCCGAAGATTTCCGGCTCGTGGAAGAGGCCCATGCTTTGTCACAAAAGCTTGTGGACTTGGAAAATGCGGCTATCAACGCCGTCAGACAGATGCAGCTCAAGAATGACGGCGGGCGTTTGAGCGGCCCGGATTGGGAACGGGCTGTGGATATGGTTTTTGGTGTCGACTATGTGGCATGGCAGCAAAAGATACTGGAGCCCCTGCTCTCCCTGCTGGGCACAGCCCGCCAGCGGGCCGAGGCATCCATTGTGGAACAGGCCGACACAGCCATTCTGGGCAGTTCCATCGAGCTTGCCCTGCTCATCCTGATGCTGGGTACGGTACTGCCGTTGCTCTGGTACAGCCGCACCTATATCCTGCAACCGTTGCGCCGGATCACTGCCTTTTCCAGGGGTATCGGGCAGGGCAAGTTGCACCAGCGTCTGGACGAAAAGGCGCATAATGAGATCGGCCAGCTTGCCACTACCCTCAATATCATGCTGGACAGGCTTGAAGACGAGATGGCAAAAAGTACCACCGACCCCCTGACCACTCTGCATAACCGGCGGTACTTCGACAACAGGGTAAAGGAATTCCGCACTGACCATGACAGGGACGGGCAGCCCTTTTCCCTGCTGGGGCTGGACATCGACTTTTTCAAATCCGTCAATGACACCTGGGGCCATACCTATGGGGATGAAGTCCTGCGCGATTTTGCCGCCATCCTTAAAGGCTGCTGTCGTGAGGGGGATGTGCTGGCGCGGATGGGCGGAGAGGAATTCTCCATCCTCATCAGGGGCAATGCCGGCAATGCCTGGACTCTGGCCGAACGCATCCGCCAGAACGTGGAAAACACGCTCCGACTGCCCAACGGCAAGCCTGTCACCTGTAGCGTGGGGGTGGCTCAGTACCAGCCAGGACAGGATATTTCGATCCTGCAAGGCAATGCGGACGATGCCCTGTATCGCGCCAAGCACAGCGGCCGCAACCGGGTCTGCATCTTTGACGACACGCCTGAAGGGCAAGGCATGCCCCGTCAGATCACTGCCAGCCACAACAGCCAGGGCAAACTGCAATAGGCTCCCGTATTTTGGGCACGTCGCGTTGCTGTGCCGTAGCTACCAGCCTTGCAGAAGCAGCATATACACAGGGATGGTCAGGGCTGAACACAGGGTGGAGAGCGAAACCATCAAGGCCCCGAACTGCGGGTCAGAACGGTAGTAGGCACTCAAAATGGCTACCTGCACGATGACCGGCAGGGACGCCTGCATGATGAAAACCTTGCCCATCAGCTCAGGCACGGGAAAAATCAGCACCAGCACGGCCATGATCAGCGGGGCCAGCACCAGCCGTCCCACAAGGGCAAGGGCCATGTCTCGCAGACTGTGCCCACCCTGCCGCCGCAGTTGGCGCAAGTCCACCCCCTGCACGGTCATGCCGATGAAGATGAGGGCCAGCGGCGTGGTGAGGTCTCCCAGAAAATCCGCTGCCAGCATCAGAAAGTCCGGCGGGCGCACATCAGCCAGAACCAGGCCCAGACCCGCCAGAAAGCCCAGCATGGGCGGGGACAGGATCTGCCCGATGACCTCCCGTATCTGTGCGGCCAGGCCCTGCGTCGGGCAAACATGGCTGTCTGCCCGGACATAATGATGCCCTACTGTCCAAAAAAAGCAGGTACTGGCAAAGTAGTAAAGCAGCACAAAGGGGAGGGACTGTTGCCCGAACAGGGCCAGATTGACCGGGATACCAATAAAAATGGTGTTGGGGTTGGCAACACAGACGCAAAACAGCCCAAAATGCTGCCGCGCCACCCCCAGCCGCCGTCCCAGCCACATGGCCAGCACAAAGGTGAGGATCATGGCAAGCAGCGGCAGCAGAGAGGCCGAAAAATTGCGCAGCAAGTCCTCCCGTTTGAAAAAGTCAAGCATGGTACACATCAAAAAGGGCGGCAGGGCCACCCGTGTGACCAGCCGGGGCAGGAGTGTGCCCATCTCCGCAGAAAACCAGCCCCGCGCCGCCAGCAGCCAGCCAACAGCCACTACCAGCAGCAAACCAAGGATGCCTTGTAAACCATGCAGGAACGCCATACCTGTATGGTAACGGCTTTCAGCCCCGCCGTAAACCGGGGTGACAAGACGAGAGTTTCACTTTTTGAATGAAAAGTAGTCTGTAACTCATTGAAATACCAATAGAAATTTTACCAAAATCATCAGTAAAGTGAATGTCTCGACAAGACAGCCCTGGCTCTGGACAGATTTTGTTATTGACGTCCCGCAGGGTGTGCCGTATTTTTCAAAAAGTTATTTATGCTTCAGCTTTTGGCAGAAGCATAAGAAACATTCAGAAAAGTTCTGAAGTGCCCTTTAGGGCTTCATAGGGAATCCCGTTGAAATCGGGAGCGGACCCGCCGCCGTAAGCCTGGATAAGCCGCTTTTCCAATGTGCCACTGGCCTCAGTGCCGGGAAGGCCGAAAAGTTGGTAGGCAAGCCGGAAGACCTGCTTCAGAACGCCATCGCAGAGGATGATTCATGGGCAACGGGGCTTTTGCCGCATGAGTATTGAGAAGGCATTGCCTTCTGCCCGCCCCATCAGTCTGGGCGGGATTTTTTTTATCAGCCCGCAACTGCCGGAGCACCCTTCCATGCCGCAGACCATCATCAAGCGGGACGGCACCCCTGTGCCCTTTGATTCTCTCAAGATTCTTAATGCCATCAGTAAGGCCAACCAGGCTGTGGGAGGCGAGGACATGTCTCCCACGGATCTGCTTTTTGTCACTGAAAAAGTCTGTAAAAATCTGGATGCGCGCGGCCTGTCCCATGTGGAAGAGATACAGGATGTGGTGGAAGACTCCCTCATCCAATATGACTATGCCAGGACAGCCAAAGCCTATATTCTGTATCGGGCTGAGCATACCAAAATTCGCAATGCTGAATCGTGGCTGATGGAGATTTATAAAAAACTGACATGGTCGCCAGCGATACAAGAAGATATTAAGCGGGAAAATGCCAATATCGATGGCGATACGGCTATGGGAACCATGCTTAAATACGGTTCCGAAGGCTCCAAGTTTTTTATTGACAACTACGTCCTGCCCAAGGATGCCTCGGCCGCACACCGTAGTGGTGACATCCATATTCATGACAAGGATTTTTATATGCTGACAGAGACCTGCTGCCAGATAGACCTGATTCGGCTATTCAGGCACGGCTTCTCTACAGGGCATGGTTTTTTGCGGGAACCCAACTCTATCGAAAGTTATGCCGCTCTCACCTGCATTGCCATTCAGGCTAACCAGAATGAGATGCATGGCGGTCAGAGTGTACCTCACTTTGATTTTGCCCTGGCACCGGGCGTCAGCAAAACATGGGCCAAGGAGTATCGCAAGGCTTTTGTGGCCTGTTTGCATCTTGCAGGGGCAATGTCACGCGAGGAGGCTGTGACTACAGCCAACTGCCTGTTGGCTAATCAGCCCCTGCGACTGGCTGGCAGCGAGGCCGAGGCTGCCCCTCTCGGTCAGGCCCTTCAGGCTGCTGCACCGGCCCACATCCGTCCGCTGGTGGCCAAGGCCCATACTTATGCACGAGAGGAAGCCTTTGCCAATACGGACAGGCGGGTTTATCAGGCCATGGAGGCCCTTGTTCACAACCTCAACACCATGAACTCCCGTGCCGGGGCGCAGGTACCCTTCTCTTCCATCAACTACGGTACCGATACCTCACCCGAAGGCCGCATGGTAGTACGCAATTTGCTGCTGGCCACGCAGGCCGGGCTGGGCGGCGGTGAAACCTCCATTTTTCCTGTCCAGATATTCAAGGTAAAGGAAGGGCTAAACTACAACGAAGGCGAACCCAATTACGATTTATTTCAGTTGGCCATGGAAACTTCGGCCAAACGGCTCTTCCCCAACTTCAGCTTTCTTGATGCCCCCTTTAATCTTCAGCATTACAAAGCCGGTGATTATGACAGTGAGGTGGCCTACATGGGTTGTCGAACCCGGGTTCTTGGCAATGTCCATGACCCGGAACGTCAGGTAACCTGTGGCAGGGGCAATTTGAGCTTCACTTCTATCAACCTGCCCCGCCTGGCTTTGGAGGCAACCGGTGATGTCAGGAAATTTTATACCTTGCTGGATGACCGTATAGATCTGGTCTTTCGCCAGCTGATGCACCGTTTTAAAATCCAGTGTGGCAAGAAGGTACGCAATTATCCCTTCCTTATGGGTAACGGCATCTGGCTGGACTCTGACAAGCTGGAGTGGGACGATAACTTGGCTGAGGTACTCAAACACGGCACACTTACCCTGGGTTTTATAGGCCTTGCCGAAGCCCTTATAGCCTTGCTGGGCACGCATCATGGCGAAAGCCAGGAAGCCCAGAAGCTGGGGTTGGAGATTGTCGGCCATATGCGTCGTCGTACCGATGAGGAGGCGCAAAAGACCAGACTCAATTTCTCTCTCATCGCCACCCCGGCTGAAAGTCTGAGTGGCCGCTTTGTCGCTCTGGACAAGGCCCGCTACGGGAATATCCCTGGTGTGACAGACAGAGACTATTATACGAATTCCTTTCATATTCCTGTCTGGTTTCCTATCAAGGCATTCCGCAAGATACAGCTTGAGGCCCCTTACCATGCTTTAACCAATGCCGGCCACATTACCTATGTAGAGTTGGATGGTGATGCGTGCAGAAACCTTCAGGCTTTTGAAAGTATCATCCGCTATATGCACGATCAGGGTGTAGGCTATGGCTCTGTCAATCATCCCGTAGATCGCGATCCAATCTGCGGCTATACCGGCATCATTAACGATGTTTGCCCCCGCTGTGGCCGACGAGAGGGGGAGGGGCTGAGCCTTGAAAAATTGCGTGAACTGCGCCGCAAGTACCCTGATATGACTCGGTGGGGATAACCCTCCTCCGACAAAATTCTGTTACATAAAAACACGGAGTTATACTATGCTGATGGAATCTCGACTGTTTGAAGAGTGCGCCAATAAGGAACAGACGACTGTAGGGCAGGGATTGGGTTTTGAACGCATCCGCCGTATTACCGGGTATCTGGTAGGGACACTGGATCGTTTTAATGATGCCAAACGTGCCGAGGAGCAGGATCGTATTCATCATGCCTGAGCCTGAATGCAAGCCCGTGGGACTGATCTCTCCACAGGATTTTACACCCTTGGCAATGCCGGTCGGTATGTTACGGCTGGCCGGCATCGTTGAGGAGTCTTGTGTAGATGGCCCAGGCTTGCGCTATGTCCTTTTCACGCAGGGCTGCCCGCATGGGTGCAAGGGCTGCCACAACCCGGAAACCCATTCTTGCACAGGTGGTACTCTCTACCATGGCAGGGATATTGTGGCAGCCTATGCCGAAAACCCTTTACTGGCAGGGATAACCTTTTCAGGTGGAGAGCCATTCCTGCAAGCCGCTGCCTTGACTGAAGTGGCCAGAGCAGTGCATATGGCAGGTGGTACAGTGGTTACGTATACGGGGTACTGCTTTGAGCATCTTTGTCGCATCAGTGCGGCTGGGTATGCCGCTGTAGCGCAGCTACTGGACGAAACAGACCTGCTCATTGATGGCCCGTACATGGAGTCCCTGCGGGATTTGGAATTGCCATTTCGGGGGAGTTCCAATCAGCGATTGCTGGACAGAACCGCTCGCGCCACCTTACTGACTCCCCCGCAGGGACATTGAACAGGATCAGGAGGGGAATTCAGTGCTTTGCGCTGCCCTGAGAGGGAGTACGGCCAGTCGATATACTATAAGAATCCTGGTTCTTTCCACTCGCGGGTCAGGCAACATCCGAAATACGTCCAGAGCTGTTTCATATTGAGCTTTCATCCAGCTCTCCTTACAGACTTTTTTGGATGCGTCAGCCCTCGGCAAGTTGTTTGGAGACATTTACTTTCCTGATGATTTTGTAAAAATTTCTATTGGCATTTCAATAGGTTGGAGATTGCTTTTCATTCAAAAAGTGAAACTCTCGTCGTTTGCCCATACTTCACATTTGGGGCAAGGCAGGCTATACTCCACCCCGCTTTCGTTTCGGAAGCCCTCACAGACATCTCGCCAGCAAGGAGAAGGCCATGAGCCAAAATCTGACCGTTGCCGTTGTGGGTGCCACGGGTGCCGTGGGCCGTGAAATGCTCAAGACACTGCATGAACGCAAATTCCCGGCGACGCAAGTGCGCGCCTTTGCCTCTGCCCGCTCTGCCGGCAGCAAGGTGCCCTTCGGCGAGGGAGAGCTGACCGTTGAAGAACTGAAGGAAGATGTCTTTGCCGGTATCGACATTGCCATCTTTTCTGCCGGGGGGGCCACTTCCACCACGTTTGCTCCCCACGCTGCCCAGGCGGGCTGTGTGGTGGTGGACAATTCCGCCGCCTGGCGCATGGACGACCGCTGCCCCCTGGTCATCCCGGAAGTCAATCCCCACGCGCTGGACAAGCATCAGGGCATCATCGCCAATCCCAACTGCTCCACCATCCAGATGCTGGTGGCCCTCAAGCCCCTGCACGATGCCGTGGGCATCAAGCGCGTGGTGGTCTCCACCTATCAGGCGGTTTCCGGTACGGGCCAAAAGGGCATTGAAGAGCTGGAACGACAGGTGCGCGACCTCTTCAACGGGCGCGACCCCGAAAACAAGACCTATCCCTACCGCATCGCCTTCAACGTGCTGCCGCACATCGACGTCTTCCTTGACAATGACTACACCAAGGAAGAAATGAAAATGGTCAACGAAACGGTCAAGATCCTGGAAGATCCCTCGGTCAGGGTCACGGCCACCTGCGCCCGTGTGCCGGTCTTCTTCTGCCATGCCGAGTCGGTCAATATCGAAACGGTCAAAAAAATCACTGCCAAGGAAACCCGCATCCTGCTTTCGCAGGCTCCGGGCATCAAGGTATTTGATAACCCGCGTGAGCTGCTCTACCCCATGCCAGCCTACTGCATTGGCGAAGACCCCACCTATGTGGGCCGTATCCGCGAGGACGAGAGCATAGAAAACGGCCTGAATATGTGGATCGTGGCGGACAATGTGCGCAAGGGCGCGGCCCTCAACGCCGTGCAGATCGCTGAGGAACTGGTACGCCGCGATCTGGTGCGCGTGCCCGACACCACGGTCTTTGCCTAGGCAGCGGGACGCGCTGTGCGGGCCGTATCTGCCGATGCCTACTTGCAGGCTCTCCTGTCTGCCCCCCGGCCGGGGGCAGACAGGGTGCTGGCTTTCTTTGACCAGCGTGTGGGCTGCATCGGCACGGATGCCCGCCTGATGCTCCTGCCGCTGGATGACCATATCTGCCACCGTGGTGACGGCCTGTTTGAGAGCATTTGCTATCGGCAGGGCAGGATCCTTGCCCTGTCGGCCCATCTGGAACGGCTGCGGCAGGGGGCCGAGGCCCTTGCCATCACCCCACCCTGCCCGTGGGACGAGATACGCCAGCGTGTACTGGACGTAACCCGCGCTTCGGGCCGGCAGGAGGGGGATCTACGCATTTTTCTGAGCCGTGGGCCGGGTGGTTTCGGCATTTCCCCGGGCGAATGTCCCACAGCGGGCCTGTACATGGTGGCCCTGAAGGCCAAGCCCCTCGATCCTGCTCTGTACCAGCGCGGCCTGACAGCCTTTACCAGCCGCATCCCCCCCAAGCAGGACTATCTGTCCAGCATCAAGTCCACCAACTATCTGCCCAATGTGCTCATGGCCGCAGAGGCCACAGCTAGAGGGCAGGATGTGGCTGTGAGCTTTGATGAAGACGGCTTTATGGGCGAGGCGGCCATTGCCAATCTGGCCATCATTGACAGTCAGGGACGGCTGCGCTGCCCTGATGTCCGGCGCATCCTGCCCGGCACCACCATGCTGGCCGCGCTGGAACTGGCACGCGGGCGCGAAGGGTTGGAAAGTCTGCAAGGCCCTGTCCACCGGGACGAGATCGCCACAGCCCGCGAAATGCTGCTCTTTACCAGTTCCAGCCTCTGTGTGGGCATCAGCCATTTTGATGGGCAGCCCGTGGGTCAGGGGGAACAGCGGGGCAAACCCGGCCCGCTGGCCCACTGGTTTCGCGAGGCACTGCATGACCATATGCTGGAAGAGGGGACGCCCTTCTGATGCGCATCCTGCTGATCGCTCTGCAATGTCAGTCTGCCGGGCATGGGGACGGTAAGGCCGACCCCGCCGCACAGGCACGACGTATCCGCACAGAGGAAGACCAGACCATTGCCCTGGCCCGCGCCATGCGCGACGGTGGCAACATCGCTCCCATGCTGGTTTGCCGCAAGGGTATGCGTCTGCACAGGCTGGCGCAGGAGTTTTCCCTGCCCTGCATGACTGTGGGCAGTCCCGGCAGCCTTTGGGGGCTGCTGCGGCTCTGGCGATGGCAGCGGCGTTTCCGGTATTTGCTCATCCAGACTGTGGGGGAGGAGGCCATGCCCCTTGGCCGCCGTCTTCTGCGTCTGCGTCCGGCGGGCAGTGCCCTGCTGGGGCATGCCTTTTTTTTGCGCCCCCCCGATGCTGCCATTTGCCGCAGCAAGGATATGCTGACTGCCCAGCGTATCCTGTACGGCTCTGACCATGTGCGCCAGCGGCTGCTGGAAGCCTGGCAGGACTTGCCGCAAGGCCAGTCAGCCCCTCCCTGTGATGTTTTGGAACACCTTGCACCGGGCATCAACAGTGAAAGTATGTACCTGGACAGCCCCGGCACAGGCCAGCCGCAGCCCCCTGACGCATATCCTGCCTGTTCTGGTGATCCCGTGGCAGAGGTCTCTGGCAGACAACACTTCATCTTCGGGATGGCGGACAGTCTTGTGCCGCGCTCCGGCGCGCAAACCGTGGTACGGGCCATGGCGGCCCTGTGGCAACGCGCAGACCTGCCCCCGTGGGAAGTGCGGATGCTGGGCAGTGGCCCGCGTTTTGCCGAGGTGCTGGACGAGGCCCGCAATCTGGGGGTCGCCTCCCGCCTTTGCCTGCTGGCAGATCAGGAGCCAGCCGAGGCCCTGCGCCATTGCCATGCCTGGCTTGCCCCCGGCAACGCGCCGGACGAAGCCCCGGAAACCCTGTGGCAGGGCTGTGCCGCAGGGCTGCCGCTGATTTGTAGTGCCAACCCCCTGCATGAGGAGCGGCTTGCCCCTCACGCGTCGCCGGACTGGCCCAAAGGCCCGGCCGTCCTTGTTCCCATGAATGATGCCCAGGCCCTGGCCCGTGCCATGATCGACATCCTCCAGAACAAGGAGCTGCGGATGGAACTGGCACGGCGCAGCCAAGCCCTGGGCCGGCAAGTGGGATGGCAGCACATGGCCACACAGGGCTGTACCATGTTTGAAGGCTGGCTGCGCGGCTTGGAAACCGCCGCATCTGCCCGCCAGCCCGCAGCCCTCTCCCCCCAGCGGACGGACGACCATGAAGTGTAAGATCTGCAAGGCCACGGCTGTTGTGGCCCTGAAAAGCCATAACGCCGGCTTTTGCGCCGCATGCTACAAGGAGTTCTTTGCCCGCCAGGTTGCCCGTGGCATCGAAGGGCAAAAGCTCTTCAGCCGTTCAGACAGGGTGCTGGTGGCTCTTTCCGGCGGCAAGGATTCGCTGGCCCTGATGCTGGAACTCTCCCGGCAGGGCTATGACGTGACCGGCCTGCACATCGACCTGGGCATCCCCGGTTCTTCGGTAGCGGCACGCGGCGTGGTGGAACGCTTTTGCGCTGTGCATGGTCTGCGGCTCATGGTCAGGGACATGACTGCCGAGGGGCTGCCCATCCCGCTGGTGAAGCAACGGCTCAACCGTCCTGTCTGTTCGGCCTGTGGCAAGATCAAACGGCATTTCTTCAATAAGGTGGCTTTGGAAGAAGGCTTTGACGCCCTTGCCACGGGCCATAATCTGGACGATGAAGTGGCCCGCCTTTTCAGCAATACCCTGCGCTGGGACACGGCCTACCTTTCCGACCAGGGGCCGCTGCTGGACGGTGAGCAGGGCTTTGCCCGCAAGGTCAAACCCCTCTGGCGGCTGACAGAATTTGAAACCGCCAACTACGCCTTCCTGATGGGCATCGAACACCATTACGCCCCCTGCCCCTACAGCCCCGGAGCCAGCTTTACCACCCTCAAGGGGTTGATGCAGCGTCTGGAAGCCGCCATGCCCGGCCGCAAGCTGGACTTTTATCAGGGTTTTCTCAAGCGCGGCCGCCCGGTCTTTGCCCGGCGGGAGACCGAAGAGGGCCAGCCGCTGGCCCCCTGTACGGACTGCGGCTATCCCACCTCTTCCGGCGATCTGTGCGGCGTCTGCCGTATCCGTGAGGCATTGCGTGATGGATCTTCTGCATAAGGCCCGCCAGCGCGGGCTGACACCCGCCAATGTCCTGGCCTGGGCCTCGCTGGAACTGATGCGGGTCTGGGGGCAGTGGTGGGGGACAGCACGCTTGCGCTGCAAGGCTCGTCTGCTGGGGGTGGAGCTGGGCAAGGATGTGCGCGCCCACGGGCCAGTGGGCCTTTTGCGCTGGCCTGGCGGGCGTATCTGCATTGGCTCGGGCGTGAGCCTTATCTCCTCGTGGCGGCGGGCCACAGCCGCCAGCCTCAAGGCCCCGGTACGGCTGCGCGTTTTCGGGCCGGGGGCAAGCATCGAGATAGGTGAGGGCGCGCAACTGAGCGGTGTATCCATCACCGCACGCTCAACTGCTATCCAGATCGGGCGGCAGGTCTTGCTGGCCCCCAACTGCGTCATCGTGGATTCGGACTTCCACGCCCACTGGCCGCCGGAAGCCCGCATCCATACCCCCGGTTACGAGCACGATGCGCCGGTCAGCATTGGCGACCATGCCTGGATAGGTATGGACTGCATCATCCTCAAGGGAGTGCGGATAGGCGAAGGGGCCATTGTGGGCGCGGGCAGTGTGGTTACGCGTGATGTGCCACCGCGCTGCCTGGCAGCGGGCAATCCGGCGCGGGTCATCCGTTGCCTTGAGCCGGAAGGTTCAGCCGAGACTGCCACCGCTCAGTACAGGCGTTCCAGCAGCCCGGCCTCATCCTCCACGGCATAGCACTGGGCGGCAGAGGGGAACTCCCCACACTGCACAGCCGCCACATAGGCCGTCACAGACTCGCGCATGGCCGTGCCCAGCGCGCCGAACTGACGCACGAATCTGGGTGCGGGCCGTTCCCCCAGGCCCAGCATATCCTGCCAGACCAGCACCTGCCCGTCACAGCCAGACCCGGCCCCGATGCCGATGACCGGGATGGACAGTTCTGCCGTGACACGCGCAGCCAGTCCTGCGGGCACACATTCCAGCACAAGGGCAAAGATACCGGCATCCTGCAGGGCGCGGGCGTCATCCAGCAGTTTTTGCGCTGCGGCAGGGCTTTTGCCCTGCACCTTGTACCCGCCAAGGGCATTGACCGATTGCGGCGTCAGGCCCAGATGCCCCATGACCGGGATGGAGGCCCGCACCAGGGCGCGTACCTCCGGCACAAAGTCTGCTCCGCCTTCCAGCTTGACGGCCTGCACACGCCCTTCTGTCACCAGACGTCCGGCATTGCGGACAGTTTCAGCCACTGAGACCTGATAGCTCAGATAGGGCATATCGCCCACCACAAGGGCATGGTCTGCGGCGCGGGCCACGGCCGCGCAGTGCCGCACCATGTCATCCACCGTCACCGACAGGGTATCGCTATGCCCCAGCATGACCATACCCAGAGAATCCCCCACCAGCAGGGCATCCACACCGCAGCCATCCATGATCCGGGCAGTGGTGTAGTCGTAGGCCGTGAGCATGGAGAGCTTGCGCTGCCCCTTGGCTTGCCGGAATGTGCTGACAGTATTCTTCATCTCAGACCTCGCCTGCCCCATCATCGCGGCGGCTTTGCCAGGCCAGCCCCAACAGCAGATGGGTCAGCTTGGCGGCGGTGAAATCCGCATGATGCAGACCGGGGATGGGGGCAAGCTCCACCACGTCCAGCCCCACGACCTCGCGTCCGGCCACACAGCGTTCCAGGATAAAATGGGCTTCCCGCCAGTTCAGTCCGCCCGGCGAGGGCGTCCCTGTGGCCGGCATCAGGGCTGCGTCAAAGGCATCCACATCAAAGCTGATGTAAATCCGGCGCGGAAAGTCCTCTGGCAATGGCTGTTCGGGCAGCCCCACCCGCGCCAGAAAATGGGCATCATAATGGGTGACGCCATGCGCCCGGCGCACATCGGCCTCTTCCCTGCAAAAATCGCGTACAGCGATCTGCACAAGGGGCAGCCCAAGGTCAGTCACGGCCCGATACATGACACTGGCGTGAGAAAAGGGGTCGCCCTCGTAATCACAGCGCAGGTCGGCATGGGCATCAAAATGGACGATACCGAAAGGTGCGCCCTTCGCATCCCCTGCTCCGTTTGTGGGATCCTGCCGGGAAAGATGGGCCGCCAGTGCGCGCAAGGCCCCCAGGCTGACGCTGTGTTCCCCCCCCAGCAGGACAGGCACGGCATTGCAGTCCAGGGCAGTGGACACGGCAGCACTGATGCGCTGCATGACAGTTTTGGCCGGGCCGGAGCAATCCACCGGCGGGGCGGTATAAAATCCTGACTCACCCGGCGCAAGCCCGCACTCCCATGCCTCCAACTGCTGCGAGGCCGCCAGGATAGCCGCCGGGCCACGGCTTGCGCCGCCCCCGTAGGAGACACTGCGCTCCAGCGGCACGGGGATGATGTGAAAGCCCGCCGCCTGCGGGGCGGCAGGGGGATATTCTGATGCCAGAAATGCCATGCTTTCCACTGGCTTGTCCTCCGCTGGTTATGGCTCACAGGCAGGATGTCACGTCAGGGGCAGACAGAACAAGCGGCCCGCTGGGGGCGGGCCGTTCGTTCTGGAGGAGGCTGTCAACAAAAAGAAAGGAAGGTATTTTTATCCATGCAACAGCCATGCCAGACACAAACCGCTCGCGCCATACCTGTAACATACTCTATTTATTGATATTTTTGCCAAACCCCTTCTCATGCCCGGTAAAAAAACTTTTACTTTTCCCCGCTCTCGTTGGCCAGGACGGGCATGGCAGGTTCAAAAAATTATCCGTTCAGGGGCTGCCCTGTACCTTGCTGCTTGCCTTCGTTTGTCGCCGGGGCAGCCGTTCCAGCACAAGGAGGCTCTCGCCCTGGCTGCTGCGGTTGGCGTCTGCCGCAGACAGTACACGCCATTGCCGTGGTGGCAGACTGGCCACACGGTCACGGATGGCCTCGGCCTCCTCCTGCCCGCCGGGGTGGCCGGTGTAGCAATGCAGACTGACGCAGCCCTGCGGGGCCAGATGGTGCAGCACGGCCTCCAAAGCGCGCAGGGTATTTTCTGTCCGTGTCACAAGGTTTTTGTCCCCGCCGGGCAGCCAGCCCAAATTGAAACAGGCACAGCCAAGGCACACGGCGGTTTGCTCCTCCGTATCGCCTGTCTGCCTGAGACAGGACGGCAGGATGGTGTCCAGCTCCTGATGCCCCTGCAGGCGCAGCTCGGCCCGTGCTGCAAGCCCTGCTGCTTCCAGTCGCCTGCGCGTGGCCGCAAGGGCGGCCGGCTGCACGTCCATACAGAGCAGACGGGCCTGTGGCGGGGCGTGTGAAAGCAAGAAAAGGCTGTCATGCCCGTTGCCGCAGGTGGCATCCAGCAGAAGCAGCGGCCCGGCCTCGGCAAGGGCTGTCATGGCCCGCACAAGGGCAGCGTGGGCCAGATGATCCAGCAGGCTGGGGCGGCTGTCGGCAATCACACGCGCCCTTACTGCACAGTGCTCTTGCTGACGCTTGTGCCAGACACCGACAGGGCCAGTTTGCCCGCCAGTTCTGTGGCACCGGGGCTTTCCCGCCACTGGTTGAAGAGCTTGCGCCACGCGCCAAATTCCACAAAGCCCTGATCAAGCTGGTCTTCGTGCATTTGCACCCAGGCGTTGAAGAGCTGCATCTGCACCTGGAATGTGCTGGAATTGAAGATGGTCCCCGCTGTATCACGCGGCATGGTCTTGCCGTCCACATGATCCAGCACAAAGGAGCAGACCGCCCGCTGCGAGCTTTCAAAGCTCAGTTCCTTGCCGTTCATGTCAAGGGCCAGCGGTTGCAGATGCGGGTAGAGTTCGGCAATGCGCTCCATGCCTTTTTCGGGGATGGCCAGAAACAGCGGCTTTTCACCGTCCGGCCCTTCCGGTGCGTCGGGCTTTTCCGAAATAAAGTAGAAGCGCAGCCAGTTTTCAAACATGACGGCTTCCAGCACACGCCAGACGGCACTTTGAAAGTCTTCTTGCAGCTGGGGCATGGTTTTCTCCCTCGTGTTTGGAATAGGGCGCAGTCTAATCAGGGGATGGGCTGGCGTCAATCCACAGCGTGCATGGCGCAGAGACGGGCCTTTCCTTCTGACCTGAAAACAGGTAGGATGATTCGCTTTATCGTCCTGAGCCGAACAAGGTGAACCATGTCTGAACAACTGCCCCAGATAATCCTGGTCGGGCGGCCCAATGTGGGCAAGTCCACCCTTTTCAACCGTCTGATCCGCAGCAACCGCGCCATTACGCACGACCGCCCCGGCATCACCCGTGACCGCATGGAGGGCATCGTGCGGCGCAGGGGTTTGCCGGTCTTTGGCATCGTGGATACGGGCGGCATCACACTGGACGCCCACGCCACTGTCACGGAAGGGCCGGAGGGCATTCGCGGTTTTGAAGAGGACATCCTCGCCCAGGCCGAGGCTGCCATGCAACATGCTGTGGCCGTGGCCTTTGTGGTGGACGGGCGCGATGGTCTGCTGCCGCTGGACGAGCATTTGGCCGCGCATATCCGCCGCAAGGGCCTGCCCACCCTTTGTGTGGTCAACAAGGTGGACGGGCTGGAACGGGAAGACGAGCAAATGGCCGAATTTCATAGTCTGGGCTTCCCATTGCTGCCGGTCTCGGCCGAACACGGGCACAATATCAATGCCCTGTGTGAAGAGCTGGCAGCCCTGCTGCCCGCCCCTGCTCCCGGCGACAGCGCGCCTGACCCTGCCCCGCCCACCCTGCGGCTGGCCATGCTGGGGCGACCCAATGCGGGCAAGTCCTCGCTGATCAACGCCCTTGCCGGAGAGGAACGGATGATCGTCTCCGATGTGGCCGGTACCACCCGCGACAGTGTTGACGTGCGCTTCAGCGTGGATGGCAAGGAATATGTCTTTGTGGATACAGCGGGCATACGGCGGCGCAGCAAGATCACCGACAGCGTGGAGCGTTTTTCGGTCAACTCGTCCATCAAGTCCAGTACCAAGGCCCATGTGACCCTGCTGGTGCTGGATGCCACCGAAGGCGTCAGCCAGCAGGACAAACGCCTGATGGACATGCTGGATACCCGCAAGATCCCCTTCATGGTGCTTATCAACAAGTGTGACCTTGTGCCGCCCCGCGCACTGGATCAACTCAGGCAGAATGTGGGCAACAGCCTTGCCTTTTGTCGGCATGTGCCCATCCTGACGGTCTCTGCCCTCAAGCGTTCCGGCCTGCGCAAGATACTGCCGCTTGCCACCCAGATCCATGCAGAATGTCAGATCCGCATCCCCACCGGTCAACTGAACCGGGCCATGGAAACTGCCCTCACCCGGCACCAGCCCCCGGTGGTCAAACGGGTGCGGGCCAAATTCTTTTACCTGACACAGGCCGAGACCGCACCGCCCACCTTTGTCTTTTTTGTGAGCGATGCCGAGCGCGTGCCCGAAAGCTACGCCCGCTATCTGGAACGGGCCTTGCGCCACCTTTTTGCTATCAGCCATGCCCCTGTGCGCCTGCACTTGCGTTCCAGCCATGCCAAGGGGCATAAAAAGAACTGACCAGCAGTAGTGAAATATGGAACAAACGCCCATGATTGACAGTTTTGGCCTGATGGGGCAATAATATATGATTCTGGTTCATCCAGAAGCGCACAGTATATCACCCAGCCACGGGCTGTGCGTGCATCTGCAATACCATTCCGGGAGGAAGAGAGCATGAAAAAAGGCTTGACCTGTCTTGCGGCCATGGCCCTTTGCCTGGCATTGGCTGCCCCTGCCCAGACGGCAGAAACCATCAAGATCGGCGTGCAGGGTGCCCACTCCGGCGACCTTGCTTCCTACGGCGTCCCCAGCCTGAATGCCGTCAAGCTCGTCATCGAGCAGGTGAACGCCAAGGGCGGTGTCCTTGGGCGCAAGGTGGAACTGGTGGCTCAGGACGACCAGTGCAAACCTGAAATGGCTACCAACGCTGCCACCAAGCTGATCTCTGACCAGTCCGACGTGGTGGTTGGCCCCATCTGCACCGGCCCCACCACAGCTTCGCTGCCCATTTTCCAGCAGGCCAATATCATTGTGGTGTCCCCCACGGCCACTGCACCTGCGCTGACCACCGCCGGCAAGCACCCGCTCTTCTTCCGCACTGTGGCCCATGACAACGCTCAGGCCCAGTTGACCAGCGACTTCCTGCTCAAGAAGCTGGGTGTCAAGAAGGTGGCCTTCCTGCACGACAATGGCGAATACGGCAAGGGCTTTGCCGACAACAACCGCGTCTTCCTTGAAAAGGAAGGTGTGGAGACCGTGCTGTACGAAGCCGTCAGTGCCGATGCCGTGGATTTTTCGGCTGTTGTCCGCAAGATCCGTCGTCTGAAGCCCGATGCCGTGGTCTTTGGTGGCTATCAGCCCCTGGCCTCCAAGCTGGTGCAGCAGATGCGGCGCGACCGCGTGCAGACCCCCTTCATCGGCCCTGACGGCGTCAAGGATGAGACCTTCCTCAAGATGACCGGCAAGGCCAGCGAAGGCGTGTACGCCTCCTATCCCAAGGACACCAGTGCCCTGCCCCTGTACAAGGAAGCCCGCGAGGCCCACATCAAGGCCTTTGGCAGTGAGCCGGGTTTTGGCTACTACAACGCCTGGGCGGCTGCCCAGTGCCTGCTGGCCGCCATTGAAAAGAGCGGTGGCACGGACACTGCCAAGCTGAAGACTGCCCTGCGTGAGACCTCTGTGGACACCCCGCTGGGCAAGATCAACTTTAACGAACTGGGCGATGCTTCGGGCATGGCTCTTTCCATCTATCAGGTCCAGAACGGCAAGTTTGTGGAACTGGATCACAACCTGACCCTGAAATAACGGCTTCCCGCCGGACGGAGTGGCTGCCCGCGCTCCGTCCGGCGTGTATGGGGCATCTGGCATCATGGATATAGAGTTCTTTGTCGAGCTGTTCTTTGGGGGCCTGACCAGAGGCAGCATCTACGCCCTGATCGCGCTGGGCTATACGCTGGTCTATGGTATCATCGAGCTGATCAACTTCGCCCACGGTGAAGTGTACATGCTTGGTGCCTTTACTGCCCTGCTGGTGGCCGGTGTGCTTGGGGTGTACGGCTTCCCCTTTGGGGGTATCCTCATCGTGGCCACACTGGCAGCCATCGTCTGGTGTGCGGCCTACGGCTTTACCCTGGAAAAGGTGGCCTACAAGCCCCTGCGCGGCGCGCCGCGCCTGTCGCCGCTGATCTCGGCCATCGGTATGTCCATATTCTTGCAGAACTATGTGCTGCTGGCCCAGACCCCGGACTTTGTCCCCTTCCCCTATCTGCTGCCGGAAATGCCCTTTCTGGACGATTTGGCCGTCCTCAGCCCCAGCAATTTTCTGATCCTCATGGTCAGCACCGTAGCCATGATCGTTCTGGCCCTCTTCATCCGCTACACCCGCATGGGCAAGGCCATGCGCGCCACGGCCCAGAACCGCAAGATGGCCCTGCTGCTCGGCATCAATGCAGACAAGATCATTTCGCTGACCTTCATCATCGGTTCCAGCCTTGCGGCCCTCGGTGGTGTGCTGATAGCCTCGCACATGCAGGTCATCAACTACAATATCGGTTTCCTGGCCGGCATGAAGGCCTTTACTGCTGCCGTGCTGGGCGGTATCGGCTCCATCCCCGGTGCCATGGTGGGGGGGCTGGTGCTGGGCCTGGCCGAGAGCTTTACCACGGGCTATGTATCCGGCAACTATGAGGACATCCTTGCCTTTGCCATCCTTATCCTTATCCTTATCCTACGCCCTGACGGTATCCTGGGCAAAGCCAAGGTGCAAAAGGTGTAGCCATGCCGCGTATCGCCAAAGCCCTGCTCTGCGCCGTCTGGTTCATGCTGCTGACCTTCCCGGTCATGTGTATCCAGGTCAACAGTATCGACAACAGCGTCCACTGGCATTTTGAACGCGCCCTCTGGCTGGGCTGCGGCGTTTTTGTACTGGCCCTGCTCTGGGACTGGTGTTTTGCCCGCAAGGCCAAGGGCCAGCCCATCATTTCCTTTGGGCATGGGCTGACACGCCTTGCTGCCAATCTGCGTGGAGACCCGCGCTGCCGCCTGGGCGGCCTCTCCCTGCTGGCTGTGGGCATGCTGCTTATGCCCCTGCTCAGCTCCATCTACCAGACAAATATCATGATCGCGGCCCTGCTCTATGTCATGCTGGCACTGGGCCTGAACATCGTGGTAGGACTGGCAGGGCAGCTGGTGCTTGGCTATGTGGCCTTTTATGCCGTGGGGGCGTATTCCTACGGATTGCTGCACCAGTTTCTGGGCTGGGGCTTCTGGACATGTCTGCCCGTTGGCGGACTGCTGGCCGTACTGTTCGGGCTGGCCCTGGGATTTCCTGTATTGCGGCTGCGCGGAGACTATCTGGCCATCGTCACCCTCGGCTTTGGCGAGATAGTACGGCTTACCCTGCTCAACTGGCCCAGCCTCACCGGTGGCCCGGCGGGCATCAGCAACATCCCGCGTCCGGGCCTGTTTGGCATGGATATGGACATCAACGCCTCCACCATCTACATTTATTATCTGGTGCTGGCGGCTGTGGTGCTGACCATCGTGGTCATCTCGCGCCTCAAGAACTCCCGCGTCGGCCTGGCCCTGCAAGCCCTGCGTGAAGACGAGATCGCCTGTGAGGCCATGGGCATCGACATCACCCGCGTGAAACTCTCGGCCTTTGCCCTTGGCTCGTGCTGGGCCGGTTTTGCCGGGGTCATCTTTGCAGCCAAGACCACCTATATCAATCCTTCCAGCTTTGGCTTCATGGAATCGGCCATGATCCTCTCCATGGTTGTCCTGGGGGGCATGGGTTCCATTGCGGGTGTGGTCATTGCGGCCATGATCCTGATCCTCGCGCCGGAATACCTGCGGGCTTTCTCCGAATACCGTATGCTCATCTTTGGGGCCATCATGGTGGTGATGATGATATTCCGGCCACAGGGCCTTGTGAGCGGTGAACGCCGCCGCTACAGCATCACGGCCCTCAAGGGCACAGCCAGTGCGAGTGGGCAGGGAGGCCAGGCATGAGACCAGTGCTGGAAGTGACCGGGCTTTCACAGGATTTTGGTGGTCTGCGCGCCCTGAGCGACCTTGACCTGCGTGTGGACGCCAACGAGATCGTGGCCCTGATCGGCCCCAACGGAGCTGGCAAGACCACCTTTTTCAACTGTGTTACCGGCATCTATACGCCCACCGAAGGCAAGATGTGGCTGCACCATGCGGACGGTGGCAAGACCCTGCTCAATGGCCGCAAGCCACACCAGATCACGGCCCTTGGCATGGCCCGCACCTTTCAGAACATCCGCCTTTTCAGCAATATGACTGTGCTGGAAAACGTGATGACAGGCCGCCACTGCCGTACACGGGCAGGCATCCTGGGCGCGCTGCTGCGCGACCCCCGAACCCGGCGCGAGGAGCAGGAAAGCATTGACCAGAGCTATGCCCTGCTGGAAGAGCTGCACTTGCAGCATCTCTGGAACGACCTGGCGTGCAATCTCTCCTACGGGGCACAACGCCGGCTGGAGATAGCCCGCGCCCTGGCCACAGAACCGCAAATGCTGCTACTGGATGAACCCGCTGCGGGCATGAACCCGCAGGAGACCAACGAGCTTGAGGCATTGGTGCGGCACATCCGCGACACACGCAAGCTCTCCATCCTGCTCATAGAACACGATATGAGCATGGTCATGTCGCTTTCTGACCGCATCTATGTCATGGAATACGGTTCGTGCATCGCCACGGGCAAACCGGCAGAAGTGCGGGCCAACCCGCGTGTCATCAAGGCCTATCTGGGGGAAAGCGATGCTTGAGATGCGCCATGTGGATACCTTTTACGGCAACATCCAGGCCCTGCGGGATGTCTCCCTTGAGATACGCGATGGTGAGATAGTCACCCTTATCGGGGCCAACGGTGCGGGCAAGTCCACCACACTGATGACCATTTGCGGCATCAACCGCGCCCGTCAGGGAGAGATAATCTGGAACGGCCAGCCTATCCACGAGCTTTCGCCGCATGAGATAGTGGCCCTTGGTATTTCGCAGGTTCCCGAAGGGCGTCTGATCTTCCCGGATCTCAGCGTCAGCGAAAACCTTGACCTTGGTGCCTTCCTGCGGCGTGACGCACAGGGCATCAGGGACGATCTGGACTATGTCTTCAGCCTCTTCCCCATCCTGGCAGAACGCCGCCGTCAGCCCGGCGGGACGCTCTCCGGCGGGGAGCAGCAGATGCTGGCCATTTGCCGCGCCCTGATGGCCCGTCCCAAACTCCTCTTGCTGGATGAGCCGTCACTGGGGCTGGCCCCCATCATCATCCAGCAGATCTTTGCCATCATCCAGCGCGTCAATGCCAACGGCACCACGGTCTTTCTGGTGGAACAGAACGCCAATCAGGCCCTGCGCATTGCCCACCGTGGCTATGTGATGGAAAACGGCCGCATCGTCATGGCAGATTCGGCACAGTCTCTTCTGCAGAACGAGGAAGTGCGCAGTGCCTATCTGGGCATGTAGTACCTGCAGCCGATGCGGCTATCCCACCACCTGCGGTGTACCCCGTTCCGGCAGTCGGCCATGGCGTACAAAATGATCCACAAGGCCGAAAACCTCTTCATTACCGCAAAAGCGGCCCTGTCCGATATTGGCTGCAAAGCCCGGCAGGCGGGATTCAAAATCCTGAAGGAGTCCCGGCGTCAGCCCCAGCATATCAGCCTGCATACCGTAGCCCAGTCGCTCCACATAGAGCGCGTTGAACCGCTGCTCCACCATGGCCTTGAGGGGCAGGGTCAAGATCGGCTTGCCCAGATGCAGGGCCTCGCTCATCAGGGTATGGCTGCCCCCCTGGATCACATAGGCGCAGCCTTCCAGCAGGCGCAAAAAGCCTTCCTCGCTCTTTTTCATAAAGACCACATTGCCCTCGCGCCCTTCCTCGCGCCCATAGCCAAAGACATAGCAGGTGCGCCGGGTGGCAGTCTGCAAAAATTCGATGAGCCGCCTGTGGGTGGAGTTGCTCTGATACACCAGCACATGGCCCTCGTCACGCGGCCGCAGGGCCAGCACGGTCTCGCGCAAAATGGGCGGGGCTACACGCGCCCGGTATTTGGGCAATACCGGTGGAGCGTAGAATGAAACAAGCAGATTTTCTTCTGTGGGGCGGAATAGCCAGCGCGGTGTCAGCCCCTGTAAAAAGGCGTCCCACCAGAGGTTGGGGGGCAGGTCATGCCGACAGCAGGTGATGATGTGCTGATGATCCAGCGTCAGGCAGGGCAGCCCGGCCTGTTCTGCTGCGCGTGGCACAAAGTATTCCAGGTCTGTCATGCAGACATCGGGCTTGAAGTCCTCTATCAGCCGCAAGACTTGGCTGATGTAGCGTTTGCGGTGCCAGAGCAGGGGGATGGCCCGCCCCACGGTGGCCCGCAGATCGACCATGTAGTTGCGGAAGACCGTTCCCAGATTGGGAAGCCGCTGGACGCGGAATTCTGGCTCCAGCACCCTGGGGGCATCGTCATCGGCCACGAAGAGGAATTCGTGTCTGCCCAGACGTCGGGCAATGGTCAGGCCGCGCATGGCGTGGCCATGGCCGGTACCGTGGATGCCGTAAAGGATGCGTGCCATACTGGTCTCCTGCTGTTTATGCAGCAAGCCTACCAACCGCCTCACCTGGCGTCAACGCACGGGAGCGGATGTTCTGCCGCGTATCAGCCGAGCCTTGCTCTTGGCCGGGGAATCCGGCATACTTGCCGCATGAATATACGCAAGATACGCGAAGACCTGGGCCGCGCCAAGGCCAGTTGCCAGCGGCGCGACTTTCCCCGTGCCGTTTACCTGACCATCACAGCCCTCAAGGATCTGGGCGGGCATCCTGCCCCCAGTGACCTGCGCGGGGACATCCGCACCGCGCTGGAAGCACTGACCAAGGACCCACAGTACAAGAAAGAGTGTGGGACAGCGGTAAGCTACCAGCCCGGCAAGGAGCGCGAGCTGCTGATTTTTTTTGTCAAGCTGTACAAGAAGCTGCAAGGACAGGAAGATCAGGAAGATTACGAGGCCACCCTCCAGCGCAAGCTGCGGCTTGACCGTGCCATTCGGGAGGGCAAGCACCTGCTGGAGCAGAAACGCGCTTCCGAGGCTGATGACTGTTTCACGGAGGCCCTTACACACTGCCGCACGGAGTATGCCGCCTACAGCATGATAGCCAGAGCCTTGCTGGACGCCGGGGAGTATGTGCGCGCCCTGGGGCATCTGCGCAACGGCTTGAAACTCCAGCCTGATGACCCACAAATGAAGGCACTGGCAGAGGAAGGTCTGCGCCTTCGTGCTCAGGCCGGCAAATAGAGTGCCATTTCCAATGGCAGTCGCTCTAGAGCGAAATGCCATGGAAAATGGCATCGCTCTGGCGGACGCAAAGCGGACGCCCGTGCCGTAAGCAAGCGGAAAAACCGCGTTTTTTCCGCGAAGCGTAGGCAGCGTATGGATTGAAACACGGAGTGTTTCAATCAAAAAATGCTATAACTGTTCCTCCTGCGTAAACAGCAAATCCGGTTCGTCGGCGTCCTACGCTGCATAAGAGTTGACCCCGGCCCATTAGCGGTGGGTCGGGGTCGTAAAACGGGTATCCTGGGTTGCAGCCCTTTCTATATATCCCCACTGTTCCTGCCTGGCAAGAGGCTCTTCCGCATGTCAGCCGCTTTCCTTCCCCCGCCACTGGCTCAGCACAAGGCCAAGGATGATCAGGCCCGCTGCAAGGTACTGTTCCGGCAAAAATACTTCATTGAGCAGGGCCACGCCCATGGCCAGGGTCATGACCGGCAGCAGGTTGATATAGGCTGCTGCCTGGCCCGCGCCCAAACGCTGCACCCCGTAGTTGTACAGGCCATAGCCACCCAGGGTCACACAGGCCCCCAGATAGACGACACTGGCCCACGGCAGCCATGCGGGCAGATCCATGCCCAGCTCTATGCGCGTCGGGCTGGCGGGCAGCAGGAGCAACAGCGCAAAGAAGATCAGGCCGATACCTGACTGCACAGCGGTTATCTGCAAGGCGGTGTAGCTGTACGAAAGACGGCGCACGGCAATGGTGTAGCAGGCCCCGCAGGTCATGGCCAGGGCTTCCAGCGCATTGCCCAGCAGGGGGGCTGGCGCGCCTTTTTCCGGCGTGGCAGCCAGCGAAAGCCATATCACCCCCAGCGCGGCAAGGCCAAGGCCCAGCCAGCCACGGGGGCTGATACGCTCGTGCAGCAGGGGCCATGCGGCCACGGCCACCAGCAGGGGCAGGAGGCAGGAGACCATACCGGCCTGAGAGGCGGTGGTCAGTTGCAGGGCATGGGTCTCAAACAGAAAGTAAAGGCATGGCTCACACAGGCCCAGCAGCAGCAATGCCCCCACCTGCCCCTGTTGCCGGATGGCCCGGAACAGGCCGGGCCAGATGGGCACAAAGATGATACAGGCCGTGAACATGCGCCCGGCCATGGTCTGGATGGGCGTCAGGCCCGAAAGTGCCAGTTTGAGTGCGATGAAGGAGCTGCTCCAGACCAGCATGGCCAGCAGGAGAGAAAGATGGGGGACAAACCTGCCTTTTGCAGCGATCTTTGCGGGATTTTCCGGCTTGCGGGGTGATGATTTTTGCATCTGACTGTGCTAGGTTTACCCTGTCATTATCACAAAATGGCATTGGATACAGGCTCACGGCAAAGCACAACACCGGGAACGCGCCAAAACGATCAGCCGACAGGGCAGGAGCGGACGAGTGACGATTCGGGCCATTATCAAAACTTCCCACTTTGTGCAACTGGCACTCCTGCTGGTGCTGGTGTCTTCCATACTCTGGCTGGGGAGGGATCTGTGGCAGGTCAATACCATCCTTGACACACGGCCCAGCACGGATGCCCTGATTGACGAATTACGAGACAATATCGACATCAAATATCGCCACGCCCTGGCATATGTCGATGCCATGTCAGACTTGTCGCCCTCGGCGCAGCTGGACGCAGCCGCGTACATAGCTGAACAGGCTTCTGAACAGGCAGGGACAGGGGACACATCCAAGCCCGCGTCCTCGTCCTCATCGTCCCCCACATCCGAGCCTGTCCCATCTCCTGCTGCCAGCAATGCCTCCCTCAAAGCCCTGCAGGACATCTGGCTGGTGGAGGAGGGCCTGAAGCCCAGGCCGGAGAGCTCCCTCTCTCATCCCGGAGAAAAAGCCCGGCTGGCAGACCTGTTGCTTCCGCGTGCCATGTGCAGACTGGAGACGGACTTGATGGAAAGCTGCCTGGGACAGAACAGGGAGCTTAACAGCAAACTGCAATGGGCCGTGATGCTGGCGGGCGGTCTTGGCAGGGATGACAATGGCAATCTGGTGTGCGTGAGCCTGCCCCAGCCGGAACGCGCACAGGAGCTGCTCAACTCCCCTGAGCTGCTTGACCTGCCGAAAGAAATAGGGTGGAGCCTCCAGTCGTTGCGGCGGCATATAGGGGAGGATATGCACGACCGGCTGCAACGGGAAAAATTTACCCTTGTCTGGGTTTATGCACTGGTCGGGCTTGCGATATTGGCCCTGTGCGGCTGTCTGGCGGTCACTGGCTGGTATCTCTGGAAGCGCGTGGTGCGCCCGCTCTCTCTGGTGGGCGACTATGCGGAGAGCGTGGCCAGTGGCGGTGAGCCGGAAACGCTTTCCATGAAGTACGGGGACGAGCTGGCCAGCATGTATGGCTCTCTGGTCAAGTTGCAGGGCACGCTCTCCCTGCGTATCCGCGAACTCAAGGCCAGCGAGCGGGCCTCACAGGCCAGCAGTCAGCAGGCCATGCTTTCCAAGGCACAGGCCCTGTCCTCACTCAATATGGCCCAGAAGGCCCTTGCCACACAGGAGAAATTCCTTGCACAGGTCGGCCGGGAGATACGCCAGCCCATCAGCGAAATCCTGAGCATGAGCTGGCAGGCCCTGCAGGTAGTGGAGGACAGGAAACTGCACGCCGGGCTGCTGCGCATCAACCAGAGCGGTGGCGCGCTGATGGATATTTTCAACCGTATCCTGGACGTATCCGGCTTTGAGGAAGACGGCATGCGGCAGCAGAAGGAAGCCTTTGCCCTTGCCCCCTTCCTTGAGCTGCTGCGCCAGAGCGTGGACGCTGCCGCCAGTGAAAAGGGCCTTGCCTTCAGCCTTCGCACCGGCAAGGATCTGCCGGCAGAGATCGCCGGGGACAAAAGGCATATGGAAGAGACCCTGCGTATCCTGCTGGAGAATGCCGTGCGGCATACTGCTGCGGGGCAGGTGGGCCTTGAGGTGCAGCGGCTGGCTGACAGCGAGGATGGACAGACGCGACTGCGCTTCAGCATCAGCGACAGCGGGCCGGGCTTCAGCCTTGACGAGCAGGAACGCCTTTTTGGTACCAGCACCGTACATACGGGGGACAGTGGCACCAGCCTCGGTATGGGGCTGGCTCTGGCGCGGCATCTGGTGCACTTTATGGGTGGGGAACTGCGCCTTACGACCTCCCCACGGGGCAGCACCTTCATTTTCGAGGTGGGCTGCACAGTCCTTGTGGATACGGCTGTGGCCCAGGTCCGTCCCCTGGTACTGGTGGTGGAGGACAGCCCCATCAACCTCGAGATCGCCTGTGAAGTGCTGGAACAGCTTGGTGTGGAAACCATGCGCGCCACGGATGGACAGGAGGCTCTGGACGCGGTCAGCAAGCGGCAGCCCAATCTGATCCTGATGGACATCCAGATGCCTGTGATGGATGGCCTCACGGTCTGTCGCACCTTGCGGGAGCAGGGCCATTCGCGCATCACCCTGCCCATCATCGCCATGACCGGCCATGCGGACGATGAAGCCCGCGACGAGAGCATCAAGGCCGGTATGAATGCCCATCTGGAAAAACCCCTGGACGTACAGGCCCTGAAAGCCCAGCTTGAGCGTTGGCTGCCGGGCGGTTTGCCCGAAAGCCCCCAGGATCTGGATGCACATGCAAAGCAGGATGGCAGTGCCATCCCTGCAAGCAGCCCCGCTCAGGCGGAGGATGCCGCCACGGGCATCCTGACAGCCAGTGCCACTGATGATGTGTCCTATATCGAGCAGGGGCGTGGCCTTGGGGCCGTGGGGGGCAATATGGAGCTGTACAACGAGCTTTTGCAGCGTTTTGCCGACTCCTACGGCAACTGCATGGCCGAGATACAGGCTGCCTTGTCCCAGGACGATCTGCCGGCTGTGGCCCGTCTGGTGCACACGGTCAAGGGCGTGTCTGCCAACCTTGGCCTCGTCCGCCTGACGGAGCTTTGCAAGAAGATGGAAGCACGTCTGCCGCAAGAGCCGCCCACCCCTGATGACATGGCGGCCTTCGAGGCGGCCATGCAGGGCACGCTGGACAGGATCAACGAGATGCAGACCAGGGCTGGAGCCACCGTCACCTCGGTATCACGGGTACTGGCCAGGGAGCATCAGCAGGGCCTCATGCAGCTGCTGCAAGACCTGCCCAACCGTCTGCAGATGGACTGGGGCGGTTTGGAAGCCGCGCTGGAAGCCTTCATGCCCCTGGTGCAGGGCACGCCCCTTGCGGCAGATATGCGCGCCTTGCTGGCTGCGGTCAACAATTTTGATGTCTCCGATGCGACCGATCACACGGCCCTATTGCGCCGCAAGTTGAGCGGGGCCGGGCATGAAAACAGTTTTCTGCATTGATGACAGCCCCGGCTACCTGCTCCTGCTGAAGGTGGCAGTGCGCTCCCTGCGGGCCGTGCACGGGCCGGACGCGCCCTGCCTCTGCGTCTATGGCGGGGACAAGGCCGAAGTGCTGCAAAGCCTGGCCGCCGAGGCTATCCCTGTGGCGCGTCATCAGTTGCGCCTCCCCACAGAAAAAATGACACCGCTGGCCCTGGCCTGCCGGGGCTGCTTCCTCAAGCTGGAGCTGGCCATCCTGCCGGAACTGGCCGGGGACGATGCGGTGCTTTACTGCGATGCGGATGTGCTGTTCCGCCAGCCGCTGGATGCCCTTTTCAGCGGCCCGCTGCCCCCGTACATGGGCATGGTGCGGGAGCATACGGCACCTTTCTGGCATGAACACCAGCGCATGGAATACCTCTGGCGCGGCCATCGCCATGTGGTGCCCATGCCCTTTCCCATCTGGACATTTTCCAGCGGGGTGGTGCTCTTCAATCTGGAGCGTCTGCGCCGCCGTGACCTGATCGGTCATTTTCTGGCCTTTGCGGGCCAGAATGTGGACAAGATAGGCAATCTGGATCAATCCCTGCTCAATTACTTCTTTGGCAAGCGCATCACCCGGCTGGACGAACGCTGGAACTGCCCCCCCTATCTGACACAAAGCCTGGAGCAGGGGCATATCGTCCATTTTCACGGGGCCAAACCGTGGGACACCACCAGCGCAGTGCTCAAGGATCTGCGTATCAACCATTTTGAAACCTTGCGTCAGGCATGGTTTGCGTATCTGCGCCCTGATGAGCGGGAGCAGCTTGCTGCCCGCTTCCAACGAGGGAAATAGGGGAAATCGCCACACAGGGGTCAAGTATTCGGCATCCTTGCCGATAATATCGGAAGAAACTGTGCATGGTGGAGGATGCAGATGAGCCAAATCAGCGATGTGACGCAAGATAGCGAGCTTTTGCAGCACGATGGTGAGCTGATCCAGTTGGTCACCTTCCACATCGGTGAGGAGGAGTTTGGCGTGGACATCCTGTCCGTGCAGGAAATCATCCGCCTGATGCAGATAACCATGGTGCCCAACGCCTCGGCCTGCATAGAAGGGGTCATCAACCTGCGTGGCAAGGTCATCCCCGTCATCAATATGCGTACCCGCTTCAATATGCCCGCCCATGAGCATGACAACAACACGCGCATCGTGGTCATGGAATTTGGGCAGAAAATCGTGGGATTTCTGGTGGACGCTGTTTCGGAAGTCCTCCGCATCCCGGCCAACACCGTGCAGGATCCGCCGCCGGTAGTGGCAGGGATAGGCTCCGAATACATCCGGGGTGTGGGCAAACTGAACGACCGTCTGCTTATCCTGCTGGATCTCGACAATCTGCTGGACGAGGCCAACGTTAATATGGTGTAGGCCACGGGGCTTGCCCCTTGTGCCAAGAGAGCGTATTTTCAAGGTTCTCCGCCAGTGCGGGGAACCTTGTTTTTTATATTGCTTGCAGAGGTGGGCATGAAGATGCGTCTTTCTCGCTCCATTGTGGGTCAGGCCGAAGCCGATGCCGTGCGCCGGGTCATCCTGGAGGACGGCTATCTGGGCATGGGCGCGGAAACCCGCCGCTTTGAGGCCGATTTGGCAACATGGCTGGGTGTGGAGCCGGAGCAGCTCATCAGCGTCAACAGCGGCACTGCCGCCCTGCACCTTGCCGTGGACGCCGTGGCCGCGCAGGCCCGCGCGGCTGGCTGGCCTCACGCTGGCCCGCCGGAAGTGCTGGTGCCCTCCCTGACCTTTGTGGCATCCTTTCAGGCCATTACGGCGGCTGGCTGCCGCCCTGTGGCCTGTGACGTGCGGGCGGACACTGCCACGCTGGATCTGGCAGATGCCGCCCGGCGGCTTGGCCCGCGCACACTTGCCATCATGCCCGTCCACTATGCCAGCAATCCCTGGGGGCTGGACGAAGTCCATACCTTTGCCGCCCAACACGGCCTGCGTGTGGTGGAAGATGCCGCCCATGCCCTTGGCTGCCAGCATCGGGGGCGCAAGATAGGCTCGTTTGGCGATCTGGTCTGCTTCAGCTTTGATGGCATCAAAAACATCACCTCCGGTGAAGGGGGCTGCGTGGTGGCCTTTGACGCCCACGCCGCCCAGCTTATGGCCGATGCCCGTCTGCTGTCCGTGCAGGGGGACAGCCAGCAACGCTATACCGGCGGCCGCTCGTGGGAACCACAGGTGACGCGGCAGGGCTGGCGGTATCATCTGAGCAATATCATGGCGGCCATTGGCCGAGTGCAACTGGCCCGCCTGGACAGTGAGTTCATCCCGGCGCGACGTGCGCTTGCGGCCCTCTATGCCGAAAGGCTGGCGCATCTTTCTGGCGTGGCCCTGCTGCACAGTGACCCGGCGGACTTCATCGTGCCGCACATCCTGCCGGTACGCATCCTTGACGGGCGCAAGGAGGCAGTACGCGCTGCCCTGACTGCACAGGGCATCCCCACGGGCGTACATTACAGGCCCAACCACCTTTTGCGATTCTTTGGTGATGGTCAGCCCAGTCTGCCCGTTACCGAACGACTGTACACGGAATTGCTGACCCTGCCCCTGCATCCCGGCCTGACGCCGGAAGATGTGGACAGCGTCTGCTCTGCCCTTGCAGCTGCTGTGGCTGCGGGATAACAGCAGGGTGGACACATTGCCCCTATTGCCCCTTGACCGGGAGAAGACGCATGAACCAGCAGCCATCTGCCACGCAGACACGACACACAGGGCAACGGCCCGCGCCCCTGCTGGCCCTGGTCGTTCCCTGCTACAACGAGCAAGAGACCCTGCCCCGTACCCTGGACGCACTGGCAGAACTGCTGGCCCGCTGCAAGGCCGAGGGGCGCATCGCTCCGGAGAGCTTTGCCCTCTATGTGGACGACGGGAGTCGCGACCGCACATGGGAGCTGCTGGCAGGACGCCACCAGCATGACCCGTACTGCCGGGCTATCAGCTTTGCCGCCAACGCCGGGCATCAGAATGCTGTCTGGGCGGGTATGGAGACGGCGCGGAGTTGGGGCGTGGATTGCATCATCAGTCTGGATGCCGACTTGCAGGACGATATTGCCGCCATCCCGGAAATGCTGGAACGCTACGCCGAAGGTTGCGATATAGTCTATGGCGTGCGTAACGACCGCAGCAGTGATACGCCCTTCAAACGGGGCACGGCGCAGTTTTTCTACCGCCTGATGGGCTGGCTTCAGGTACGGCTCATCCCGGATCATGCCGACTACCGTCTGGTGGCTCGCCCGGTGCTGGAAACCCTGCCCCTGTGGCAGGAACAGGCCCTCTTCTTGCGTGGGCTCTTCCCCCGCATGGGCTTCAGGACAGCCAGGGTGCATTACCGCCGCTTGTCGCGCCAGGCGGGCGAAAGCAAGTATCCCCTGCTGAAAATGCTCTCCTTTGCCTGGAAGGGCATCACCTCATGCAGTGCAGCACCGCTGCGGCTGGCCGGCGTCATGAGCCTGCTGTGCATGCTGGTGGCACTGGTGTACAGCCTGGTCTCCCTGGCCACATGGCTGTCAGGCGCAGCCGTACCGGGCTGGACATCCACCATCATCGTGGTGCTTTTGCTGGGCTCTGTGCAGTTGTTCTGCCTGGCGGTCATGGGCGAGTATCTGGCAAAAATCTATACCGAAGTGCGCCGCCGCCCGCGCTATATCGTGGAAAAAAGCCTGTGAACAGCGTAGCTCAACCCACGGTTTCTGTTATCATGAACTGCCTGAACAGTGCCCGGCATCTGCCGCAAGCACTGGACAGCGTCATGGCCCAGACCTGTCAGGATCTTGAGATCATCTTCTGGGACAATGGCTCTACCGATGAAAGCCCGGCCATAGCCCGCGCATACGGGCCAAAACTGCGCTATTTTCGGGGGGAGCGCACCGTGCCGCTGGGCGCGGCACGCAATCTGGCCCTGGCCGAGGCACGCGGGCACTATCTGGCATTTCTGGATTGTGACGATGTCTGGCGGCCGCAGAAACTGGAAGCCCAGCTGGCCCTGTTTGCCCGCAATCCACGAGTGGGCCTGACAGCTACGGATACGGAGATATTTGACGGCAAACGGACACTGAAACGGCTCTTTGCCGAGGCCCGGCCCGAGCGGGGCATGGTCTTTGCGGCCCTGATGGAACGGCAGTGGATCTCCATGTCTGCGGCCATGCTGCGGCGTGAAGCCCTGGAAAGCATTGCCCCGCATGGAGAGTGGTTTGACGAAAGCCTCAATGTCTGCGAGGAGGCCGATGTCTTTTACCGCATTGCCCATGACTGGGAGCTTGACCATGTGGACGCGCCCCTGACCCTCTGGCGGGTGCATGGGGGCAATACCACCTTCCGCAAGTTCGGTCAGTTCGCGGACGAGACCCTGCGGATCCTGGACAAGCACTACCGCCTTTATCCCGGCCATGCCGAGCAGAACGCCGGGCTGGTGGCCCTGCTGCAGCGGCGGGCCGCCTTCCAGAAAGCGGTGAGCCTGTGGCGCGAAGGGCAGAACGCCGCTGCACGGGAGGCCATAGCCCCCTGGCGTGGGGATTCCCCCAAGCACCGCCTGTTCTGGTGGTGCAGCTACCTGCCCGGCACATGTTTTGACCTTGCGGCGCGGTTGTATTTTGCCCTGCCTGCGGCCCTGCGCCGGTGATTTTCTGTAGCGCAAGGTGTAAAGCAGGATACACCTTGTTCGTATTGTAGGCGTTTGCCTGTGTGCGGCTTGCCCATCGGCTTTTCCTCAGCTAGGATACCGGCATGGAAAAGGGACGCAAGCCGCATGATCCGGCATACAAGCAGTTTTTCAGCAACCCGGAAATGGTGGCATCGCTGCTTCGGGATTTTGTTCCCGCCGATTTCATCAAAGACCTTAATTTCTCCACGCTGGAACGCTGTTCCGGCAGCTATGTGACGGACGACCTGCGGGAACGCCATGACGATATAGTCTGGCGCGTTGGCTGGAAAAAGGGTTCCTGGTGCTATGTGGCGTTGCTGCTGGAATTTCAAAGCACCCCCGACCACTGGATGCCCTTGCGGATCCTGTCCTATACGGCACTGCTGCTCCTTGACCTCGTCAAGACGGGAAAGGTGCAGGAGAGCGAAGGATTGCCGCCTGTCTTCCCTATCGTTATCTATAATGGCGGCAAGGCATGGAAAGCCCCGCAGGATGTGGCAACACTGTTTGCGCCCATGCCGGAAAGCCTGAAGGTGTATCGTCCGCAGCATCGGCATTTTTTGCTGGATGAAAGCCGTGTGCCCAAGGATGAACTGGACAGGAACAAGGGCTTGGCCGCACAGCTTTTGCGACTGGAACGGGCGCAGGAGCTGGACGATGTCCGGCAGATAGTCAGGGAGCTGATGACCCGGCTTCATGGGCCGGAATATCTGCTGTTACGCCGGGCCTTTACAGTCTGGTTGGGGCGTGTCGTGCTCAAACGCTCTGGCATGACAGACGAGATCCCCGAATTTCAAGACCTGCAAGAGGTGGACGCCATGTTGGAAGAACGTGCCGCTCAGTGGAAAGACGATTATATCCGGCAAGGGGTACTGATTGGAGAAACCAGAGGAGAAGCCAGAGGGATTGCCCTGGCCTTGCAGGATTTGCTGGAAGCCCGTTTCGGTCTCCTTCCCCCATCCGTTACTTCCTGTATTGCCAGCTCTTCAGACGCGACAGCCCTGCGAAAATTGACGCTTGCTGCATACCATGCAGAGACATTGCAGGACTTTATGGATCAGATGCAAAAAAAGCAACAATGAACCAGAGGGGATTTCCCCCATTGTATGTGCTACGCTGCCCTAGAGCGAAATGCCATTGAAAATGGCAGTCGCTCTGGCGGCCGTGAAAGCGGACGCCCGCGCCGTAAGCAAGCGGGGAAACCGCGCTTTTCCCGCGAAGCGTAGGCAGCGTATGGATTGAAACACAGAGTGTTTCAATCAGAAAATGCTCTAATGGCAGCAAGAGCAGCGGCCACGGGCTGTTTGCCCGCTTCTGCTGGGAGTTCTAGCGCGTAACAGACGGCATCCGCCTCCGGGCATGACGACTGCATGATTGGGCCGCGCCGTTGGCGTACACAGCAGCGCAGGTATGACCGACCCTGATACAGCATGAAGCAGCCTTCCTCTCCTTCCTTCCGCCAGCAGCGCAGCAAGCGAACCGGCCAGGAAGCCCCAAGCCTGGCAGCCGATGTGCTGCATACGGTGTTGGCAGGCCTGGGGGGCGACGAAACCCGCGCCCGCCTGACAGCCCTCTGGCAATGCTGGCCCATAGTCATGGGGCCGGAACTGGCCCCTCTGGCCATGCCACTGGGACAACACAAGGGTATCTTGCTGATAGGGGCAGAAGACACCATGATCCTGCAGGAGCTGCAACTGCAAGGCAGTGAACTGCTGGAACGGGCCAATGCCTTTATGGGCGAAGATTTTTTTTGCAGTGTCCGCCTGTCTCTGGTTATGGGCAAAACACGACTCGACCTTGCCCCATCCGCACCGCCCGCTCCCATCCGTCTGCCACTCCCCCCACCGCTCAGCGGCATGTTGCTGGCACAGATGGATGCCAGCTCTCCCGTTGCCCGCTGCTATGCCCGTTTTGCCGGAAAACCCTTGCCAACAGACAATAAACAGTAGAGCGAAATGCCATTGAAAATGGCAGTCGCTGCTTTAAGGCATTTTCTGATTGAAACACTCTGTGTTTCAATCCATACGCTGCCTACGCTTCCCCGCAGAGCGGGACAAGCGCGGGAAAAGCGCGGTTTCCCAGCGGGCTGGACAAGTCCCGCTTGCATACGGCGCGGGCGTCCGCTCGCGCGTCCGCCAGAGCGATGCCATTTTCAATGGCATTTCGCTCTAGCCGCTGTGACGAAGGAAGCTGCGGATGGGGACAGCATAGATCAAACACAGAGTGTTTCAATCAAAAATACTCTAATGATACCACAGTGTTATGTCATAAAGTATCGCTTGAAAAGTATTCCTTTAATACCGCAATGCGGATGCCCGCAGAGGTTGAAAAACCGCAGTGCGCCCCCGCCGCGCCCCCTGCTGGCAATCCAGCCACCAAAGCAAAAAATCACCCATTGGCGCGCCCCTGCCATATCCTGTCAGTTTTCTCTCCCTCCGTGCTCCCGCTACGGGTCAGCACGGCCCAATCAGGCCCGAAAATCTGACCGCAAGACTTTATCCAGACTTCTTTCAGATTTTTTATCCTGATATTACAAGGCATTATAAAAAATATCCTGTCCAGCAGATGCGATTTTGCTGTTTGGTTGCTGCGCTCATTGACAAAACTTTGGGGACGGTGCTAGCTTATCAAAAGCAGTCGCCGACCTGCCCGCAGGCAACTTTGCCTGGGTATTTGATGGAAAAAGGCGAGTGAAAAGGAGCCGATGTGCAAAACAACATGGAAGACATTTGTCTGAAGCATGACAATGGCAGCGACCTTGTCTTTCGCGGCCGCCTTTTTTCGGAAAGCTCCTGGTATGACGAGGAGCACGACATGCTCACCCGCCAGAAGCTCTATCTGGCAGACAATAATGACCAGGTGTACTATATCGTGCGCTCCTCCGGGCAGGAACGCAGCCGCCACGCATACCGCCTGACCGTGCAGGGGGATAACTGCATCATCCATAACGGCCAAAGCTCCATGACCCTGCAATTTGATATGCTCATGCTGGCCGTGCGCGGCCTGTGCGGGCTGGATGCCGATGCCACCCCTTCGCTGGCTATGGTGGAACGCATGCTCAAGGCTGCCAACGCCTGAACCTTCCCATATTGGCACATATCAAAGGGGTCGCCTGTGGCGACCCCTTTTTCTATCCTGTGCCTGAGTGCCCAGAGAGCGATCAGTATTCAGGATGTATGCTCAGGCATTTCCAGATTTGGGCTGAAGAGCTTGGTGGCCCATGTCACACCCAGCACAAAGAGGGCAGCCGCCAACCCCAGTACGGGGCTGATCAGAGCAGGGGAGGAAATGGCCAGACGCATCATCAGCGTGCCGATAACATAGCCGGAATTGCGAAAGACCGCATGGTAGCCCGGCATGTACCGCTGGGCAATGATGACCATGGCAATGTCGGCAAAGATCAATACCGTATAGAAGTTTTCAAAAAAATGCTGGGGCTGCCCGGTCTGCAAATGCTCCCAAAAGTCACGCGCGGCAGTGCCCACAAAGATGCAGAACAGGGCCAGGGCCAGGATCTTCTTGCTCAGCACATAGCGCATCCGCATTTCCGGGCTTTCTATAAACCGCTGCCGTCGTGCCATCCGCCGATACAGGCCAAGGCACACAAACACCGCCAGCGCACCCACTGCCGAGGAACCGATCTCCACCACACTCATGATATTTTCCAGCGTGATGTGGACAGGTTCCGGCAAATTGGCCAGCTCCTTGAAGGCATTACGCAGCAGGATGAGCGTCAGTATCTCAAACTGCTTGCCCATGGATTTGGACAGGGAGGATGGGATGATGAAGATGAGGCTTACCAGCTCCATCCCCAGGATGATGGTAAAGGCCAGTTGGATGGAGTAAAAGTGATTGTTTGGCAGCCGGGGCATCCAGTGAGGCAGCAGGCCCTGCCGTTGCAGCTCTACCCCCAACAGCACCGCAAGGTAAAACCAGAGCAGTGCAAGCCCCATGCGCCGCTGGTTGCACGGCTTTTCCCAGGCATGGTGCAGCCAGTCAAAAACATCTGTCACAGGTAACATTCTGTAAACGCCCATATTCCTCCAGCGGGCCTTGCCCAAAGTTTTTGTCAGCATATGCCTGCGGCCTGAAAAGTAAAGAGGACGTCAGATGGCGTTCATGCCACAGGGCAACTTGCCAAGCCCCTGGCAAAGGCATAAAATAAGGGTTTGACATGTATCATCTCTGCACGAGGTAGCTATCATGCCCCACAAGGGTCCCCATATCTCCATCCCTCACGATTATGTGGTCAACCGCATCCTCAAGATCAATCTGGACGAATTTGCGGAATGGCCCGAATCTGTCCGTCGCCTTGCCATTGCCATTGCCGAAGAGCTTTTTCTGGTGGCCTACAATCCCTTCATCGATGTTGATACCGTGCGCGAAAGCGTGCGGGAAAGCTTTGAGAAGGAATCCGTCTCGCTGGCCCACTACTATGCCACGGCCATAGGCGAAGGCATAACCATGTTCTGGTCGGCCCACGAGGCCGAAAACGAATTTCGCGAGCGGCTGATCAAGGCATTGCGAGCTATCCTGCCGGACGAGTGCATCCTGCAAGGCCCGGCCCCTCTGGTGGAGACCGCCACCGACGCCACAGACCTGCGGATGGAGCTGCCCCTGCTGGTGGCAGAACCCGACACCACCGAACAGGTGGCCCAACTGGTGCGCCTTGCCAATGAGATGAAGTTTGCCCTCATCCCGCGTGGGGGCGGCTCTGGCATGACCGGCGGGGCCGTGCCCGCACGCAAGCGCACGGTCATCGTCAGCCTGACCCGCCTGACCCGTATCGACGAGCCAGACCTCGCCAATATGACAGTGACCTGTCAGGCCGGTGCTATCACTCAGGCCGTTATTGACCGGGTCAATGCCGCTGGTGCGCTCTTTTCGGTGGACCCTGCCTCCAAACAGGCATCTACCATCGGCGGCAATGTTTCTGAAAACGCGGGGGGGCCCAAGGCCTTTGAATACGGCACCACGCTGGACAATCTGCTCTGGTGGCGCATGGTCACCCCCACCGGTGAGATCATCACCGTGGAGCGTGAAAACCACCCCCGCCACAAAATTTTGCCCGATGAAACGGCGGTCTTCGTGGTCAAGGATGTCAGCGGCGGCGTCCGTAACGTGGTGCATCTGCGCGGCAGCGAGATCCGTTTGCCCGGCCTTGGCAAGGACGTGACCAACAAGGCTCTGGGCGGCTTGCCCGGTATGCAGAAGGAAGGCGTGGACGGCATCATCACCGAAGCCTCCTTCATCATCCACCCCAAGCCCAAATACAAGCGTGTGATGGTGCTGGAATTTTTTGGCCGCTCCATGCACCCAGCAGCCGTGGTCGTGCGCGAGCTGGTGGCCATGCGCAACCGCATCCGCGAGGAAGGCGATTACGCCCACCTTTCGGCACTGGAAGAATTCAACGCCAAGTATGTGCAAGCCATCGAATACAAGCGCAAGTCGGACAAGTACGAGGGCCTGCCCATCTCTGTCATCATCCTGCAGGCTGACGGTGATGACCCCTACCTGCTGGACAAATGCGTGGGCGACATTGTCTCAGTGGTGGAACAGCAGGACAACGTGGACATCATCGTGGCCGCAGACGACAAGGAAGCCGAACGCTTCTGGGAGGATCGCCACCGCCTGTCGGCCATTGCCAAACGCACCTCTGGCTTCAAGCTCAATGAGGACGTGGTTATCCCCATGGAGCGCATCCCGGATTTCGCGCTCTTTCTGGAGCAGCTCAATCTGGAATGTACGGCAGCGGCCTACCGCCACGCCCTGCAGGAAGTGGGGCGGTTGCCCGGCTTCCCCATGCAGGACAAGGACTTTAACCGCGAGTTTTCGCAAGCCTCCAAGGCGGCCTTGGGCGAGGTCTCTGCTCAGGAGTATTCTGACAGCGACATGGCGGCCCGCGCTGCGGCCTTTTTGACGGAGCTGGCAGAAAAATATCCCCACCTCGCCAAGAAAATCGCTGCTATCCACACGTATATGGATAACAGCCGGATCGTGGTGGCCAGTCACATGCACGCCGGGGATGGCAACTGCCATGTGAACATCCCTGTCAACTCCAATGACGCCCATATGCTGGAAGAAGCCGAGGAGACCGCAGCCCGCGTCATGGCCGAATGTCAGGAGATGGGCGGTGAAGTTTCGGGCGAACACGGCATCGGCATCACCAAGATCGCCTTTTTCAGCAAGGACAAGATGGATGCCCTGCGCGCCTTCAAGGAGCGTGTGGATCCCCGTGACGTCATGAACCCGGCCAAGCTGGTCTATCGCGATCTGCCGGTGAGGCCGTTCACCTTTTCCTTCAACCGGCTCATCAGTGACATCCGCGAAAGTGGCCTGCCCGACAAGGAAAAGCTCATCAGTCTGCTCACGGCCATTCAGGTCTGTACGCGCTGCGGCAAGTGCAAGCAGGTTTGTACCATGTGCTATCCCGAACGCTCCATGCAGTACCACCCCCGCAACAAGAATATGGTGCTGGGTATGCTGCTGGAGGCCGTTTACTACTCGCAGGTCAACCGGGGGCGCATCGATGACCATTTGCTCAAGGCCCTGCGTGACCTTGTGGAACACTGCACCGCCTGTGGCCGCTGCATGGCCAATTGCCCGGTCAAGATACCCTCTGGTGATGTGGCCCTGACCCTGCGCGCCCTGCTGGAACATGAAGGTGCGGGGGGGCATCCCCTCAAGGCCCGTGCGCTGGACTGGGTACGGCAGGATGTGGCGCGGCGTGTGCCCAAGGCCGCCAAGATGGCTTCGCTGGGGCAAAAGCTGCAAAACCGCTTTCTGGGTTTTGTGCCGGAAGTCTGGCGGCAGCGGATGCAAAGCCCCCTCTTTGCCAGCAAGGGGCCCAAGCTCGGCTACACCAATCTGTATGAATCCCTCAAGCTGCACCGTGGTTCGGTCTTCACCCCCGCTGAACCGCACGAAGGGATGCCCTGTGTCCTCTACTTCCCCGGCTGTGGCGGTGCGCTCTTTTACGACCGTATCGGCATGTCATCGGTCATGCTGCTGCTCCGGGCGGGCTTTGCTGTCGCCGTGCCGCCCCGCCACCTTTGCTGCGGCTACCCCCTGCTCTCGGCGGGCATGGATACTGCCTTCGAGGACAATCTGGCCCAAAACCGCCAGTATCTGGCGGCCATGCTGCGCGATCTGGCCAAGGAAGGACTGGACTGCCGTTATCTTGTCACCTCCTGCGGTACGTGCCGTGAGGGCGTGGAACGTCTGCACCTGCACGAGCAGTTCGCCGGACTGGAACAGCGCGATATCGTCCAGCTTGTGCTGCCTCTGCTGGACAAGGCCGGCATCACTGCCCCGGCCACGGGCAAGCTGTTGTACCATGCCTCCTGCCACGGCGAATGGTCGGGGCTGCCCGCTGCCAAGGCACAGGCCCAACTGGTGAAAGAGCTGGAAAACTTTGCCAGCGTGCCGGTGGAGCTTTCCCCCGGATGCTGCGGTGAATCGGGCATGGGGGCCATGACCTCCCCTGCCATCTACAATCGCTTGCGTGCCCGCAAGATGGAAAGTCTCTCCCAGGCCTTTGCCCATGGGCAGGACGGCCCCGTGGTGGTGGGCTGCCCCTCCTGCAAGATCGGCATTGCCCGGTGCTGCATCCACCTCAAGGATAAACGCCCGGTGCTGCACCTTGCGGAATGGCTGGCCGGCCTGCTGGACAACGAGGACAGGCGGCAGACTTTCCGCAAAACTGTCAACGAGACACGGGGCAAGATCCGTGTGGTGAAGGCATAGCAATGGCAGCAAGCCAACAGCCGCGCTATGGCCTTCTGGCCTGGTCGATCCTGCTGCTGTTTGTGCCCTTCCTCTACGCATGGGGCTTTTGCTGGCCGCGTGGCGATGATTTTGACAACGCCACCCGCGCCATGTTCCTGTTTGACCTGCCCGGCGGCTTTTACGAGATAGGTCGGGCATGGCTGAACTGGAGCGGCCGCTATGGCTTCCACTTCCTTGCGGTATTTCTGGGCAAGGTGGTGGACTCCCCGCTGACGTATGGCCTGACCTGCGCTGCCGTGCCCGCCCTGGCCGGGCTGGCTGTCGGTGGGCTGGCCCGTCTTGCCGTACCCGGCATGGCCCGGCGAGATGCCGTCTTTCTTGGTGCGTTGTCCTGCCTTGCCCAGCTTTGCTCGTATGCGTATCTCCCGACCTACTACCTGGAAACAGACGCCCTGACCATGGGCCTGCAAAGCAGCCTTGCCCTCTGCCTTGTCTGGCGGTTGTGCCAGCTCTGGCAGGACAGCGGCACACCAGACCTGCCACAGGCCCGACTGCGCCGCAGCCGCCGCTGGGCCATTGCTACAGGCATCCTGGCGGTGGGCATTTACGAACATTCGGCCCTGGCGGTCAATGCCGTCACGACCACAGCCCTGGTGCTGGCATGGCTGGAGAACTACAGCGGGCGCAGGACGGCAGCTACAAACATCCCGCCGGGGCGCACCGTCACCGCCACCCGCCTGAAGGAATTGCTGCGCCTCTGGCTGTACTGTTTTGGCGCGCTGCTCTTTTCCTATCTGGCTCCCGGCAATTTCCATCGCCGCGAGGTACGCCAGGTTTCTGCCGAGGCCTCATGGACGCAACTGGGCCAGGCCGGGCAGGAATGGCTGGATACTGCCTTTGGCTTTTTCCATGGCCCGTGGCCGTGGCTGCTTGTGCTGCTGCTCATCCTTGTCCATCTGGCCCGCCCCGCCCGGTCAGGGGATAGCCCTGCCCGGCAAGCGCAGCCCCTTCTGCGTCTGGGTATGATCATCCTGCCTGTTCTGGTGTATCTGGCTTTTTCCTTCATGCTGGCGGTGCTGCACGCCACCAGCGACGTCACCCTGTCGGAGTCCGTCAAATTCCCGGCCGGGCTGGCCGTTTATCTGGCCCTGGCCTGTGGCATCAGCCTGTGGTGGCTGACCCTGCCGCTGGTTCAAAGCCCGGCATTTTCCCGGCTGGTTTCCAGCAAAGGGCGCGGGCTGTCCGCAAGCGTCCTGCTGCTGTTTGCAGCTATCTGCTGCACCACCGGCAACCTGCCCGCCCTGTGGGATGCTGCCCTTGATGGACGCATTGCCGCTGTGGGCGAGGCCCTGAGCAGCCGCAGCCAATGGTTGCACGATATGGGGCGTCTGTCTTTTGGGCCGGACAGTACCCCCCGTTTTGGATTAGCCGGAGAGATCTACCGCCCCGGTGTACGCAGCCGCAAGCTGGATCCAAACCTGCCATGGGCCATGCTGCCCGTGCAGTCGGGGCAGTTCCCCATCTGGTATGAGACCCTGCCCGCACATCCCGAACAGTGGCCCAACCTCTGGGCAGCGTGGTACTATGGCGTGGGTGGCATTTGCGCTGTAGGCCGCCCCTCGCCCGAAGCCCTGAACAGCCCTGGTCTGCCGCTGTCCCTGCCCGCTGCTCAGGACGAGCTGGCCGGGCTGGCTGTCGGGGGGCTGACCCACATCAGGCTGATACAGCCCCCCAATCCGCAATACCGCAACGGGGCCTGTGACGGTCTGTGGCTGGTGCTGCAAAGTGACAGCCCTCTGCCCGCCCGGCTGGCCGTGCGTGAAGGGCAAGATGGGATCGTGCGCCATTACCGCACTGCGGACTGGCAGCAGGGCAACATCATTGCCCTACCCCTTGGGCCGGCCCGCGAGCTGGAAGGTTATGGCGGCCCGGACTGGCCCGCGTTCCAGTTGGGGGCCGCTGCCAATGGATTTGCCACAGCCTTTGCGCCGCTCCTGCCCCGATAGTGACTGTTCACTGACTTTCACTGAACAACTTGGCACAACCGATGGCCCAAAACGAGAAAGGGGTTACGGCTTTCACCGTAACCCCTTGAAATTTCTGGTGGAGCTGGACAGAATTGAACTGACGGCCTCTTGAATGCCATTCAAGCGCTCTCCCAACTGAGCTACAGCCCCACGGCAAGGAAGAAGATGCCTTAAAGCGTCCAAGGTGTCAAGCAAAACTTTTTGTTTTTTTGAAATTTTTCGCTTTAGTCGCCTTGTTGGAGTAAAGCCTCAGCAGTGGTCAGCCTGCCATCAGGTCGGTCATTGTCGGTGTGTCCCTCGTCTGCGGCCTCATCGACCACAGGCACTCGCCAGACTTTAAGCCCGTCGGGCGGCAAGGGGGGCAGGGTACGCTCCTCGGTCTGCCATTGCCCGCGTTCGATCCAGAACAAATGTTGCACAGCCAGATGCTTATCCAGGCAGAGCAAACGTCCGTGGATGCCGTGCGGCAGGATCCGGGCCATCTCCTGTGCTATCTTGTGATAGACGTACACCTTGTGGGCCTCAAAGGCACACTGAAACATCAGGGCATCGCCCAGCGGTGTAAAGTCCAGATGTGTTCCCCCGGCGCGCAACAGCAATGCCTGCACATCGGCCACGAGGTTCTTTTCCAGTACCAGCAATTCCTCATAGGTCAGGCTGTCATCATAGCTGAACTGACCAAAAAGCTCACTGCGATTTCTATCCATGCCCTGCTTATCCTCGGTAAATCCATCGGCCAAAAGCGACGGTCAGGCAATATACTGGCAATGTGGGGCAAAACCAGCTACTTTCCGCCAAGGAGGATTACCATGCGTTGCCGTGACCGTTGTATTCTGGCCCTGTGTCGTCTGGGTGTGGCTGGTTTGGCCCCCAAGGCCCCCGGCACCTGGGGGACTGCTCTGGCCTGTCTGCTGGCCCCCTGGCTTTTTTTGCCCTTGGGCTTTTGGGGGCGGCTTTGCCTGCTGGCCGTGATATTCTTTGTTGGCTCACTGGCTGCCACACGCGCCGAAATCTTGCTGGGGCGCAAGGACCCCGGCGAAGTGGTCATTGACGAGCTGCTCGGCGTCTGGCTGGCCCTGCTTCCCTTTACGCTGGTGGATGGCTGGCTGATGCTGGCAGCCTTCGTGCTCTTTCGCTTTTTTGATATTGCCAAACCCTGGCCGGTACGCGCCGCAGAAAACTGGCTGCCCGCTGGCTTTGGCGTTATGCTGGATGATGCCGCAGCCGGACTCTGGGCCATGCTTTGCCTTGGGGGGCTACACTGGATGGGGCTGGTATAAACGCAAAAAGCGCCTGCCCATACAGCACAGACGTCAAAATATCCCGCCCTTTACCTGTCTGTGGGATACAGCCTTGCATTCCCTGTGAACAGGGGATGCCCCTGGCAAGAGACAGGCTACTTCATACGGTAGGTAATGCGCCCGCGTGTCAGATCATAGGGAGAAAGCTCCACCTTGACACGGTCGCCGGGCAGGATGCGGATGTAGAACTTGCGCATCTTGCCAGAAATATGGGCCAGAACTTCATGCCCATTTTCCAGCTCTACGCGGAACATGGCATTGGGCAGGGCTTCCTGCACCACGCCGTCAACTTCAATAGAACCTTCTTTTGCCATGTGGCCTCCCTCACTGTACCTCTCAAGCGGCGGTTAGCTTCACAAAAAAGGGGGTAACTGTCAACCGCGCCCCTCTTGTGAGAGCAACTTTTTCAAAGCCAATATACACCAGCCCTTGCTGAGCAGCGGTAGAACCATTTCAGGATGTTGTGCTCTGCTGTGGCATCAGAAAAGCCCGGCCTGCTATACAGACCGGGCCTTTCTGATGTGTGCGCTTGTTGCACACTAAATAACGAAGCGGGGATCCTTTTCCACTTCCTCACGCACGATCTTGACCAGCATGGGGCTGAGCAGGAGGATGCCGATAATGTTGGGGAAGGCCATCAGCGCGTTGAAGATGTCGGCCAGCAGCCAGACTATATCCAGAGTCAGCACCGCACCGGCTGCCACAGCAAGGGTGTAGAGGATGCGGAAGGGCTTCTGGGCCTTGTCGCCAAAGAGATAGATGACGCAGCGTTCGCCGTACACACACCAGCCAAGGGCCGTGGTAAAGGCAAAGAGCGTCAGACAGAAGGTCACGCCAAGCTCGCCAAGCATGGGGAGGTTGGCCTCAAAGGCTGCGGCTGTCAGCACGCCACCGCCAAGGCCGGAACTCCAGAGCGGCTGGCCTTCAGGGGTGAGAGATACAAGGATGACGAAGCCGGTCATGCTGCACACGATGAGGGTATCGATAAAGACGTCCAGCATACCGATGGAGGCCTGCACCAGCGGGGATTCTGCCGTGGAGGCAGCGTGGGCCATAGGGGCAGAGCCAAGCCCCGCCTCGTTGGAAAAGACGCCACGGGCCATACCCATGCGGATGGCCATCATCACTGTAGCCCCGGCAAAGCCGCCCTGGGCGGCAGTGGGGGTGAAGGCGTCCTTGATGACCCAGATGAAGACTTCGGGCACGCGATTAATGTGCATACCGATAATGATCAGGCACATGATGACATAGATAACAGCCATCAGCGGTACCAGCTTCCCCGCCGCAGCACCCACGCGCTTGACGCCGCCAATGAGCACTGCCCCGGCAAGCACCAGCAGGATCAGGGCCGTTACCCAACTGGGCACGGAAAGGGTCTTGGCCACGTTGACGCTGATGGAGTTGGCCTGCACGGTGGCCCCAATGCCAAAGCTGGCGCACATGCCAAAGAAGGCAAAGGCCCAGGCCAGCCAGAGCCAGTTTTTGCCAAGGCCGTTCTTGATGGCGTACATGGCACCGCCCACCCAGTTCCCGGCCGGGGTTTTTTCCCGATAGTGGACGGAGAGCAGCACTTCGGAGAATTTGGTCATCATGCCCACAAGGGCAGTCATCCACATCCAGAAAAGTGCGCCCGGCCCGCCAATGGCAATGGCTGTGGCCACCCCCACGATGTTGCCGGTGCCAATATCGGCGGCCAGGGCCGTCATCAGGGCGTTCCAGGGGGAGATCTCACCATCGGCAGACTGGTGCTTGCGCCCGTCCCACAGGCATTTGTAGGCTCGCATCCAGTTGCGGAAGGAAAAAAAGCGCAAGGCTACATTCAGATAGAGGCCTGTTCCCACCAGCATGACCAGCATGACCGGCCCCCACACAAAGTTGCTGACCGCATTCAAAAAGTCCATCACTGCGTCCATCGGTTCCCCCTTGAAAGATATACGCTGCCACCCTGCTGCGGCGGGTCGGATGCAGTCATCTCCCACGCCGCGCCGCTGACCGCACTCGACCGGATGCAGCCGGGCTGGCAAAAACTTCTCGCACACCCTACACCGCAGGGAAAAAAGTTGGCAAGCATTTTCCGCGATAGCGAATGCTTGTTATAAAAGGAACAAAGTCCGGTGGGAATTTGTTATATATTGAGTATGGTTAGATGGTCGGGCTACAGCTGCGGCTTCAGGCGGCGGGCCAGCCGAGTATGGCGGCGGCGGGTCTTGTTATTCTTGACAGCCATGTGCAGAGCGCGGCTTTCGCCTACCAGCACCACCAGTTGCTTGCCGCGTGTTACGCCAGTATAGACAAGGTTACGTTGCAACAACACATAATGCTGCATCATCAGAGGGATGACCACAGCCGGGTATTCCGATCCCTGCGACTTGTGGATGGAGATGGCGTAGGCCGGGGCCAGCTCGTCCAGTTCGTCAAAATCATAGGGCACCACGCGATCGTCAAACGTAACGCTGAGGGTGCGTTCCTGCGGGTCAAGGTGGGTGATGCGCCCCATATCCCCGTTGAAGATGTCCTTGTCGTAATTGTTGCGTATCTGCATGACCTTGTCGTGCAGGCGGAAGGCGCGTTCGCCCCGTCGCACCTCAAGACCGTTGGGATTGAGGGCTTCCTGCAAAAGGCTGTTCAGGCTGGCCGCCCCCACAGCCCCCCGCAGCATGGGCGTGAGTACCTGTATCCCATCCACCGGATCAAGGCCAAAGCGGCGGGGGATATGGTTTTTGACAAGGTCAACGATCATGTCTGCCGCTTTTTCCGGCTCGTTTTGCCGGATGAAATAAAAATCCGAAAGCCGTTCCCGGCTGGATTCCAGGACGGGCACTTCCCCCCGGTTGATCAGATGGGCATTGCAGATGATCTCACTTTCGGCCGACTGGCGAAAAATCTCTGTCAGGCGCACCACCGGCACGGTTTCTGAGGCAATGATGTCAGCCAGCACAGCTCCCGGCCCTACCGAGGGGAGCTGGTGCACATCGCCCACCAGAACCAGGGTCGCCCCCAGCGGTACGGCCTTGAGCAGATGGTAGAAGAGCATCACGTCCATCATGGAGGCTTCGTCCACTACCAGCAGCCCACAGGCCAGCGGGTTGTTTTCATTGCGGGCAAAGCCGTCCTCCTTGGGGCTGTATTCCAGCAGACGGTGGATGGTGCGGGCCTCGCGTCCCGTGCTTTCGGACATACGCTTGGCCGCACGCCCCGTGGGGGCTGCCAGCAAGATGCGCGCCCGCACCTCGCTGAACAACTGGATAATGGCCTTGATGATGGTCGTCTTGCCCGTTCCCGGCCCGCCGGTCAGTACCATGATCTTGCTGCGGGCGGCTGTACGCACGGCCTCCAGCTGTTCCGGTGCAAGGGCAATGGGCAGGTTGGCGGTGATACGCTCCACCAGGGCATCGGCCTTGTCAAAGCGCACGGATTTGGGTGAGGCAAGGATACGGTGCAGATAAAAAGCCGTTTTGGATTCATAGTGATGGAAACGGCGCAGATAGACAGCGGCCTCCTGTGCCGCATCCTCCCCATCAGCCTCTGCCACAGCTGGCATATGGGCGGCTTCGTCCGGGTCAAGCGTCTCGCAGACAAGCCGTTCATCGATTTCCAGCGTCTCCAGTGCGTCCAGCACCAGGGCCTGGTCAACCCCAAGCTGACGGCAGACCTCCTCCTGCAGGCTGCTGCGCGGCAAAAAGACATGCCCTTCATCCACGGCCTTTTGCAGGATGTAGAGTACCCCGGCCTGTACCCGCAGGGGGCTGTCTGACGCAAAGCCCAGCTTGGCCGCCGCCGCATCGGCCGTGACAAAGCCAATGCCGTGGATGTCCATGGCGAGGCGGTAGGGGTTTTCGCGCACAATGGCAAGGGCCTCACTGCCATAGGCACGGTAGATGCGCACGGCATAGGCAGGGGTGATGCCGTGCGGTTGCAGGAAGAGCAGCAGCTCACGCATCCCGCGATGCTCGGCCCAGGAGCGGCGGATATTCTCCAGATTCTTGCGGCCCACACCACGCACATTGAGCAGAAGCTCCGGCTCTTCATCCAGCACGCGGATGGTGTCTGTGCCGAAAGCATCCACGATGCGCCCGGCCATCTGTTCGCCCACGCCCTTGATCAGGCCCGATGCCAGATAGAGGCGGATGCCCTCGCTGGTGGCGGGCATGATCTCTTCTGCCGACTCAAAGGCAAGTTGCCGCCCAAAGCGGGGATTGTTGACCCAGCGGCCTCCCAGCCGCACATGGACACCGGCCTGCGGCCCTGTCATATAGCCCACGCAGGTCACAGGATCCCGACTGCACGTGCGCGAGGGTGCGCCCTTGACCTTGGGCGCATTGGGCTGGGCCTTGTCCGGCACAAGGCGCAGCACGGTATAGCCGTTCTCCTCGTTATGAAAGACAACGCGCTCCACCGTGCCGCACAATTCTACAGCATCGGAGTCCTGCAAAAGGGGGAGGTTGCTCACCCGGCAGGCTCCATCCGCTTTTGCAGCAGCAGGGCATCGGCCAGGGTCAGGGCCGTCATGGCAGAAAGTACAGGTATGATGCGCGGGATGGCTGCCAGATCGTGCCGCCCGCCAATGACTATTTTTGTGGCATTGCCCTGCTTGTCGATGGTCTGCTGTTCCTGCGCAATGGAGGCAATGGGTTTGACCGCTGCCCGCAGGACGATTTCCTGCCCGCTGGAAATGCCGCCAAGGATACCCCCGGCATGGTTGGAGGCAAAACGCGCATCACCGCCACTGCCCGCAGCACCACCCAGCGGGCCGGGCAAGAGCGGGTCGTTGTTCTGCGAGCCACGCAGCCCAGCCGCGCCAAAGCCTTCGCCCACCTCAAAGCCCTTGACCGCCCCCACACTCATGATGGCATGGGCCAGCAGGGCTTCCAGTTTGTCAAAGACAGGTTCACCCAGCCCGGCAGGCACATTGCGCGCCACGATCCGTACGATACCGCCCAGGGTATCCCCGGCCTTGCGGGCCTCGGCCACCACGGCGTCCCAGCGGGCCGGGGCATCATCAGACGCGGCAAAATAGGGCCGCTCCAGCGCGCCATCCATATCAATGGCGTCTGGCTCGATGGCAATGCCGCCCAAGGCAACACAGGCAGCCAGTACGCTGATGCCCTGCCGGGCCAGCAGCTTTCTGGCAATGGCACCGGCGGCTACACGGGCGGCCGTCTCCCGGCCGGAGGCCCGTCCACCACCACGGTAATCACGTACATCGCCGTACTTGCAAAAATAGCCCCAATCGGCCTGACCTGGCCGGAATATCTCGGCCAGATTGCCGTAATCGCGAGAACGCTGGTCTTCATTGGCGATGTAGAGGGCGATGGGTGTGCCGGTGGTGCGGCCTTCAAAGACACCGGAAAGTATCTGCACCCGGTCGGCTTCCTTACGCTTGGTGGCTGTGGGCCCCTGGCCGGGCTTACGCCTGTCCAGATCACACTGGATGTCGGCCTCGCAGAGTTCCAGTCCTGCCGGACAGCCGTCCAGCACACAGCCAAGGCCAACGCCGTGGGATTCACCAAAGGTCGTCAGGCGCAGGATGCGCCCAAAGCTGTTGCCTGCCATATCTCCTGCCTTGTTGATTACTGCCGGGGCCTATTCTGGCCTGTTGGGCACGTGTTGCGTGATGCCCGCAGTATAGGGAAGCCACCCGCCACTGGCAAGCGGGGCAAGCACGGGGCAGGGCACCAGGTGCGCTCCCTCTGCAACGGCTTCAGCCACGAGGGGTGGCTTCCACATCCAGTACTGTGGGGGATGCGCCTGGCGGGACATCAGCCTCCGGGGCAGCAGGCTTGTCCGTCCCGCCCCCTGACGGGGCAAGACTCCCCGGCGCGGCAGGCAGGGCCCGTACGCCCGTCAGCGTGGGCAATTCCACCAGGCGGCCCTGCTGGGCAGCATCCTGCGGCAGGGCAAGGCTGTTCCTGTCCATCAGCACAATGCCGGTACGCTCCAGCACCTCACGCCGGAAGGCGTATTCCTGTTCCATACGCCGCTGGCGATGCAGCAGCCAGCGGTGGGTCACATAGCACACGGCCAGCAGGGCCGCTGCGCTGCCCGCCAGCCAGGGCAGATAGGGCAACAGTTCTTCACCCAGACGCACCAGCGCGCTGAACGCCCCATCCACAAAAAAGAGGGCCGCACCCAGCAGCAAAATGCCGAGCAGCAGCACCACTGTGGGCGCGCTGCGGACCATGGCGTAAAAGCTCTCCACACGGGGATGCAGTTTGCTTGCCGCAGCGTTGCTGCCCCCCGCAGCAGGGTCGCCAGCCGCAAGGGCTTCATCCCGCTCCAGTGTGCGGGCAAGCCACAGGCCCGTCAGATGCACCACCAGCAACAGGCCCACCGGGGCCAGCACAGAGGCCACACCCCAGGCCAGCCAGGGAAATCGCGCCACCGGCGGCCCACCCGGCACATCGGGGGTGGAGTGTACCAGTCCGTAAAAAAAGGCCACGCCGCTCACGATCATTTCTACCAGCAAAACCGCAATGAGCAGATAAAAAAGCGAATCCTTGTGCCGCCCTGCGTACCACGGCTGACGGGTAGCACCAGGGGCACCCCCCTGTCCTGCGGTCTTTTGCCCGGCATCTGCCTGTGTTGCCGAAGCAGTGGCCTGCCCTGTCATGCCTTGCCCTGTGGCGGATCGTGTGCCCGCGCCCTGTGCCGAATGTTTGTGCAAAAAATCATCCATGCAAATACCTCATTGCATAGGATACGTTGCCCGGCGGCTTCCGGCAAGCCCTCTTGCCCCCGCCGCTCTTCTGGCTTACCTTGGGGATTCATCCACGGAGGGGAATATGCGTGTTCTGGTCACCGGCGCGGCCGGTTTTATTGGCTACCACCTCTGTCAGCGGCTTTTGACTGATGGGCATAGCGTGGTGGGGCTTGATAACTGCAATGACTACTACGATGTGCAGCTCAAGCTGGATCGGCTGGCCCAGCTTGAAGCCATGCCCCAGGCCGAGCGTTTTCGCTTTTGCCGCCTTGATCTTGCGGACGCCAGCGGTCTGGCAGCCCTGTTTGCGCAGGAAAACTTCAGCCATGTGGTCAATCTGGCCGCACAGGCCGGGGTGCGCTACAGTCTGGAGAACCCGGCATCCTATGTCAGCTCCAATCTGGTGGGTTTTGCCAACCTGCTGGAATGTTGCCGCCATCACAGGGTGGAGCACCTGCTCTTTGCCTCGTCCTCGTCCGTCTATGGCATGAACACGTCCCGGCCGTACTCCACCTCCCACAATGTGGATCACCCCATCAGCCTGTACGCCGCCACCAAGAAGAGCAACGAACTGATGGCCCATACCTACAGCCATCTGTACGGGCTGCCCTGTACCGGGCTGCGCTTCTTTACGGTCTATGGGCCGTGGGGCAGACCGGACATGGCCCTGCACCTTTTTACCACGGCCATCGTGCGCGGTGAGCCTATCAGGGTTTTCAACGCGGGCAAGATGCGGCGCGATTTTACCTATATCGATGATATTATAGAAGGCGTGGTACGTCTGCTGCCCATGCCTGCTACAGCCGACCCCGGCTTTGACCCGGCTGCGCCCGACCCGGCCAGCAGCTCTGCCCCGTGGCGTATCTACAATATCGGCAACAACCAGACCGTGGAGCTGGGCGAATTTATCGCCACCCTTGAAGACTGTCTTGGCCTCACGGCCAAAAAACAAATGCTGCCCATGCAGCCCGGCGATGTGGAGTCCACCTGGGCCGATATTGCCCCGCTGACCGCCGCCACCGGCTTTACCCCCGCCACACCACTGCGCGAAGGCATAGCCCGCTTCGTGGTATGGTACAAAGAGTATTACAAGATATGAACACCTCCCCTGCCAGTCTGCCCGCACCTACGCCCCAACGGCCGGAGATCCTCGCCCCGGCCGGGGATACGGCCTGTTTCCTTGCGGCCCTTGCCGCCGGGGCAGACGCCGTTTATCTGGGCCTGAAGCATTTTTCGGCCAGGATGCAGGCCGAAAACTTCAGCCTGACGGAGCTTTCGCGCCTGACAGATCTTGCCCATGCCGGGGGCAGCCGTGTCTATGTGGCCATGAACAGCCTGGTCAAGCCCGGTGAAAGCGCGGCAGCCTACAGGCTCATGGCCCGTCTGGCCCGACAGGCCCGGCCGGATGGCCTGATCATCCAGGACATGGCCCTGCTGGATCTGGCCCGGCAGGCTGGCTTTGAGGGGGGGATATTCCTTTCTACCCTCGCCAACCTGACCCATCCCGAAGCCCTGCTTCAGGCCAAGGCCCTTGGCGCGAGCCGGGTCATCCTGCCGCGAGAACTTTCCATCGATGAGATCCGCCAGATGGGCGAAGCCTGTCCGGAAGGGCTGGAACTGGAATGTTTTGTGCATGGTGCGCTTTGCTACTGCGTGTCCGGCCGTTGCTACTGGTCCAGCTACATGGGTGGCAAAAGCGGTTTGCGAGGCCGCTGTGTGCAACCCTGCCGCCGCGTCTACCGGCAGGGAGGCCCGGCCATACAGGCCCTGTGGCAGCAGGATGCAGAAGGACGCAAAAGCACGGGCAAGCGCAAAGGTGCGGCAGAAGCCCCGCGCCGCCAACCCCGTGGCAGCAGCCGCAGCAAGGAGCACAGCGGGCGTTTTTTCTCCTGTCTGGATCTTTCGCTGGACGCTCTGGCCAAGACCCTGCTTGGCATCCCCCATCTGGTGTCGTGGAAGCTGGAAGGCCGCAAAAAAGGCCCGCACTATGTCTTTCATGTGGTGACCGCCTACCGCACCCTGCGCGACAACCCCGGTGATGCCCAGGCCAAGAAGTATGCCGAGGAAGTGCTGGAAATGGCCCTTGGCCGCCCCGGCAGCAAGGCCCGCTTTTTGCCGCAGAAAGACCGCGTCCCCACCAGTCCTGATGGGCAGACCAGCTCTGGTCTGCTGGCTGGCAAGATACGGGTGGAGCCTGATGGCCGCCTGATCCTCAAACCGCATCTGGAACTGCTGCCGCAGGACTACCTGCGTGTAGGACTGGAAGACGAACGCTGGCATGCCACTCTGCCTGTGACGCGCCGCACCCCCAAGGGCGGCAGTCTGCTGCTGCGTCTGCCCAAACACAAAAGCCCCAAGGCCGGTACGCCGGTTTTTCTGATAGACCGGCGTGAGCCGGAACTGACCCGCCTGTTGCAGGACTGGCAGGACAGACTGGCGGCCTTTCCCGGACGGCCCAGCCGCCCGGTGGAAGACAGCCCCCGCCTGCCCAAAACCATCAAGGCCCGGCCCAGGCCCGACATGCTGCTGCGGGCCAGTCTGCCGCAGGGCCGCGAGACACGCGGCGAGCGCAAGCAACTGACAGCCCTGTGGCTGGGCCAGCGCACGGCCGAACTTTCGCGCACTGTCGTCCCGCGTATGGCGTGGTGGCTCCCCCCGGTGCTCTGGCCCGGAGAGGAAGCCGCCATGCGCCGCATGGTGGAACGCCTGTGGCGGGACGGGGCACGGCACTTTGTCTGCAACGCGCCGTGGCAACGGGGATTCTTTCCGCAGGAGCTGCCCGATGATGCCGACCTTCTGGCCGGGCCGTTTTGCAATGCGGCCAATGCTCCGGCCCTTGGCGTGCTGGCCCGGATGGGCTTTGCCGGGGCTTTTGTCAGCCCGGAGCTGCCACGGGAGGACTTTCTGGCTCTGCCACAGCAAAGCCCTCTGCCGCTGGGTGTGGTACTGAGTGGCTTCTGGCCTGTGGGCCTGAGCCGCTTTGGCCTGCTGGGCGTCAAACCCAACGAGCCATTCATCAGTCCCAAGGGGGAGGTTTTCTGGAGTCGCCAGTACGGCGGCAATATCTGGCTGTACCCCGGCTGGCCGCTGGATCTGACGGAAAAGCGGCCCGAATTGCTGGCCGCTGGCTACAGCTTCTTCGTGCATATACAGGAAAACCCGCCAGCCTCCCTGCCGGAGGCGCGGCGTCAGGGCCTCTTTAACTGGGACGGTGCCTTATTGTGAGCACGGTTGCGGCGGCCCGCGCAAACTTTCCGCGTTGTCTGGAGCAGCCGCCGGGTTCCTATCGCTTTGGGGCAGATGCCCTTTTGCTGGCAGCCTTTGCCGGGGTCTGCCTGCCTCCGTCCCCAAGGCACTGGCAGGTGGCAGAACTGGGCAGCGGCTGTGGCGCGGCTCTGCTGGCCCTGGGGCTGCACTGCCAGAACCTGACCGGATATGGCCTTGAACGTGAGCCGGAACTGCACGCGGCAGCCGGGCGCAATGCCGCCCGCCTTGGACTGGCTGAACGGCTGCACTTTCACTGTATTGACCTTGCGGCAATCAACAGTCTGCCCCTGCCGGAAAACAGTCTGGATCTGGTGCTGGCAAACCCGCCCTATAGATCAGCGGGACAGGGCCGCCCTTCGCCAAAGCCCTTGCGGGAACGCGCCCTTGGCAGCTCCCCTGACGAGGCTGACGCCCTGCCCATATTTTGCGCTGCGGCTGCCCGCCTTTTGCGGCATCATGGCCGTTTTTGCTGTATCTTTGCCGCCGAGGCCCTGCCCCGGCTTTGTGCCGCGCTGGAGGCTGCCGGTTTTGGCGTGCGCCGCATCCTGCCACTCAGCCCGTACACCCACGCCCCGGCCACACGCATTTTGACAGAGAGCCGAAAAAATGCGGCCAGCGAGTTGCGGCTGGAATCCCCGCTTGTCCTGCACCCGCGCAGGAATAGCAGGACATCAGCGGGCCGCCCGCTCTGGACACGGCGCGCCCTGCGCTTTTGCCCCTGGCTGGACACATCCGCGCAGTCTGGCGCAAGCACTTGAGGTGGATCATGCCCTTTGTTGCCGACCTGCACATCCATTCCCGCTTTTCCCGCGCCACCAGCAAGGCCCTTACCCCGCGCCATCTGGCGGCGTGGGCCATGTGCAAGGGCATTGCGGTCCTCGGCACAGGGGACTTTACCCATCCGCAATGGCGGGCAGAACTGCGCGAACAGCTTGAGCCGGATGCCCCCAGTGGGCTTTACCGCCTCAAGGGGCAGCCCGACCCCCTGCCGTTTCTGGCAGAGGGAGAGGACAACCGCGCTCCCGCCCCCCTGTTTTGCCTTCAGGGGGAAATCAGCTCCATCTACAAGCGGCACGGCAAGGTGCGCAAGGTTCATAATCTTGTCTATGTTTCCAGCCTGGAGGATGCGGAACGCCTTTCGCAGCGGCTGGCGCAAATCGGCAACCTCAATGCGGACGGGCGGCCCATCCTGGGGCTGGATTCACGCGACCTGCTGGAAATAACCCTGGAAACCGCGCCCGATGCGGTGCTCATCCCTGCCCATATCTGGACACCGTGGTTCGCCCTGTTCGGTTCCAAGTCCGGCTTTGACCGCATGGAAGACTGCTTTGGCGACCTGACCCCGCACATCTTTGCCGTAGAGACCGGCCTTTCCTCCGACCCGGCCATGAACCGCATGGTCAGCCAGTTGGACGGCTATGCCCTTGTTTCCAATTCCGATGCCCACTCCGGGGCCAATCTGGGGCGGGAGGGCAATCTTTTTGCCGGGCAGCCCTCCTATAACGGCATATTCACCGCCCTGCGCACGGCAGCCCGCCGTCAGCCGCAGGACGGGCTGGACTGCCGTTTTCTGGGGACGCTGGAATTTTACCCGGAGGAAGGCAAGTACCATCTGGACGGGCATCGGGCCTGTCAGGTGGTGCTGGAACCGCAACAGGCCCGCGCTATGGGGGATATGTGCCCGGTCTGCGGCAAGCCCCTGACCATCGGTGTGCTGCACCGCGTGCTGGAACTGGCCGACCGCGATGCCCCGGCCACGCTGCCGCTGGAGCCGGAAGCCCGCCCCCTGATCCCCCTGCCGGAGATCTTGGGCGAAATCTTGGGCGTGGGTGCAGGCTCACGCAAGGTGCAAGACCACTATGCCCGTCTGCTGCGGGAGCTTGGGCCAGAGCTGGACATCCTCTGTACCCTGCCCGAAGAGCAGATACGCCCGGTCTGGGATGAGCTGGGAGAGGCTGTGGCCCGGATGCGGCGCGGGCAGGTTTTTCGACAGGGCGGCTATGACGGGGAGTACGGCACGGTGAAGGTTTTTGCGCCGGGAGAACTGGCAGGACGGGGCAGCTCCCGTCTGCCGGGCCTTGCGGGCGCGTCTGCCTCCCGTAGCGACGCAGCAGCCAGCAAAAAGCGGGGGCGACCGCCCAAGGCTGCTCCCCAGGCTGTGCCAGCCCAAACCCTGCCGCTTGATGGAGGCATGAGCAGACCCACAGCAAACATGGCCACAAGGGCTGCCGCAACCATCACTGCCGAACAGCCCAGCCCCATACGCTATTCCACAGAACAGCTTGCCGCCCTGCAAGCCGGGCCAGGCCCTGTGCTGGTGGCTGCCGGGCCAGGGGCTGGCAAGACCCGTATCCTTGTGGGCCGTTTGCAGTGGCTGCTGGAACAGGGGCAACCCGCAAACAGTCTGCTGGCGGTCACCTTTACCCGCAGGGCCGCTGCGGAAATGCGCCAGCGGCTGGCCAAGGCCCTGCCGGATTTGGCAGGGTTGCCGCAGTGCGACACCCTGCACGGCCTGGCCTGGGGGCTGCTGCGCGAGGCCCGGCCCGGTTGCCGTCTGCTGGATGATGACGCAGCCTTCCGCCTGTTCTGTGCCGCACAGGAGGAGGCTGCCCCCAAGCCTGCTTACAGTTCGGCCCCCCTTCTTGCCAGCCTGCTGAACGGCAATACCGCAACAGATCAACGCACCCTCCGCCAGTACTGGGAGGCCTTGCAACTGGCCCGTGAGCTGGATACGCCCTTGCCCAAAGGCAGCCCTGCCGCGCACGCCGCAGCCCGTTATGCAGCCCGCAAAACAGCTGATGCCGACAGCCCGTGGCTGGACTATGGCGACCTGCTGGACGGTCTGCTGGAACTGGCCCCCTCCCTGCGAGGACGCTGGCGGCATATCCTGCTGGATGAAGCACAGGACATCTCCCCCAAGCAGGCGGCCATCCTGCGGGCTTTGCTGCCAGAGGACGGAACGGGCTTTTTTGGCATTGGCGACCCGGATCAGGCCATCTACGCCTTCCGGGGAGCATCAGGACACAGCGAGGAGCAGTGGCGGACCTGCTGGCCGGGGCTGCACCTCTGCCGCCTTGGGCAAAGTTACCGCGCCAGTCAGGGCGTGCTGGATATGGCCCATAGCCTTTTGCAGGGGCAGGGACACTGCGGGCCGCTGCTGGCCGTCAAGGAGCGTCCGGCCCTGTTGCGCCTGTTCGTTGCACCGGACGAACAGGCCGAGGCCCGCTGGCTGGCCGGACGTATCCAGCGTCTGCTGGGGGCCAGCTCGCACAGTTTGCTGGACAGACAGGCCATCCAGGCAGACAGCGCAGACGCCCTGCTGGACGGCCAGCTTGCGCCCGCTGACATTGCCGTGCTGGTACGGCTCAAGGCACAGATCCCCCCCTTGCTGGCGGCCTTGGAACAGGCGGGCATCCCCTGTGCTGCCCCGGCCCGGCAGGATTTTCGACAAGACCCGGTTTGCGCCCATTTTCTGGCTTTGATCGCCACCACTTGCGGTTTTGCGGAGGCCCTGCCCAGAGTAGAGCAGGGCAGTATGGATCAGTCATCACTGCCGTGGGCCGCAGCAGACCTGCCCAAGCCTCAAGCCATGCAGGTCTGGCTGCAAAGCCAGCCGTGGGCAGGGGCAGACGCCACACTGTTCTGCAAGGGGCAAGCCTGGCGGGAGCTTTGCCGCCTCTGGGCCGAGTGCGGGGGCTGGCGTCCCTTCCTTGAGCGTCTGGCATGGCTGCGGGAGGCCGAGATGATCCAGGCCAAGGCAGAGCGGGTGCAGCTTTTGACCCTGCACGCTTCCAAGGGGCTGGAGTTTCAGGCGGTCTTTCTGCCGGGGCTGGAAAGCGGCCTGCTGCCGCTACGCCGCGAACTGCTGTGGGAAGCTGCCCCCAAGGGCAGGGAGCAAGGCGGGCAGCGCGCACACGCTGACGCAACCGTGGACAGCGATACGGCTACAGACAGCAGCCCGGCTGCACAGGAAGCAGCCCTGGCCGAAGAACGCCGTCTGCTCTATGTGGGGCTGACCCGCGCCGCTCGTGGCCTGTTTATCAGCCACTGCACCCGGCGCAACCTGTATGGCCGGACGCTGCACCTTGCGCCATCGCCCTTTTTGGGAGATATACGCCAGTTTTGCCGCCAAAGCACCCTGACGGCGCACAAACGCACCACCGGACAGCATCTTTCCCTGATGCAGGGCCTGCTGCCTGAGCCGGTCAAGGGGACAAAAAGATAGGGGGCTATTCCTCCAGCCAGGAGTCGTCTTCCAGCACCTTGTACCCGCGCACTGCCAGATAGAAGATGCCGTCTTCTTCCTGCACAAGGCCCGTGGCCTCCACCGGCACGCTGACCTCATCAGCCAGATCCACACCGGCACCACGCGGCAATATGCGATATTCCACATCATCCTGCACAACGGCCACACGGGCCTGATGGGCATCCACGGTATGCGGCACGCCGCTCACATAGCCTTTTATCGTAACCAGACGTTTGCTCATGCCAAGCCACTGCCCCTGAGGTCGATTTTTTTGCGGTATAGCCTGTTTTGCGGCTACAGGCAAGCCAATTTCACTGCTTGCTGCAGACGCTGCCACTAAATTTCCCCGCATGCTGTGCGGCGGCAAGTGCTGCGACTCACAGTAGAGCGAAATGCCATTGAAAATGGCAGTTGCTCTGGCGAACGCGAGAGCGGACGCCCGCGCCGTCAGCAAGCGGGAAAACCGCGCTTTTCCCGCGAAGCGTAGGCAGCGTATGGATTGAAACACAGAGTGTTTCAATCAAAAAATGCTCTAGAGACAAAATCTTTTTTCAACAAGAAATACAGGGACAACAGGAAGCTTGCCGATACTGACGATGTGCGCTTTGACCTGACCCGGACATTCACTCCCCTGATGATTTTGTGAAAATTTATTTTGGTATTTCAATGTGTTGGAGACAGCTTTTCATTCAAGGAGTGAAGCTCTCTCTTTCAAGGCTCTTTTCAAAAGCTCACGCTATCTCTATAGTATCCCCTTGTCCCTGACATACGATTACAAAAAATCCCAAGGATATTGGTATATGGAACAGCGCGACTTTACCCTGCTCCGCGAGGAGAGCCTGAGCGAGATCGGCGGCACGGCCCGCCTATGGCAACACAAGGCCACAGGTGCACAACTCTTGTCCATCTGCAATCAGGATGAAAACAAGTGCTTTGGCGTGAGCTTTCGGACACCACCGGCCAATTCCACAGGTGTAGCGCATATTCTGGAACATTCTGTGCTTTGTGGTTCGGATAAGTATCCTGTCAAGGAACCCTTTGTGGAATTGCTCAAGGGTTCGTTGCAAACCTTCCTCAATGCCTTCACCTTCCCTGACAAGACATGCTATCCCGTGGCCAGTGCCAATTTGCAGGATTTTTACAATCTCATTGATGTCTATCTTGATGCGGTTTTCCATCCGCGCATCAGTGAGGACATCTTCAAACAGGAGGGCTGGCATGTTGAGGCCCAAAGCCCGGACGGGCCGTGGTGCTACAAGGGCGTCGTGTACAATGAGATGAAGGGCGTCTATTCCTCGCCCGATTCCGTTCTGGCCGAACAGAGCCAACAGGCCGTCTTCCCGGACACGCTTTACAGCCTTGATTCCGGCGGTGACCCGGAGGTGATCCCTGACCTGAGCTATTCTGACTTTTGCGACTTCCACAGCCGCTACTATCACCCCGGCAATGCCCGCTTCTTCTTCTGGGGGGATGATGACGAGGACAAACGCCTGAGTATCATTGCCAAAGCCCTGCAAGGCTACACGGCCCGTCCGGTGGATTCTGCCGTGCCGCTCCAGCCCAGACGCGACACGCCCCGCCTGGTGGAGGTACCCTATGCCGCCGCAGAGGGAGAAAGCCGCGCCCAGTTCACGGTCAACTGGCTGCTGGGGGAACGTGGCAATGTGGCTGAAGCCCTGCTGATGGAAATGCTGGAACACATCCTTGAAGGCCTGCCCGGCTCGCCTCTGCGCCGTGCCATGACAGAGTCCGGCCTCGGTGAGGATGTTACCGGCTGCGGGCTGGAAACAGACCTGCGCCAGATGTACTATTCCACTGGTCTGAAGGGCTTGGCCCCTGCCGATGTCCCCAAGGCGGAGCTGCTGATTTTCGAGACCCTGGCCCGACTGGCTGAAGAGGGCATCGAGCCTGACACGGTAGAGGCGGCAGTCAATACGGTGGAATTTGCCTACAGGGAAAACAACTCCGGTCGCTTCCCTCGCGGGCTTGCGGCTATGATCCAGGCTCTCTCCACCTGGCTGTATGACGGCGATCCGCTGGCCCCGCTGGCATGGGAGGCCCCGCTGGCCGACATCAAGGCACGGCTGGCCCGTGGTGAAAAGGTTTTTGAACAGGCCATCCGCACGCATTTTCTGGACAACGGCCACCGTGCCACAGTGGTCATCCTGCCCGATGCAGACCTGGGTCAGGCCCGGCTGGATCGCGAGAGCAGCCGTATACATGCAGTGCAGGCTGCTGCCAGCCCGGCAGAGCGTGCAGCCCTTGTGGCCGATACCCAACGCTTGCAGGAAGCCCAGATGACCCCGGACGCGCCAGAAGACCTTGCCAAGATCCCGGCCCTGGGCCTTGACGATCTGCCGCGCCAGAACATTCTGCTCCCTAGGGCGGAATCCGCCCTGCCCCAGACCTGCCTGTGCCACGAACTGCCCACCCAGGGCATTGCCTATGCCAGTCTGTTGCTGCCACTGCCCCCCCTGCCGGAGCGACTCGTACCCGTGCTGCCGCTCTTTGCCCGCTCCCTGACTGAAACCGGTACAGCGCGGCACGACTTCAGCCAGCTTGGTGCATGGATCGCCGCCAAAACCGGCGGCGTAGGGGCAGACACGCTGGCAGGTGTCACCCGGCAGGAACGCAAGCTCTTTGCCTGGCTGAACATTTCCGGCAAGGCCGTGTATGACAAGCTGCCCGACCTTTTTGCCATCTTCAGGGCCATCCTGCTGGAACCAATGCGCGATGCCGCTGTACTGCAGGAACGCCTTGGGCAAATGCTGCTGGAAGGCAAGGCCCGGCTGGAACACAGCCTTCAGGCAGCCGGGCACATGGCCGTGGGGACGCGCCTCAAGGCCCGTTACAGCGGGGCCGGTGCGCTGGCCGAACGGCTGGGTGGTCTGAGCTACCTTGTGTCGGTGCGGGAGCTGCTCGCCCGGCTGGAAAGCGATCCGCAGAGTCTGCTGGCCGATATGGAGGAGATCCGCGCCCGTGTGCTTACCTCGGCTGGAGCCGTATTTGACTGCACGGCAGAGGCTGCCGGTCTTGCCAAGGCACAGGAGGAGGCCCGTCAACTGCTGGCCGCCCTGCCCGCCAGCCCAGCCATCCCGGCCCAAGGGGACGCCCCGCTGGCCGCACCCATGTCCCTGCCACGGGCCGAAGCCTTCATTGCCCCGGCGCAAATCAACTATGTGGGCAAGGGAGCCAATCTCTACGACCTTGGCTACAGCTATCACGGTTCGGCCAGCGTCATCCTGCGCTATTTGCGGATGGGGCGTCTTTGGGAGCAGGTGCGCGTGCGTGGAGGAGCCTACGGGGCCTTCTGCACGCTGGAGCATTTGAGCGGCAACTTTGTCTGTGCCTCCTACCGCGACCCCAATGTCATGGAAACCCTGACCGCCTTTGACGGTCTGGCCGATTTCCTGCACAGCTTTACACCAGACCGGGCCCAGCTCACCCAGGCCATTGTGGGGGCGGTAGGCGACCTTGATACCTACCTCCTGCCTGATGCCAGGGGGGCGCAGTCCCTTTCGCGCTGGCTGACCAACGACACGGACGAAGCCCGCCAGCAAATGCGTGAGGAAATGCTGGGCACCACGGCCCGTCACTTCAACGACTTTGCCGAAGTGCTGGCCGCAGCAGCACGCGAAGGCAGCATTTGTGTGCTGGGTGGGCCCAAGACAGAAGCTGTGGCCACGGAACAGGGTTGGGCCAGCCAAAGGCTGATCTGAGATGGCAGCCCGTCTGACCCTGGTGCTGGGCATGCACCGCAGCGGCACCAGTGCGCTGACCCGTGCCCTGCACTGTCTGGGAGTAGGGCTGGGGGACAGGTTCCTTGGGCATCCCTGCAATCCCAAGGGCTTCTTTGAGGATGCCGACTTCAATGCCTGTAATTCAGACATCTTGGATCGTCTGGGCCATGCCTGGCATGATGTCGCCCCCTTTGACCCGGACGCCCTGCACCAGCAGGCGCAGGGTGCGTTTGGCGTCCGGGCCTTGGCCCTGCTCAGGGAGAAACTGTCTGCCCACGCCAGTTTTGGGCTGAAAGACCCCCGCCAAAGCCGCCTGCTCCCCTTCTGGCGGCCGCTGCTGGAAGCTGGCGGCATCCAGACCCATTGTTTGCTTGCCCTGCGCCATCCGGCCAGCGTGGCCCACTCACTGGCCCGGCGTGATGGCATGACACCGGCCCACAGCCATGCCCTCTGGCTCTGGCATCTGCTGGACGCCATCGAGGGCAGTCGTGGGCTGCCCTGCCTTGTGGTGGACTATGATCTGCTGCTTGCCGGGCCGGAACGTCAGGTGCAGCGGATGGGGGATTTTTTGGCCCTGCCAGTGGATACGGCCCGCCTGAGAGAATTCAGCCACAGTTTTCTTGACGCGGCCCTCTGCCACCACAAGGCCGGGAACGGCATGGCTGCTGCTGACAGCCTGTGGGCGGACATGGCCCTGCGCCTGCACGATGCCCTGCAGCCAGCGGCCCAACAGCCTGCCCCGCTGGAAGACTGGCCCGGTTTGCCCCGCTTGCTGCGCCTCTGTCAGAACCTGCGCCACAAGGCCCTGCGTCTGCCAAGCCCTGCCGCACCGCTGCGGGGGCCATTTGCAGAGGGCAGGCCCAGCACGGAGGCCGCCCGGTGACGGCGCAGCTCGCATATCTGGCAGCTCCCTCCTTTGTCCTGCCCGCCGGGGTGGCAGAAAACGCCTTTTTCCTGGCTGGCAAGGTGGATGAGGTGGCTCTGTGCTGCTTTGAATCCCGCGCCTGTCTGGCCTATGACGATACAGACCTGCCCCCGACCCTGGCCGATCTGCCCCTGCGCTGGCACCTTCATCTGCCGGTAGATCTGCCCTGGCCCGGCAAGGGGGGGGACGCCGCCCCGGCTGCTCGTGTAGCCGTGGCTGTGGCCCAAAAAACACACTGGCTCAGGCCGTGGCTGGCGGTACTCCATCCGCCCGAAGGCAGCCCGGCCCGTCAACGCCAGTTGCTGGCATCCTTTGTTCATGTCTGGCACAGCCTGTGGGCCGCACCACAGGCACAGGATCACGGCCCGCCCCCCCGCCTGGCCCTGGAAAACATTGCCCATGCCGATGTGGTCAGCCTTGGGCCGGATTTCCCGGCGGAGCACGGTCTGGCTTTCTGTCTGGACGTGGGGCACATGCTGGGCTATGCTCAAACCGACATCCTTGACACCGACCTGCCCGAGCAGGCGGCTCTCCTGCATTGGAGCGCGCCCGGTCGGCAGGACGAACACTTGCCGCTCACGCAACTGACGCCAGACCAACGCCGTACAGTATTGGGGCTGCTGCCGCGTTTGCCCGCTACGGCGGTGCATCTGGCAGAGGTCTTTCACTGGCAGGGGGTGGCCCTCACGCTGACCGAGCTGGCCAGGTTGACAGACGAAATGTACGGCGCGAACAGGGGATCAGATGGGCTTTCAGGCTGAACACTTCCTCAGGATGAAGCAATGGCGCAGGGGGCTGGACAAGGCCGACCGGTGGTGCATCCTCATCAGTGCGGATCCGGACGCCATGGGCTCGGCCCTCGCTCTCAAACGCCTGATGCACCGCAAGGTCAAGCATGTGGACATCATGCGCATCAACGAGGTCACCCGGCCGGATAACCTGGCCATGATCCGCTATCTGCGCATCCCTGTACGCCCCTGGCAGCCTGAACGGCTTACCCAGTATCAGCATCTGGCCGTGGTGGATTCGCAGCCCGCACACAGTCAGGCCTTTGCGGGGCTGACTTTTGACTGCATCATCGACCATCACCCCGTAACCGACCTCGGCTCCGCCCTTGCCCCCGGCGGCCTCTGCGACATCCGCCCGGAAATGGGGGCCACCTCCACCATGCTGACGCGCTATCTGCAAGCCCTGCGCATCCAGCCCGGCCCGCTGCTGGCCACGGCCCTGCTGTACGGTATCCGTACCGACACGGCTGTCTTTGCCCGTTCCGGCGGTGAGCGCGATCTGCGCGCCTACCAGTGGCTTTCCCAACAGGCGGACACATCCCTCCTGCAACGCATCATCCGCAGCGAATACCTGCGGGCCTGGCTGCCCATTTTTGCCCGCGCCTTCCGTAACCTGCGCGATTGCCGGGGGGGGGCATTGGTCAGCCTGAACGATGTGGACAGTGCAGACCTGCTGGTGGCTGTGGCCGATTTCTTCACCAAGGTACACGGCCTGAAGTGGGTCGCTGTTTCCGGCGTGGTGGACAAGAAGGTTATCGTTATCTTTCGGGGGGACGGCGGGCGCGACATTGGACGGCTGGCCGATGCCTGTTTCTATGATGTGGGAACAGCCGGAGGACACCGCAGCATGGGCCGGGCGGAGTTCCCGCTTTCGGCTGTACCTGCGGGCGTCAAGGCCGCAGATTTCGTCCACCAGCGTTTGCTGACCCGCAAGCTGCGGCCTCGCCCCAGCACTGCGGGGCAATAGAGCATTTTTTGCCAAAAAATCCTTGACATCCCGCTCCGGCAGGCATAAGCAACTTGCACGGAGTCATTGTCATGTGTCAGTCCCTTCTCACCACCCTGTTGTGCGCAACTGCTTTCAGCTTTTACTATTTTGCGTACTTTAGTCAGGCCTGTGGTCAGGAGCTTGACTGACATCCATTGTCCGCAAGTTCCAAGGGCCGCAGGCTTATACCCTGCGGCCCTTTTTATTGGCCGCAGGGCAGGGCCGCCGCCCATAAACCCGCGAGGAAAAGACCATGTATCTTGGAAAAAACGTCCGACTGGAACGCATCATCAACCGCAAGAACGGTCGCACCATCATCATTCCCATGGATCACGGCGTTACGCTTGGTGCTGTGGAAGGGCTGCTCAACATGCGCGAGGCCGTCAACGACATGGCTGAAGGCGGAGCCGATGCCGTGCTGATGCACAAGGGGCTTATCCGCTGCTCTCACCGCAGTGCCGGTAAGGACGTGGGCCTTATCGTCCACCTTTCCGCATCCACGGCCCTTTCCCCCCACGGCAATACCAAAACGCTTGTGGGCACGGTGGAAGAAGGCATCAAGCACGGGGCTGACTGCGTCTCAGTACACGTCAACCTTGGTGACGACAACGAAGGCCAGATGCTGCACGACATGGGCAAGGTGGCCGAAGCCTGCGCCAACTGGCAAATGCCACTGCTGGCCATGGTCTATGCCCGTGGCCCGCGCATCAAGAACAGCTACGACCCGCAGGTGGTGGCCCACTGCGCCCGCGTGGGTGTGGAGCTGGGGGCCGACATCGTCAAGGTCCCCTACACGGGTGATATGGACAGTTTTCACGATGTGGTCGCCTCCTGCTGTGTGCCGGTGGTCATTGCCGGCGGGGAAAGGATGGAATCCTCCCGTCAGATACTGGAAATGGTCAGCGACTCCATCAAGGCCGGTGGTGCGGGTATCTCGGTGGGCCGCAATGTCTTCCAGCATCCCAATCGGGTAGCACTGGTCAAGGCCCTGCGCACCATCGTGCATGAGGATGCCTCTGTGGATCAGGCCATGCAGATTCTGGGAGAAGAATAAGATGGCACAGGTCTGTTTTTCTTGTGTGCCCTTTGACAAAGGGCAGGTGACACTGGCACTGGAATCCGGCGTGGACGCCGTCATCGTGCCGCGTGAACAGGTGGAGCAGGTGGCCGGGCTCTCCCGTTGCCCGGTTTGGGCGCATGAGGACTTGAACGTCATCCGCCTCCTGTCCAAGGCGGATGAAGAAGAAGCCCTTGCCGCAATGCGCCGGGGTGAGCGCGTGGTGCTGGCCCGTGGCTGGGAGGTCATCCCCGTAGAGAACCTGCTGGCCCAAAGCGACTGTGTACTGGCCGAGGCCGGTTCCCTGGACGAGGCCCGGCTGGCGGCGGGTATCCTGCAATGCGGTGTGGCGGGTATCATCGTGCTGCCCGAAGCCATTGGGGAACTCAAGACCATTGTGGCCCAGTGCAAGCTGGCCCAGGACAGGGAGCAGCTTGTGCCCGGCGTCATCACCCGTGTGGAGCCGGTGGGCCTTGGCCATCGCGTCTGTGCGGATACCCTCTCCCTTCTGCAACGGGGGCAGGGTATGCTGGTGGGCAATTCCAGTGCCTTTACCTTTCTCGTCCATGCCGAGACGGAACACAATGAATATGTGGCGGCGCGGCCCTTCCGGGTGAATGCCGGGGCGGTACATGCCTACACCCGTCTGCCGCACGACAGGACGACCTATCTGGGGGAACTGCACGCCGGGCAGGAAGTGCTGATAGTGGACGCAGAGGGCAAGACCAGTCTGGCGACCCTGGGGCGCGTCAAGATAGAGGTTCGGCCCATGCTGCTGATCGAGGCCCAGGTGGACTGTGAAGACGGCCGCAAGACAGGCACCGTCTTCCTGCAGAATGCCGAAACCATCCGCCTGACAGCCCCGGACGGCACCCCTCTGAGCGTGGTCAGCCTCAAGCCCGGTGACAGTGTGCTTTGCCGTCTGGATGAAGCTGGCCGCCATTTTGGTATGCGTGTGCAGGAAGACATCCGCGAGGTCTAGCCATGAGTGCAGAACAACATCCCCCGCAGGACGGGGCAGCACGCCTGTCCGACATCCGGGGAGAGATCGACAGGATCGACCAGCAGCTGCTCCAGCTCTTCAACCAGCGTGCAGCACTGAGCAAGGAGGTAGGGCACATCAAGGCCGATGTGCCGGGCATTATCTTCAAGCCCGTGCGTGAACGCGAGGTGCTGGACAACCTGGCTGCCCGTAACCCCGGCCCTCTGCCGGAGGAACACCTCCGGGCCATCTGGCGCGAGATACTTTCCTCCTCCCGCGCCATGCAGCGACCGCAAAGTGTGGCCTATCTGGGGCCAGAGGGGACGTTCTCCTATTTCACCGGGGTGGAATACCTGGGCCATGCGGCCACCTTCCATGCCTGTCGCGACATTGCGGAGATATTCGAGCAGGTCAACCTCGGCCATTGCGAGCTGGGCGTGGTGCCGCTGGAAAACTCCCTCCAGGGTACGGTGGGCGTCAGTTTCGACCTCTTCCTCAAGTATGAGGTCTTTATCCAGGCCGAACTCTTCTCGCGCATCTCGCATTGTCTGCTCAGCAATACCAGCAGCATGTCGGCCGTGCGTACCGTCTATTCCCATCCCCAGCCCCTTGCCCAGTGCGGCGGCTGGCTGCGGGCGCATTTGCCCAATGCCACCCTCGTGCCTGTGGAGTCCACCGCAGCAGCGGCCCGGCGCGCACAGGAAGAAGAAGGCGTTGCGGCCATTGGCCACCACAAACTGTCCGACCTGCTGGGCATCGGCATCCTGGCCCGTCATATCGAGGACGAGCCGGGCAACTGGACGCGCTTTGTGATCATCGGGCCAAAGACTGCCAGCGCAAGGCAAAACGGCGCGTTGCCCCGTCCCACGCCCGGTGGGCACAGTGGCGCAGACAAAACTTCCCTGCTCTTCACCCTGCCGGACAAGGCCGGCGCACTGGCCAGCGTGTTGGACATGCTGGCCCGCCACAACATCAATATGCGCAAGCTGGAATCCCGCCCCATGCGCGGCCAGCGTTGGAGATACGTCTTCTTTGCCGATGTGGAGAGCGATCTGGACGATGCCCGTCACGCTCCCCTGCTGGACGAATTGCGCCATTCCTGCACCAGCTTCCGCATCCTGGGCAGCTATCCTACCGGCCCGCAACTGGACAGGATGAGCATTGAAGACCCCTCCGAACACCATAGCGACGATGGGCAAGCATAGGTAAACCAACCATGAACGCTGCAGCAGAACATTCCGCCCCTGTCACTGTTACGGCCCCTGCCTCCAAGTCCCTCTCCCACCGCTACTGTATTGCAGCGGCACTGGCTGATGGTGTCAGTACCCTGCGCCATGTGCTGGACAGCGCAGACCTTGCCCGCACCCGTGGCATCCTTGAGGCCGTGGGCGCACGCCTGACCCGTCAGACAGCAGGAGACGGCGAAGACTGCTGGCAGGTGACGGGTATTGGCCGCGCCCCGCAGGGAGGTCAGGGCAAGCCCCTGTCCTGCAATGTGGGGGAATCCGGCACCACCTGCCGTCTGCTGACCGCTGTGCTGGCTGCCGGGCACGGGCTGTTCCGCATCCACGGTGAAGGCCGTATGCACCAGCGGCCGCTGGGCGAGCTGTGCCAAAGCCTTACCGCCCTGGGCGCGGGCGTCATCTACGAGGGCGAAGCCCTTTGTCCGCCGCTGCTTTTACAGGCCGGAGGGCTTGACCCGCAACTCTGCCACGGCGTCACCAGCATCGGCATGGACAATTCCAGCCAGTATTTTTCCGGCCTGTTGTTGGCAGCCCCCTTTGCCAGCAGCCCCCTGACCATCGAGCTGAGCGGCAGCAAGGCTGTCTCCTGGCCCTATGTGGGCCTGACCCTGCACTGCATGGAAGACTTTGGCATCCAGTTTACCGTGCAGACCCGCCCCAGGCCCGATGCCCCGTGGCAGGAGCTGCCCGGTGGTGCCTGGCGTGGACTGGCCGAAGCCCGGCCCGGCTGCCTGCGGGTACGGGTCAGCCCCGGCAGCTACCGGCCCGGAGACTTCCGCGTGGAAGGGGACTGGTCTGCTGCCTCCTATCTGCTGGCGGCTGGCGTGCTGGGCAAGCGGCCAGTGCGGGTGGCTGGTTTGCGCAGTGACTCCCTGCAAGGGGATCGCGCCCTGCTGGACATCCTGCTGCGCATGGGGGCGCGTGTTGAGATGGAGGCAGACGCCGTGACCGTCTGGCCCTCGCAGTTGCACGGGGTCAGCCTGGACATGGGGGCCTGCCCGGATCTTGTGCCCACAGTGGCCGTACTGGCGGCCTTTGCCAGCGGCTCCACCCGCATCAGCAATGTGGCCCACCTCCGCCTCAAGGAGTCTGACCGCATCGAGGCCCCGGCCACGGAACTGGCAAAACTGGGCGTTACCCTTGACCAGCTTTCGGACGGTCTGCTGATCAGTGGCACAGGCGGTCTGGCGGAACAGGGGCACGGCAAGTGGCACGCCCCGCACCTGCCCGAAGGGGTGCGGCTTTCTGCCCACAACGACCACCGCATGGCCATGTCGCTGGCCCTGCTGGAACTGCGTGACCCCGGTCTGCATGTACGCCAGCGGCTGGATGATCCCGCCGTGGTCGGCAAGTCCTTCCCTGCCTTCTGGGATGTCTGGGAGCAGATCCTATGAGTCGACTTCCCGCAAAAACCCTGATCATCGGCGCACGCGGCCGCATGGGGGCCATGCTGCTGCGGCGGGCTGGCAAGGCCGGGCTGACAGTGGCCGGGGTGGACAGACCCCTTACGCCGGAAACCCTGGCTCCGGCCTGTGCCGGGGTGGACCTGGCCATGCTCTGTGTACCGGCCGCCGCCCTGGGGGAGGTACTGGACAGCCTGTGTCCCCATTTGCCCCCCACAGCGGTGCTGTCTGACATCACTTCTGTTAAGGAGGAACCCCTGCGCCGCATGGCGCGGGTATGGCCCGGCGCGATAGTGGGTACGCATCCCCTGTTCGGCCCGCGCCCTGAGCGCGGCAGCGACCTGCCCGTGGCCATCGTCCCCGGCGCACGGGCCGAGGAGGCGCATCTGGATCTGACGGAGGATTTTTTCCGGGGATTGGGCTGCCGTATCTTTCGCTGCACAGCCAGCCAGCACGACAGGGCCATGGCGCGCATCCAGAGCATGAACTTTATCACCAATCTGGCCTATTTTGCCATGCTGGCAGGGGAGGAGGAGCTGCTGCCCTTTCTGACGCCGTCCTTCCGCCGCCGCCAGCAGGCCGCCCAGAAAAACCTGACCGAGGACGCCGCGCTCTTTGCCGGACTGTTTGAGGCCAATCCCCACAGCCATGCGGCCGTGCGCCAGTACCGGCAAATGCTCAACATGGCCGCAGCGGGAGAGATCGACCTGCTGTGTCAACGCGCCCAGTGGTGGTGGGAGGAGTAGCTGAAAATATAAGCATTGCAGACGAGGAGCTGCTGGTGTAGGCTGCTTTCCGCACGGTTGCCCTGCTTTTTGTTGAAGATCTGCGCCTGGCGTGGCGTAAGACCAGAAAAGGGGGCAAAGCTATGAGGCGTTTTATCATAGCTGCGCTTATCGCCTTGGCACTGGCGTTGTTACTGGCTACTGAAGCCAGATAACAAAGGCCACGGCCCATACGCGGTGGGCCGTGGCTGTTGAAAAAAACCTATCACTGCAACCGTGCGGGGCGTGTAACACGCTGCGCCAGCCCCGATTTCTGTTCCCGCAGGAATCGGGTTCCCTTTCTATATACGCCCTTTCCTATGCTTTGACAAGCCTGTTCCTACCCACAAACCCTGTCGCGGCCTGTGCGCTTGGCCTGATACAGGGCTTCGTCTGCCCGTTGCACAAAGTCCTCGCTGCTTTCACCCTCGCGGTACTCCACCACGCCGATGCTCACGGTCATTTCACTGCCGTCAGGCAAAAAGACGCGCTCACGGGTAGCCAGGCGGATCATCTCGGCCAGTTGCCGCGCCCCGTCAAGATCGGAACCGGGCAGAAGCAGGACAAACTCCTCTCCGCCAAGGCGGGCGGGCAGGTCTTCGCTGCGGCGGCTGCTGCGCAGGACGTTGGCGCACTGTTGCAGCACCCTGTCCCCCTCTGCATGGCCAAAACGGTCATTGACCTGCTTGAAGTGATCCAGATCCAGCATCAGCATGGCAAAGGGATAGCCATAACGCTGTGCCATGGCCACGCACTGTTCCAGCATTTCTTCAAAGGGGCGGCGGTTGGCAAGCCCGGTCAGGGCATCGGTGCGGGAGAGGCGTTGCAGCTCATCCTTGGCCTTGCGCAGCTCGCGCAGCTTTTCTCCCAGCCGGAGTTTCAGACGCCACTCCTTGCTGATGTCCACGATGGCCCCTATGCGCCCCACCTCGTCCGTTGCGGGGACGCGGATGCCCCTGGTCCAGTACAGGGTCTGGCGGATGCCGTGGGGGCACTCAAAGGCTGTGCTGTAGTGCTTTGCATTGACAGAGCCAATACAGGCAGTGTCCTCCTCGTGGTAGCGGGCGCGTTCCTCCGGGCTGAGGTAGTCCAGCTCCAGGACGGTGCGGCCAAGCAGATCCTCGCGCCGCACTCCAAAAAAATCCTCATAGGCCTTGTTGAAAAAACAGAAGCGGGAGTCCGCATCCTTGACGAAAACCGGTATGCTCAGTTCATCCAGGACAGTTTCGTAAAACGCAAGTTTACGCTGCGTCTGCCGCAACTCTTCTTCCAGACTCTGCCTGTCTCGTGTATCGTCTTCCAGCTTCATGGCCTGTTCACCACAAAACACTATCCTTGGATATTTCCTTGGATAATAGCTTTTATTACAGCAAAAGGCAAACCTTATTCCAGCTCACGCCCCACCCAGATAGCCCGGCCGATGATGCGCACAAGGTCGGCCATCTGCTCGCCGGTCTCTGCCTCGATGGGCGGATATTCCGGGTTGACGCTGCTCAGGATCAGCTTGCCCGGCATGGCGTTGACTATCTTCAGATAGACCATGTCCTCCACCCCCACAGCATATATGCGCCCCGGCACAGGCTCGTTCTGGCTCTGGTCGATCAGCACCACATCATTGTGCAGGATGCGCGGCTGCATACTGTCACCAGAGACGCGCAGCAGGACCATGCTGGCGGGATTGCCCTTGCGGAGCAAAAAATCCAGCCGGAAGGCATAATGCCGCTCCACTGCGCCGCTGGTTTCAAAGCTGCCGCCCCCGGCAGAAAGCCGCGCCTCCACCATGGGCACCATCACGATCTGGCCGATGTCCGGGGCATCCTGCTGCTGTGCCCCCTGCCCGGCCAGCAACCAGTCCAGTGAGCAGCGCAGCACACGCGCCAGCCGCACGGCAAATTCCCCCTTGGGCATCTGGCCGTTTTCATACTGCTGGATGGTGGTCAGGCTTACACCCACCTGTGAGGCCACATCAGCCTTGCGCAGACCCAGCTCCTGTCTGCGTGCCTGTAAACGCTGGCCAAAGCCCGTCTGCGATCCTCCGGGGGTCAGGGGCATACGGCAAACCACCTTTTTTATCATAAGGAATCAAGGACTTGCGTCAAAATTACCAGAAAAATTGACAATTTTTCTTTTGAAAAAACACAGAAAACTTGTATAAGCAGAACTGTACGGCATATCGTGAGCCTGTGCTGCTCAGGTAAAAATACTGTCTGCACCGGTAAAAAGCAAGTTTTTCAGGCTTTGCCGGGATGCCCAGCCCCGTGAACCATTGGTAATCCTTAAAAAGCCGAAAACCTGCCAATACCCGCAAGAGGGCAGCCCCAAACCGGTCAGCACAAACTTTTCTTGCCAGCTTTGAGGTCAATTATGTCAGATTTCCTGAAAAATATCCAATATCTCCATGAGCTGTTACAGCTTTTGCCACAGGCAAGCCCCGTGGCTCGTGTGGCCATGCTGCGGCTGGCTGCGGAACATCTCTACCTGCTGGCCGGACAGGAGGAAGGCCAACCCCCTGCCAGGCCACACGCCCCCGGCAGACCCGGCAACGGCCATAACGACAACAGGGGAGGCAGATATGCGCTTCAGTAGCAGTCAGCCAAAACAGCCTTGGGGACAGCAGGAGACGCGCGGCCGCTACGCAGCCAGCGGCAGCACGCAAGCCCCACTGGCCGGGGAGGATGCACAGGCCGCACCAGCTGCGGACGCTGCCCGCCACTGGCAGGAGGTTTTGCCCCATCTGCCAGAAAATGCCCAGCTGCTCTGGCACGCCCTGCAGGATATGGGCTTGCTGTGGCGCGTGCTGCGCACCTGTGGCGGGCAAACTCTGCGTATCCCCCGGCGGATGCCTGCGGAAGACGCCCCCCTGTACCGCGCCCTGGGCGGGCAGATCCTTACCCGGCTGCTGCCGTGGCTGGGTGGCACCAGCATCTATGTACCGCGCTGCGAGGCCCTGCTCTGCAAGCTGCGCCAGTATGAGATCATCACGGCCTTCAGCCGCCAGACAGCGCAGGGGCAAAGCAGTACTGCTGCCGTGGCCCTGCTGGCCAACCGTCATGGCCTCAGTGACAGGCGTATCTGGCAGATACTCAAAAAGAGCATTGCCGCCCCGCCACAGCGCAAGGCACTTGCCCTGTTGCGCCAGCCCGTGGACAGCGCGCAGGGACAGGCAAGCCCCAGCGTCAGCAGCCAGGTCTGACCGCAATGGACATGAAGCAAATGCCCACCAATGCAGGGAGCAAACGCATGGCCCAGCACAGTCCGCCCGCATCCTCTGCCTGTCCGCTGCCCAAAGGCCTACAGGAGCATGGCAGCACACGAGGGAAGGTCAGGCCCATGACCCTTGATGCCTTTGTGGAGGCAGTGTATCTGCCCCATGCCAGACAGTACAAAAAAAGCTGGGCTGTGGATGAACGCATTGCCCGCCAGTATCTTTCGTCCAGCTTTGGCAGACTTTGCCCTGCGGACATCAGCCGCAAGGCCGTGGAGACATGGTTGCAGACCTTACCTGCACAAGGGCTGGCCCCGGCCACCTGTAACCGTATCCTTTATGTGTTCAAGAGTATTTGCACCCTTGCCGTGCGATATGAGCTGATCCCCTCCGGCCTGTCGCCCTGTGCGGGGGTAACAGCTTTCAAGATCCGCACCCTGCGGGAACGCTACCTCACAGACCAGCAGGCCCAACGGCTTATGGACGCCCTTGACCGCTCACCCCGGCAGGAGGCCAAAGCCATCAAGCTGCTGTTGCTGACCGGGGCACGCAAAAATGAGATCCTCAAGGCGCAGTGGGGGCATATCCAGTGCGAGCAGCGTCTTTTGATCGTGCCTGAGTCCAAATCCGGCAAGCCACGCCATATCCCGCTTTCGGATGAAGCCTTGGCCGTCATCCGATCCATACCGCGTGTACCGGGCTGCCCGTGGCTGTTCCCCGGTCGCAGTGCGGGCAAACCCCTTGCCGACATTTATCAATTCTGGAACACGCTGCGCCGTACATTAGGCCTGCACGACATACGCATCCATGACCTGCGCCATACCTTTGCCAGTATGCTGGTCAATACCGGGCACACCCTGTACGCGGTGCAACGACTACTGGGCCACAGCGACCCGCGCACCACCATGCGTTACTCCCATCTGGGGCAGACCACTCTGCTGGCTGCGGCCCAGAGCGTGGGCAGCCGCCTCGCCCGCCCCCGGCAGGACGCACAAACCAGCCCGCAAACCTGGCCGCCGCACGGCTCGCGCACTGGCAGCAGCCGGGCAAGCCCGTAGCCCGGCAAAGACGCGCCAGACAGGAAAAAAGGAAGCAGAAAGAGGAGGAGGAAGAAGCCCAGTCAAAATGGGGTGTCCGAAAGGCGGTATGAAATAAGGATTCATTGACAGATACACTGTCAATGAATCCTTGAAATTCAATACTTGTAAACATATTTTTTGGCAATACACTTTGTTTACAAAAATTCACCCACTATTTTTGTATGTAAAAAATATCCAATAATCACAGCCTGTTCTTGTCTGCCTATTTTCTCAACTTCCCTCAAAAAATCGACAGTGTATCTGTCAATGTCTTTTCGGAGCGGCTGGGTTCATGACGCTCACAAGGGCTGAGGCTCCGAGGCAGCCAATTTATCCCCAACAGTAAATGGATTAGCAATGCAAAAGCTAATAAATCTTTTTAAAATTTTTATAATTATTTTTACCTTATCTGTTAATTTAGGATGCGCTCCTAAAATAAGCCTTATTCCTGAAAAATATTATTCTGAAGAAGGGGCTGCTAAAGTTTTGATAGCAGGAAAAACAACAGAAAGTGATGTCAGAAAAATCTATGGCTCTCCTGACTATATTTATGGTGATAGCTCTTACTTAACAACATCATATACAATTTATCCAAATCCATTTTCAAGGGATAGGATAGAGATAAGCTGTATTTTTATAAACAACATTCTTAATAAACATATATGGAAGTATATTCGCCCTTAATAGGCATACTATACTTAACAGCAAAAGGAGTATTGAGATGAGTAATATTGAAAATAATTTTTTATTTTTAATAGTTATATCTTTATTTGTATTACCTATTAGCGCATGTAGTAACTACACAGTTCAAGAACCACGGATAATAGAAGTAAAAATCGACCCACCATTAGTTATTGATTTACATTTGGTTGCAGGCAAAACAACACGACAAGAAATTTTGAATGTAATGGGAAATCCAAGTGATATAACAACATATCAGGAATATAATTCATCACACTGGATATACTCTTTTAGGGAAGACAAAAATATAATTATAAATATATATGCAAAGGGCAAAGACGGTTTTGAATACTCTCTCCAAAGAGATTTAAGGCCAGGCAGCAAAAATGATGATTTAATAAGCCTTTCATTTACAGGAAATATACTAACTGATTTTAACTTGTAAAGGTTACCATACGACCGCGCCAGCCATCAGGCATGGTGCGGCACAAGAGCTTTTTCAAGGGCATTGGCTACCCACTTGTTCAGGCTTAGGCCGTCCTGCGCTGCCCGCATGGCAAGACGCTGGTGGATTTCAGGGCTCAGGCGCACATTGAACGTGCCGGAAAAAGGCTTTTGTGGAGCCTTGCCCTTGCGGGCGCAGTATTCCAGATAAACCTCAATGGACTCTGCAAGGGCAGCCTTGAGTTCATCAATGGAACGTCCCTGAAACGTGATGACATCGTTGATATGCAGCACATCCCCGTGAAAGATGTCTGCCTCGGCATCGTATTCAAAATAGCCCTGATAGCCTTTATACGTCAGTATGCTCATGGCAGCACTCCTGCATTTGTCAGAAAACGCCGCACAGACTTGAGTGCCCCCTTGTCTGTATCCGGCTGAGGGTGCGGACGGTGAAAATGGGCGATCACTCCGTTGATTTCTACACAAACACGCGAACCGCGTGCTTCTTCCAGCGTTCCACCGCAAGCAATGAATAAAGCCTCAATATCAGCCCATTTGATACCTGACCTGACAGGGTCAGCAAAGATGGCATCCAGCGTCTTGGGTTTTTGCTATTCATAGATGTATGGTACTATCTTCCAGTTACAAGTCAAGGACGCGCTCACGCATCCCTGTATCTCCCTGTCCCATTTCAATGCAGTCCCGCTCTTGAAATTTTTACGCATACTGCGTACCGTCAGGCAAAACAATTTGAGGTGCCTCATGCAAAAACGCTTTATCGAGCTTGTTACAGCCTTTCTGGACGAAGCCGGGATCCAATGCCCCATTATTCCGGGAGAACATATCGTAACCGTGCCGCTGGGGGATTTTGCCATCAACATCGGCTTGCTGGAAGCCCAGAAGGCCATCGTCATGCAAGGGGTGGTCGGTATCAGCCCTGCCAGTGGACGCGAAGCCCTGTATGCCGAACTTTTGGGCATGAACAGCCTGTTCAAGGGCTCGCAGGGGGCAACCTTTGGCCTTGAGGGCGACAGCGTGACCCTGCAAACCATTATTTTTATGGAAGCCCTGACGCAGGAGGCCTTTACAGCGCAGTCCCTGGCTTTTCTGGAAGCCCTGGCCTCTGCCCTGGAAGGCTTTGACGCAGTGGTGGAACGCGCCCGCAACGCCGCGCCGGAAAGCCCTGCCAATGACCTGCTTGCCATGCAGAACATGATCCGTGTGTAGTCCAGCTACTGGCATGGTATTTGCTCTCTGCCTCAACAAGCACATATGTAACCCCTAAACTGCCAACATCGTTCTCAGCGGGAACAGGGCAACGCCAACAAGGAGCACACCATGCCAGTGAATATGCAGAACCTGCAAAACCTTGCCAACATCAACAGTCTTGACCAGCTCAAGCTGGGGGCGGACAATCAGCTCCAGCAACGCAGCGGCATCGGCACCTTTTTTCGTAAAGTGGGGGATGCCTTCCTCAAGCTTTCGCAAGGGGGGCGCGCAGCCATAAACCAGCGTAACGAGGCTATCCTCAACGCCATGCGCGCTGCTGTGGATAATGCCCGTACCACTGTGCAGGCAGAGGATCGCACCACAGCCCTGCGTCTGTCCTCTGTGCTTGAACGCATCCAGACGGCCACCGCCAATATGGATGGCGGCGCGCTGGAAGGTCTGAAAGGTTCTGTTGCCAGCCTCCAGCAGAAAACGGTAGAACTCCAGTACGGGCTGCATGGCGATGCCCGTTACACTGCCCTGTCCCCCCGTGCGCAGCAGGGGCTTGTCTACGCGCTGGAAAAAATCTACAACAGCCGTTCCGACAATATGCAAGCCGACATGGAGCGCATAAAGAACGACTTTTTTGGTGTCCGCCCCGATAGCTACGACATTGACGAAGGTATGCGCCAGTTTTCTGAAAGCTTGATAACAGATTTTCTCAAGCCCTCCCAACAGGCCGAGGTAGATGAAAACGGCATCCACAAGTCATTCAAACTGGATACGTCCCGTAACTGCATGACCAATATCGGCGATGTGGCTACACCGGGCAATCAGCCCGAGGAGTTTTATGAAAACGCCCTCAAAAATACGGTGCCAGCAGAACATCACCGTTTTCTGCCCTTCATTTCCATGATGTGCTCACAGGCGGGGTTGGACAGTGCCAAGTCTTATTTGTCCTATATGTCCGGGCTTTCTGATCGTGGGGATTTTCACCTCAGTGATGTGGGCCTCATGCCTTCCAATAGTGGTGCTGAACACAAGGTCAGCCTGACGTGTGAAGGCAACACGCTGCGCCTTACTGACACCTTTGCCCAACCTTTCCATATGATTGACGATATGGCAGGCGCAGCCGTACTCGGTTACAGGGGCAACGTGACCATGACCATCGACCTTGCCGCCGAACCCCGCATCGAAACGGTGAACGGCGAGGAGGTCCTTATCCCGCAGTTTGTGCTTGAAAACGGCGATGTCCACTTTGAAACACCGTAGGCATAGGACGTAAGCCGAACTACCAGCCCAAAGGCCGTCCCTCCCAACAGGGGGACGGCCTTTCCTTTTGGCTGCCCCCGCAACACCTTTGCCCGCCCGGAGCACAGCGGAGGGCGGTGGCTGGTGTCGCAAGAATCCTAAAAAATAAGATTTTTTCGTGCTGGCGCGGCAGCCGTTGCCCGAAGGGCTTACGGATGGCGACAGCGACTTCAAAGAACACACTGTGTCGTTACACAAGCTGTCTTCAGGCGTAGTTTCCTGCGTCACAACGCCTGAAGCAAGGAAGTGGGCGATTTTGCGAAGGGAGTGTACTCAAGTACATGACCGAGCAAAATCGCACAATGACGCAGCCAGCGCGGAAAAGGCTGTTTTTGACGGAGACTTGTGACAATATACAGGACTACACCCGCAAAAAAACATCCCCCAAGCCCATCACGCACCCCAGAGATCTGCCCCTGCAAATGCTAAATCGCTTCATGCCATTGCCTTTGCCCGCCCGGCCCTTGCTGAAAGGTTTCAGTCTTACGCGCAGGGGCCTTTCTGGCATTGTCCTCCCACGCACTGCCCAAACACTGCAAGGAGGAAAACGATGTCACAGGCATTTCATCTGGCCCATGCCTTTACCGCCCGCTGGGAGGGCGGCCTCAGCGACCATCCGGCAGACCCCGGCGGCCTGACCAAGTACGGCCTTTCCCTGCGCTGGGTGCGCGACCTGGCCGAGAAAGCCCGCGCCGCCTGTCCCCGCCATACGCGGGACTGCTCGACCTGCCCTGCCGCTACCCCCTGCGGCTGGCGGGAACTGGACCTCAACACCGATGGCGATGTGGACGCCGCAGACGTGCGCGCCTGCACGCGAGAACAGGCGGCCAAACTCTTTCGGCAACACTTTTGGGAAAAACTCTCCTGCGGCCGCCTGCCCCTGCCGCTGGCTGTCAGCCTGTATGACGGGGCCGTCAACATGGGTGGGCCACGCGCCGTGCGCCAGCTGCAACGCGCCATGAACCTGACGGGCGAGGCAGAACTGGACGACTACAGCCCCATTGCCGAGGACGGCCAGATGGGCCCCCGCACACGCGAACTGGCCGAGGCACTGGCCGAAGCACGTCTGGACTATTATGCCGCCCGCCAAAGCCTGCGCCTGCGCGAACACTTTTACCGCGATCTGGCGGCCCGCCGCCCCTCCATGAAGGCCTTTCTGCCGGGCTGGCGCAATCGGCTGCGCGGGCTGGCGGACTATCTGGCACAACTGGAACGGGGGGCCATCTGATGTGGCATTTTCTGGGTAAGGCCCTGCGCGGGCTGGCGCGCAATGCGGACAAGCTGCTGGCAGACCGCAGACGACACAGCGAGGCCCAGGGGCGCATCAATCAGCAGGAGGTCAGCAATGCGCCGGTCAGCCTGTTGCGGCTCTGGCGTTCCTTTCTGGGCTGGGCGTTAAGTCTGCTCTTTGTCTGGGAGGTGGCCGGACGGCTTGTGCTTATCCCCCTGCTTGCGCCGCAGTGGGAGGCCCGTTTGCCGCCCCCGGCACTGGAACAGATCATGACACTTCTGGCTGGTATGCTGGGGCTGTTTTAACCCCCTATGGAGGAACGATGTCCCACACCACCATGTCGGAAAAACTCCTGCCCAATATCGAAAAACGGCTCCATCTCCTGACCCGCGTTCTCAATGAAGCGGACATTGCCGAGAAAAGCATGGATATCGTCAAGGAGATCAAGGAATTATACGCCATCCTCCAGGCATGGCAGCCCCGACAGGCCACAGACTCCAGCCGTGCAGAAGCCGCACAGGCCATTGTGGTGAGCTGGGCAGAAGAACACGGGCCGGGCCAGGGGCAGAAGCCGGACGCAGCTTCTGACCATAGGCCAAGCATGAACAGGGCCCGCATCATCAGCCTGCCGGAAGGCAGCAGGAATGGGAGCAAAAAGGCATGAGACCCTGTGTCATCCCCTACAGGCCGCGCCCCCTGCAACGCCAGTTCCACGAACAGCGCAGCCGTTTTTGCGTCCTGCTCTGTCACCGGCGGTTCGGCAAGACCGTGGCCGCCATCAACGACCTTATCCGTCAGGCCCTGCGGCGCGGCGGGCCGGACTGGCAAGCCGCCTATGCGGCCCCCTTTCTGGGGCAGGCCAAGGCCGTGGCGTGGCAGTACTGCAAGCGTTTTGCCGGGGCTGTGCCGGGCACTCGCTTCCTGGAAAGCGAACTGACCTGCATCCTGCCCAATGGCGCGCGCCTCCGTCTGCTGGGTACGGACAATGCCAATGCCCTGCGCGGTCTCTACCTGGATGACCTTGTGCTGGACGAACCCGCTGACATGCCCCGCGAGGTCTGGAGCCAGGTGCTCCGCCCCATGCTGGCCGACAGGCAGGGCCGGGCACTGTTCTGCGGCACGCCCCACGGGGTGGACAATCTGCTGCACGATGTCTGGCAACAGGCCGGGGCCAACAGGGACGGATCATGGACGCGTTTCTGCTTCCCGGCATCACAGACAGGCTATCTGCCCGCTGCGGAACTGGCCGCTGCCCGGCGCAGCATGGAGGAGGAAGAATATCGCCAGGAGTTTGAATGTTCCTTTGCCGCTGCCCTGCGCGGGGCCTATTACGC
>JAFQED010000016.1 GCA_017415765.1 Desulfovibrio sp. | reverse complement strand
AGTGACCTCCTTTTGATTTGTTTGTAGTGCAGTTGCCAGACCGCACATCCCTTGTAACAAATCAAAAGGAGTTTTATAACATTTGCAAAGCTATAAGCTCTACTGAACCCCGCGCCTAGCGCGGGGTTTTCTACATACCAACAAGGAGGGGCAGGGCCAATGGCCCTGCCCCTTGAGCAGCATTCAGCTTACTGCCATTGTCAATGGCAGTTTGCTCTAATGGTCAGCCTTGTCTCCCTTGCCCTTCTTTTGCGGATACAGGACAAAGTTCCAGTACAGCACATAGACGGGCAGGACGACGATCATCATCACATAGGCCCAGCTTTTTGTGTACAGAAAGTAGTCGTAAAAGGTGCTGAATTCCATATGAAGCCTCCTTGCGGCCTAATGTTCTTCGCCCTTGAAGTCGGGGTGTTCGTAAAGCACCGGCATGTGATAGACGATGAACCGGTAGGCCGTCACAATGAGGGTCACCACAAAGACGGAGATGCAGATCTCGCCAATGCTGGGGAAGTAGCCATCGGACGGAGGCAGCTGATAGTTAAAGGCAATCATGCTCACGTTGAAGCGGTTGAGCACGATACCGGCCACAGCGTTGACCGAGGCGATACGGCACAGGGTCACATTGCCGTCACGCGAACCCTTGGCATAGAGCAGCGCAGGCAGCAGGATAAAGCCGAGCATTTCCACCAACCACCAGGCCCCATAACCTGTAAAGAGGTAGGGGATGTTGGCCTGTACCAGCATGTCGATCAGCTTGATCATGAAGTAGGCGAACAGGATGAAGGAGGCAGCCTTGGCAAAGCTCAGCACCACGCCATCGGCTTCCCGCAGATGGGTTTCGTCCATGTAGTTATGGACTCCCTTGTGGGCAAACATGCCTTCAAAGATGACCATGGACGCACCGGCAGCCATGGAGCTGACGAAGAAGAACATGGGCATGAAGGGCGAGTACCACAGCGGATGCAGCTTCTCTGGTGCGATCAGGTAGAGCGAACCCAGAGAGGACTGGTGCAGGGTGGAAAGGGTCACGCCAAAGATGGTCAGCAGGATGGTGGCCCGGATGACGATCTTGCGATACTTGAGCAACCACGGGAACTTGCCGGACAGCCATTCCATGGGGGCTACGGAGAACTCGATAAAGAGCACCGTCACATAGGTTGCCACACACAGGCCCACTTCAAACAGCACCGAGGTGGTACCGGGGAAGAAGAACATGTAGGGCAAACGCCACGGATGGCCAAGGTCATAAAGCAGGGCCACAACCACAAAGGCGTAGCCAAGGAAGGCCGTGGTAACGGCCGGACGCACTGCCGAGTGGAAGTGCTTCATGCCCATGACGTAGCAGGCCACGGTGGTGAAGTAGCCACCGGCGGCCAGGCAGACGCCGCAGAGCAGGTCAAAGCCGATCCACAGGCCCCAGGGCCAGTTGTCGTCAAGGTTGGCAACGGCACCGATGCCAAGGCCAAAGCGCATCACCGTGACGACCAGACCAACAGCAAGGATGATCCAGGTGATGATATTGCCAATGGTCGGCTTGGTCAGCGGATCCAGGTTAAAGAGCTTGTCCTTGGTAGGAATGACAATGCTGTGCTGAGACATCTAGCTATCCTCCCCGTGCTTGGCATGGGCAGCCTCGGCTTCGCGGGCCTTCAGGGCCTCTGTCATGGCGCGGCGGGCGCGCTCGGCTGCACCGGGGCCTTCGGTTTCTTCCAGTTTCCGCACAGCGGCGTCCACAGCGGCCACCACATCCTCATGGGCTTCCTTGACGACGGCATCCTGCGCCTGTTTTGCCATGGCCTCACGGCGTTTGGTGATGGCGTAGGCACCGCCGAAGAGGACGGGCCAGAAGGCCACGATCATGGGCACGGCACCAAGGGCACCGTAGGTCAGTTCACCCATGGGGCGGTTGCCAAGATGGGTGTTGAGATCCATCTGCTCCAGGGTGTGGCCGGCATCAATGGGATTCTGCGGCAGGGGAGAACCCTTGCCGTCCTTGGCCGGGGCCAGCACCATCCAGGCTGTGCCACCGGCGTCTTCTTCGCCGTAGATGTAGTTGACGTACTTGCCGGGATTTTCATTGATGCGGGCGCGGGCAATGCGGATAAGGTCACTGCGGCGGCCAAAGGTCAGGGCATCCATGGGGCAGGCTTCCACGCAGCCGGGCAGCTTGCCTTCCACAAGGCGGTGTTCACAGAAGGTACACTTCTGCACCAGCGGATCCAGTGCCTCGTCGTATTCAAAGCCGGGCACATAGAACGGACAGGCGATCATGCAGTAACGGCAGCCCACGCACTGGGAGCCTTCGTAGGTTACCACACCGTTGGGCAGCTTGCTGAAGCACTTGGCAAAGCAGGCCGAGGCACAAGCCGGATCGTTACAGTGGAAGCACTGCAACTTGCGGAAGACCGGCTTGCCGTCCACCACATACTTGTTGACCACGGTCCAGGCATCGGCACTGGTGCGGCGGCGTTGCGAGGTGACCGAAAGATCGCTGAACGGCTTGTCGGGCTTGGGCAGATCATTGGCCTTGTTGCAGCCCTCTTCGCAACGGCGGCAACCGATGCAGCGGGTTGTGTCGTGCAGGACGCCATAGCTTTCATCATAATTGGGGAAGACATGCGCCCCGGCCTCAGCCTTGGTGGCGGTGAGGGTCGTGCCCAGAGAGGATGCGACGCCCGCGCTGCCCAGAATGGTCAGGAATTTTCTGCGATTCATATGCGTCTCTCCATTATTGGGCCGGCTTGTGGCAGGTCGCACAGTCGGTCTTGCGGGGGCGTTCGACCTTCATGCCTTCGTGGCAGCCCATGCACTGGAGGTGATAGGCAGCCTTGAGTGTGGGCCGTTGGGGATTGGCCGGGTCAAGCGTGGTGCTGTGGCAGCTGCCGCACTTGGGCGGGGTGGCCGAAAGCGGGCTTCTGTGGTGACAGGCGGCGCACAGGGTTTCAGGCTTGGAATGGAAAGCCTGGGCCAGCTTGTCGTCCTTGATGGCGTCCCAAAGGCTCGCCACATGGCGGCGGTGGGTAAAGAGGTTGGGCTGATACTTGTCGGCCAGTGCGCCAATACGCAACTTGAGCGGCCCACTCATGGGCGAGATGGGCTGGGCAGGCTGGTGAGCGGCGATGGTGGCTTCGGCCAGCTTGAGGTTTTCTTCCGCGCTCATCTTGCCAGCGCAGCCGTCCTGCATCTGCTTGGGCGTGGGGCTGACATTGTGGCAGACAGCACACCAGTCATTGCCACGCTCAGCCTTGACGATGCTGTGGCAACCGGCACATTCGCGGCGGGCAAACTGCTGCTCGTGACAGCTTACACAGCTTTGGGGCGTGTTTTCTGCGCGCTTGGCAATGTTGGTTGCGTGCATGGCCCGTTCCAGGGTCACGAAGTTGCCGTTGCCAGAGCCTTCCACCGTGTGGCAGGTGGTACAGCTTTGCGGATCGCCGGTGTGGTGACAGGTCGTGCAGTCTTCAACGGCTTTCTCATGGATGAGATGGTTGAAGACCACCGGCTTCATGCCAGCAGCCGTGGGATTCGGTTGGTTGCTGACAGGAAACATGACCTGTGCCGCCTGTGCACCGCTGTCGGTAGGGCCAAGGGAAGCGGCATTCGCCCCCGAGGCCATCAGACACGCCGTGCAAGCCAGGGCCATCACCGCCAGCATAAGCAGTTTTGTGCCGTTCCTCATGTGCTTGTCCTTTGGATATGCAGACACCAATCCCCGGTACGCACGATGACGTACCGGTAGCCTTCGCTCCCCGTTGCCGGGCAAACGCCAAGATTAGAACAACCCTAGCCCATTGTGAAAATTTCGTCAAGATAGTCTGCCGATTGGAAAGGAGACTTGCATACAGGAAAGAGCAAAGAAATCCCGGAAAGGACTATCCTCCACAACTGCATCGGGCTGACGTATACACATGGCTGCCCAGGCTCGACTTGAGCTGCCAGTTGCCCTCTTCCTGGCAGGAGGCAACTGGCAGATGGGAAAAAAATTTTTTTACACCGGGGAACGGAATATACATGCCTGGTATTGCTGATATTGAGGCTTGGCTATCGGACAAAAAAAAGCTATACTCATTTATTGGGATTTATATGAAGGAATACCGCGACCACTATTTCCTCAAGGCAAAGCGGGAAAACTACCCTGCGCGATCGGTTTACAAGCTGAAAGAGCTTGATGCCAAGTTTCGGCTGCTTAAGCCGGGCATGAAGGTTCTTGACCTGGGGGCAGCCCCCGGCTCATGGTCATTGGGTGCGTCAGAAAAGGTGGGCAAACAGGGCCTGGTGCTGGCCTGTGACATACAGGACACAGAAACTGTCTTCCCCCCACAGGTTCTGTTCATGCGCGAAAATGTATTTGAGCGTTCACCTGCCTTTGAAGCAAAGCTTACCGAGCTGGGCCCTTTTGACTGTGTCATGAGCGATATGGCCCCCCGCACGACAGGCACTCGCTTTACGGATCAGGCCCGCTCTCTGGAGCTGGCTGTAGAGGCACTCTCCGTTGCCCTTCTGCACCTGAAGGATGGCGGCAATTTTGTGGTCAAGATCTTCATGGGGCCGGATATCCAGGAGCTACTTGCCCCCATGCGCAGGGCATTTGCCACGGTCAAATCCTTCAAGCCCAAGAGTTCTCGCGCCGAAAGCAAGGAAACCTTTTTTGTCGGCCTCGGTTTTCGTGGGCGTTCCCCAGCAACGTCCCCCGAAACACTTGAGGCATAATGTCCGTCACAGCAGTTTTTCAGGAGGTTATATGGCAGGGCACAGCAAATGGGCCAATATCCAGCACCGTAAGGGGCGGCAGGACGCCAAGCGCGGCAAGGTCTTTACCAAGGCCGCCAAGGAAATCATCATCGCAGCCAAAAACGGCGGTGATCCTGCGGGCAACCCCCGTCTGCGGGCGGCCATTGCTGCGGCCAAGGCGGTAAACCTGCCCAAGGACAAGATCGAGGCGGCCATCCGCAAGGGTACTGGTGAGGATGCCGGCGGCGACATCATGGAAGCCTTTTACGAGGGCTACGGCCCCGGCGGCATTGCCATCATGGTTGAAGTGGCTACCGACAACAAAAACCGCACCGTGGCCGAAGTGCGCCATCTTTTCACCAAACACGGCGGCAGCATGGGTGAAAACGGCAGCGTGGGCTGGATGTTTGACCGCAAGGGCGTCATCAGTGTGGAAAAATCCGCCTACCCTGAGGACAAGATCATGGAAGCCGCGTTGGAAGCCGGTGCTGATGACGTGCTGGATGAAGACGACGTCTGGACCATCCATACTGCCATGGCAGACTTTACCGCTGTACGCGACGCCCTGGAGGCTGCGGGCATTCTCATGCAAACTGCCGAGCTGGCCATGATCCCACAAAACCTGGTAGCAGTGGATGCCGACATGGGACAGAAGGTACTGCGCCTCATGGACGCGCTGGACGATAATGATGACGTGCAAAATGTCTATGCCAATGTGGACTTTCCTGACGATATGCCTGACGCCTGAGTTGCTGCAGGAGAGCTGTCCCCGGCTGGTTGCCGATGAGTGCTGGTGGGGCAGCTCTTTCGTCAAATGACTGCAACCTACGCGCTCACCATTGGCACACTCCCATGCAGCCTGTTACTGTAATCGGCATAGACCCCGGATCCCGCCATACCGGTTGGGGTGTTGTGCGTGAGGTTTCTGGCGTACTGCAACTTGTGGATTGTGGAGTTATCCATACCCTAGGGGCAGGTAAGGAATTCTCCTCCCGACTGGCGCGCATTTTTCAGGATATGGGCAAGGTGCTGACCACCCATGCCCCTCAGGAAGCCGCCATTGAGCAGGTTTTCACGGCCCGGAATGCCGCCACAGCCCTCAAGCTGGGGCAGGCCCGTGGCGTGGCTGTGGCGGCATGCGCAGCACATGGCCTTACCATCACCGACTATGAACCAACACTGGTCAAGAAATCACTGGTTGGCACTGGCCGGGCAGAAAAGGAACAGGTGGCCTTTATGGTGCGCCGTCTGCTCAACCTGCGAGAAGCAACCCTCGCGCTTGACACCACCGACGCGCTGGCAGTAGCCATTTGTCATCTGACCATGCGCCGGTTTGTCGCTTTGACGAGACAGTCAGCCTGAAGCCCTACAGCGGCTGAAGGCTGTTTTGGTGACTCTGGGTACTCTTGGATTAGAACGTACTGACAAGAAAGCAATAAGACACCTGGGGAGACAGATATGGGCAAAGTTCTCGGGGTACTTTTTGTGGTGTTCGCCTTATTTTTCTGCTTATGGGAGCTGGAATACGGCCCTATTTCAGAAGCCCAGATGCGTACCTTACGGGCTACACTGGACGAATATCGCAGTGACCCGGAAATGGCCGCGTGCAGAGGCTACCTGGTCTTCAATGAAGACGGCAGCCTGCAACGCCGCCGTGCTGATGAGTATTTTACCTGTGTGGAGGCCATCCAAACAAGACGTGCCCATGCCCGCAAACGGCAAGAGGCCGAGCGCGAGGCAGAGCGTCGCCGTCAGTAAACTATCCTGGGGTTGTGCAGCCGTATTGCAGTCAGACTGTCCCCACGTCAGCCGTTCAGCCCGCAGCGAGGGGACACGTTGATCGTTGCCGCTGGTCTGCTTCACTGTTTTTCAATGCGTTTCTGAACACGGTTGGGCATGGCCATGTTTAGGCCAGCAATAGCAAACTCTGCACCTCTGCCACAGTGCGCGCCAGAAAATCTGCCCCGGCCAGCTCAAGCTCCTCCTTACTGCCATAGCCGTAGAGGACCCCGCAGCTCAACATTCCCACGGCCCGCGCCCCTTCTACATCATGCTTGCGGTCGCCTACCATCAGGCAACGGGATAATGGCGGTGTGCCAGCCAGGGTATGGGCATGTCGCAGGACATCGACTTTATCATGACGGGGCCCGTGCAGATCTGCCCCTGCCATGACGGTAAAAAACTCCTCCAGTCTGAAGTGACGCATGATACGCAGGGCAAAGGGTTCAGGTTTGGAGGTGGCAAGGCAGAGGCTCAGCCCAGCTTGAGAGACAGCCCTGAGCATTTCGGCAATGCCGTCATAGACACGGTTTTCATATATGCCTGTTGAGCTGAAGTACTCACGGTATTTGCTAACAGCATCATGGGCCAGGTGTCTGTCGTGGTCCAGCAATGGCAAAAAGGACTCCAACAGGGGCGGCCCTATAAAGTGCAGGAGTTCCTCTCGCGGTATGCTGAGGCCAAAATACGAAAGTGCATGGCTGACAGAATTCAGGATACCATCGGCAGAATCTGTCAGGGTCCCGTCAAGGTCAAAAAACGCATGGCTAAAGCGCATTGGTCATACCCCATTGCTGAAAAATGCCTGTGACATCACGAATGGCAATATGCGAAGTTACCCGGAATCGCCAGAAAAAACCACTTTTTGTCTGTCCCTGTCTGCCTTGACAGGGCGCAAGCGGAAACTTACAACCTGCAAAAATCAGGGAATATCATTATGAAATATATGTTCCGTCGTGCCAGGGCTGCTGTAAACCGCTGCTGCCTTTGGGGGCTTTGCATCGCCATGTGCACTGGCCTCTTCCTCCCGGCAGTCCTGGCTGCGGAGGAAGGTACGGCCCTCAGGGAGAGCAGCCGTCCCACCCTGAGGGTTGTGGCCACGTTTTTTCCTGTCCATCTTTTTGCCCGTAACATTGCGCACAGTCGTCCCTATGTGCAGATCGACCTGCTGATCCCCCCCTCTTCCGGTTGCCCGCACAACTACTCCCCCAGTCCACAGGATCTGCAAAAGCTGGCCCAGGCTGATGTGGTCATCATCAATGGTCTGGGCCTTGAAGCCTTTTTGCAGGAATATCTTGCAACCCTGCCCCCCGATACCATCATCGTGGATGCCTCCCACGGGACCTCACCCTTGCCGCAGCAAGCGCATGATGATCACAGCCATGCTGGCTGTGATCATGGCACTGCGAAGGCCTATAATCCCCACATTTTTGCCGGGCCGCGTCAGGCAGCCAGCATGGTCTATGCCATTGCCGCTGGCCTTGCCCAGGCCGATCCACGCGCTGCCTCCGCCTATCAGCAAGCTGCTGAAGAATATGCAGCCCGCCTTCTTTCATTGGATCGTCGCCTGGCAGAAATCGGTTCGGCTGCACAGCAAAAAGGTGTTGTGTTACAACACGACGCGCTGGCCTATCTTGCGGCCAATGCCGGACTGGAAGTCCTTGATGTCATCCAGACCGATGCCGAAGCCAGCCCTTCTCCGGCCCGTATGCTTGAATTGACCAGACGCATACGCGAACACCGCCCGGCCCTGATCCTTACGGAACCGCAATTTCCGGACAAGCTGGCACAAACGCTTGCGCAGGAAACACAAGTGCCGCTGCTCAGCCTTGACCCTCTGGCCAGTGGCCCGGCCGATGCTCCACTGAGCTATTATGAGGCGGTCATGGCGGTCAACTGCAACCTGCTGGAGCGCAGTCTTGTCCAGCCCTGAACAGCGTGGGGACGCCATCATCTTTGAGTCCGTCCGACTTTGCCGAGGTGGGAGTTGTACGCTGGATAATGTCAGTGCCCGAGTGCCGCGCGGCAGCAATACCGTGCTGGTTGGCCCCAACGGCGCGGGCAAAACCAGCCTGTTGCTCTGTTTGCTGGGCGAGTTGCGGCATGAGGGCCGGATACGTCTTGTACCGCTGACAGACGGTTCTTCTCCCCGCCTGGCCCTTGTACCACAGCAACTCGCGCTTGATCCCCACACTCCGCTGCTGGTGCAGGAATTTCTCTGCCTTGGGACAGATCGCTGGCCACTTTGGCTGGGCTGCCGAAAAAATATCCTCAGCAAGGCCAGCCAGGCCCTGGCCCAGGTAGGGGCAGCACATTTGCTCAAGGCGCATATGGGCCAGCTTTCTGGTGGGGAGTTGCGCAGGGTTCTGCTGGCAGCAGCCCTGCTCCGTAAGCCCGACATCCTTGTTCTGGATGAGGCTGAAGCCGGCGTTGATGTGCGGGGTGAACAACTGTTCTGGCAGACATTGGATGAGGCGCGGCGCACCCTGGGCTTTACCCAGCTCATGGTCAGCCACAATCTTTCCCTGGCAGCACACTATGCAAGCCATGTAATTTGCCTGAACAAACGTGTCCAGGCCGAGGGGCCGCCCCGTCTCTGCCTTGGGGCCACACAGCTGCTACGCCTCTTTGGCCTGCCTATCCACCTCTATCCTGAGCAATGCGAACAGGATGTTCCGGAATGTCCTGAATGTGGCGCATTCAGCCATACAGAGGAACTTGTGCACACCGGGGAGGAATCCCAGACAAAGGAGGCCCGCAATGCCTGATTTTGCGCCGCTCTACGCGCTTTTGGGCTGCCTGCCCTTTGACTGTTTGCAATTACGCTTCATGCAGCAGGCATTGCTGGCACTGCTCTTGCTGGCCCCATTGGCAGCCATCCTGGGTGTGCATGTGGTGAACTGTCGGATGGCTTTCTTTTCTGACGCTATTGGCCATTCTGCCTTTGCCGGGGTGGCACTGGGACTGCTGACAGGCTTCTCCCCTCTCTGGAGTATGCCTCTTTTCGGCCTCGCGGCAGGTCTTGCCATCATGGCAGTCCAGCAGAAGGCCCGTCTTGCTGCAGACACTGCCATTGGCATTGTCTTTTCAGCCGTAGTGGCACTGGGGCTGGTCATCGTCAGCCGGGCTGGCGGGGCAAACCGTGATGTACAGGGGTTTCTGTATGGGGACATCCTGACCATCAGCCAGGGGGAAATCGGCTGTCTGGCCCTGCTGCTCATCCTGGGTATTGTATTTCAGTTCTTTGCCTATAATCGCCTGTTCCTGCTGGCGGTCAATCCAGTCATGGCCCGTGCCCACGGTATCAGGGGGGCACTGTGGCAATATCTCTTTGCCGGTTTGCTTTCGCTTGTGGTTATGTTTGCCGTCCGTGGTGTAGGCGTGCTACTGGTAACGGCCCTTCTGATAGTCCCGGCGGCCACAGCACGTAACCTGGCCGCCAGTGCCGGGAGTATGTTCTGGTGGGCATTGCTGGTGGGACTTGTCTCGGCAGTGGTTGGTCTGCTGCTCTCTGCCCAGCCCTGGCTGGCAACCTCCAGCGGGGCCACCATCATTCTGACATCATGCCTTTGCTTTGCCCTGAGCTGTCTTTGGGGCAGCCTGCGTGCCAGTCGCAAAATGCTCTAAAAAAGGGACACAGCCTCTGGCCATGTCCCTGCCTGATACAACACTGCTGGCTGATGGCCAGACTGTGCATACTTTCGTAAAATCTATCCCTTGAGCAAACCCTGCTGCTGCAAGATTGCTGTCAGTCTGATCTTGTTTTCCTCACTCAGGGGGCACAGGGGCAGACGCAATTCACCACGCATATGCCCCATGAGAGCGAGAGCCGTCTTGGCCGGGATGGGATTGCTCTCCAGGAACAGAGCCTGATGCAGGGGGAAAAGCTCATGGTGCAGACGCCTTGCTTCTGCCAGATCACCCTGCACGAAGGCATTGTACATGGCGGCCACACGGCCGGGTGCAAGGTTGGAAGTGACAGAGATGACCCCCTTCCCGCCAAGTGCCAGCAGGGGCAGGGCCGTCAGGTCATCCCCCGAAAGGACACAAAAATCATCGGGACAGGCTTCAAGGACAAGGCTGCCCTGCACCATATCGCCCGTGGCCTCCTTGACGCCGATGATGTTGGAGAAGTCTCTGGCCAGTCTGCCCAGCACCGGGGCCTGCATATTACAGCCGGTACGGCCGGGCACGTTGTAGGGCACCAGGGGCAGATCCACGGCTTCGGCTATGGCCTTGAAGTGGCGGTACAACCCTTCCTGGGTAGGCTTGTTGTAGTAGGGGGTTATCAGCAGGGCACCATCGGCCCCGGCTTTCTTGGCAAAGCGAACCAGCCGGATGGCTTCGTCTGTATTATTGGAACCCGCACCGGCAAGCACCGGCACACGACCCTTGACCTGATCGATGCAAATTTCGATGACGCGCTCATGCTCCTCATGGGAAAGGGTGGCAGATTCCCCCGTGGTGCCGCACGGCACGAGCCCGTGGATACCTTCTGCAATCTGAAATTCAATAAAGTTGCGGTAGGCTTCCTCATCAAGGGCATTGTTCCTGAAGGGGGTCACAAGCGCGGTCATGACACCAGAAAAAAGCATGCTGGACTCCTTGCTGCAAAAAATACACAAAAACAGGGCGCAGGTGACACGGGCAAAGAGGCAACCATCCCCCCATGTTGCCCTGTCGATACTATGTGTTGAGATAGTCTCTGAGGGCTCTGCCGGGACGGAAAACGGGCAAACGCTTGGCCTCCACCCGGACACTTTCGCCGGTCTTGGGGTTACGGCCCTGATACCCCTCGTAATCTTTGACCTTGAAGGTACCAAAGCCACGAACCTCAACACGGTCGCCTGCCACAAGCGATTGTTTCATGGTATCAAAGAAGGTATTGACCACAGTGGTTGCATCCTCAACGGGGATGTTGCTTTCCTCAGCCAATGCCTTGATCAGTTCACTTTTGTTCATTAGCTCTCCTTCCTTGTCCCATTTTCCCCGGCAGGGGAAACCACCACAGAAAGCATACACAAGAATAAAGAAAAAGTCCAAGACACGGGAATACTTGATCCAGGCGCGGGACACACTGCAGCAAGCCCCCTGCGTATGGGATGTGCAGCAAGGGCGCGGCAATGGTGCCGACTACTGCACTAATTGGAGAACCTCCCGCTGGGCAAGCCAGTCCACCATGCTCAGCCTGATTTTTTGCAGCCGGGTGGCCAGAGCTTGAAAGTCCTGTGCAGCCGGGCATCCGGGGGCATAACGCAACAGAGACTGCTGGCGACAAACAGCTTCCGGCAGTTTTTTGTCAAAACGGGTATGCCCAAGCAAGACCGGTTCAAAGTGCAAAAAGTGGCGACAGGCTCCGTGCAGCTTTTCAAACGCGCCTTGTGCCTCCCTGGCCGAGGTGGTCTGATTGACCAGTATCATGAAGTCACGCAGTCCAAAACGATTGTTCAGAACCTTGAGCAGAGCATAGCTGTCCGTCAGCGATGTTGGTTCCGGCGTGATGATGACGATGCGGGTGGCGGCAAGAGCGGCAAAGGTCTGCACGGTTTCAGATATACCCGCCCCAAGATCCATGAAAAGATAGTCGTAGCGGCCAAGGACAGGCTTGAGCCGTTCCAGCAGCAGGTCGCGCAGTTCCGGCTTGAGGTCGTTCATTTCCGGCACGCCAGAGGCAGCAGGCAGTACGTCAAGGCCGGGCTCCACGGGGAAGAGCACCTCCTCCAGCGTGCGATCCCCCAAAAGGGCATTCTGTATATTACCTTCGGGTGTAATGCCAAGCAGCACGTCCAGATTGGCGAGGCCCATGTCGCAGTCCATCAGCAAAGCCTTGAAACCAGCCTGATAGAGGGCATACGCCAGATTAAGGGTGATGTTGGTCTTGCCGACACCGCCCTTGCCGCTAAGGATGGCAACGCTCAAAGTGCTGTTCATGACTGGTCTCCACCAAAAAAGAGAAAGCGTTTTTCATGGGAATGGACAAGCGTTGTCCTCTCGTCCAGTGGGCTGGATATTTCCAGATGGATATGCCCTGGGGCTTGCGCCTGTGCAGATCCAAGGGCAGATTGAGCCTTGGCGAGCAGTCGGGCAGCATCACAGTCACCACCACGGCTGACGCAGACGATCCCCACGGCGCAGCCAGCCGCCCCCTCAGCTTGTGCCGCCTTGTCGGTACAGCTGCCCCAGAAGGCAAGCTGGAGCCTCTCGGCCAGACGACGAGCCTTGAGCTGCCCCACACCTGGCAGGATGGCTGCCAGCCGTCCCTGTGCAAGGACTCCCATACTGTCGCATCCTTCAAGGCAGTGGCGCAGACAGGCTACGAGAGCCTGTGTCTGTACACCGGCTTCGTCTGCCGTATCATGTGGCGGCACAACGCCCACAGTCAAAAGGCTCAGATCGCCGCCATTGCGGTTCAGCCGCAAAAGCTCTCGCGTGAGCTGATTTGCGAAAAGCTCCGTACTCAGCGCACTGGCCAGGGATGTGGGCGGCATGTCCGCCGGAGGCGGAGACTGCACGTCAGGACGCAGATCCGCCACGCAGGCCGTGGTCATGGCCTCCGGCACGGGCAAGGCACACCATTGGCTCAGGGGAAACTGATGACAGAACTCCTGCCAACGTTGTTTTGATAAGCCGTGTACAAGGCGCATGACGAGCATGGTCTCGCGTGAGCGGGCATCCCCGTCCAAAGGAGCACTGGCGCGCAAGGCCCGCAGCTCGCGGGCAAGGTTTTCAAATTCAGCGTTGCTGCTCATGGCGGTATAGCAGGTAATCGTGTTGAAACTTGTCTATCTGTCCGTCCAAAACGGCGTCCACATCGCCCATTTCGCTGCCAGTGCGGTGATCCTTGACCAAACGGTATGGCTGAAGCGTATAGGTACGGATCTGGCTGCCAAAGGCAATGGCATCCTTGTCGGCATACTGGGCCTGCCGCTCGGCCTCGCGCTTGCGCAGCTCCATGTCATAAAGACGGGCCCGCAAAACGCGCATGGCCGTCTCCTTGTTGTGGTGCTGTGATTTTTCGTTCTGGCACTGAGCCGAGATACCCGTGGGCAAATGGGTCACCCGCACGGCAGAGCTGGTGGTATTGACGCTCTGCCCGCCCGGCCCACTGGAACGAAAAATATCGATACGCAAGTCAGATTCCCGGATGTCCAGCTCAATATCGTTACCAGCATCGGGGATGACGTCCACCGAGGCAAAGGAGGTATGTCTGCGCCCCGATGCGTCAAAGGGAGAGATACGGATAAGGCGGTGGATACCACGCTCACTCTTCAAAAAGCCAAAGGCATGAGGCCCGCTGATGCGCAGGGTCACACTCTTGATGCCCGCCTCGTCACCAGGCAGGAAGTCCATTTCCTCCAGCGCGAATTTACGGCGCGCCGCCCAGCGCGAATACATCCGCAGGAGCATTTCTGCCCAGTCCTGCGATTCTGTACCCCCGGCTCCGGGATGGATCTCCAGGATAGCATCCTTGCCATCCTCCTCGGCCGAAAGCAGCATCACCAGCTCGGTCTCGTCCAGCAGGGCCGTAAGCTCCTTCTGCTGCTGGGCAAGGGATTCCAGGGCTTCCTCATCGTTGCTCTCGGCAGCCAAAGCCAGCCATTCGTCCATGTCATCACGGCAGGTCTTGAGGCGTGTCAGGCGGGCAACCTCGTCTTCAAGTCGGCTTTTTTCCTGCAGAACAGGGGTCAGGCTTTCGGGTTTGTCCCACGCACCGGGGCGGGAAAGCTCGTTTTCTATTTCGGCAAGGCGATTTTGGCTGGCCGCAACGTCAAAGACGCCTCCAGAGTGTGTCAAAACGTTGCGTCAGAGGCTGACAGGCGGCACGCAGGTCACTGAGATGGAGCATGGTCATACCCGGGTTGAAGGTGCATGGAAGACTGGCCGTTTGACAGGCAGGCTACGGGCCGATATGCCGGGCAGTCCGCCGGGGACGACCCCAGGCCAGCAAGCCAAGGCAAAGCAGCACAGCCATGGCTGGCAGCCAGGGGGCAAGGACGTGATACAGACTTCTATCCTCGCGCAGCACAGCCCGTGCCGCCAGACTACCAGTCCTGAACTGAGTCCCGCTGACGGTCAGGCGACCCCGTGCGTCCACCACGGCAGAAATACCCGTATTGGTACCACGCAGTATCCAGCGGCCCTGCTCCAGCGCACGCAAAGCTGTGAGGTAGAGGTGCTGGCGGGCTGCGGGACTGTGCCCGAACCAGCCGTCATTACTGATGTCCACAAGGATATTAGCACCTTCAGCCACACGCTCCTGTGCCAGCCAAGGGAATATGGCTTCATAACAAATGAGCAGTCCAAGGGCAAGATTCCCGTGTCGCAGAGGAGCTGTGGCCACGCCCTCCTCGTAAACGCCCACCCCCTGAAGCAGGGCCTCCAGAAATTTCCAGTCCAGCCATGCTGGCAGGTACTCACCAAAGGGGACAAGATGTTCCTTGTCGTAGTGGGCCATGCGCTGACCATCCGCCCCCAGCAGGAAAGCACGGTTGAAAATGGCCGCCTCCGACTGATCAGGACGTTTTTCCATGCCCGGTGCGCCAAACAGCAGGGGCAAAGCGGCATGGCGCGGGGTCTGCGCCACAAGGCCAGCCAGGATAGGATTAGCCTCAAAAAAGAAGGGCATGGCGGTTTCGGGCCAGATGATCAGAGCCGGGCCGGGCTGCAAAACCTGTTGCGAGGCCGCCAAGCCATCTGCTGTCAGGCTGGCGTACAGCTCCACAGTCTGCCGCTGGAAGGACGGCAGCCATTTTTGATTCTGATCCACATTGCCTTCCACAAAAAGAACGCCCATGCTGTCAGGGCCGCGTGGCTCCACCTGCAAGGGGTTTTCTGCCAGACGCCACAGCCCGTAGCCCGTAAGGCAGAGGGCAAGGCAAAGGCCGGACACAGCTGCCCCGGGCCAGAAGCCTTGCGCATTGCGCCGCCGGGCAGCATGGCCGGTGGCAAGGCCAGTACGCGCGGGCGGCAAGGCTGCAAGACACAACAGGGCAGCCAGCAGCCATACCGCGCCAAGGCCAAAGGCCCCCAGTACATCTGCCGCCTGTGCCATGACAGGCCAGACGATCAGTCCCCCGGCCAGCGGCAACCACGGGAAACCGGCCAGGACGGCATACAGCCATTCAAGAAGATACCAGACCAGGGCAAGGATGAGGGGCAGCAACAAGCCTGACCAGCCACGCAGCCAGAAGGCACAGGCCGAAAACAGCCCCCCCGCGCTGGCAAGACAGGCGGCAATGCAGAGGGCGCAGGGTATGGCAAGGGCCAGAGGCAGCCCCCCGACCTCATGCACGGGCAAGGCCAGCCAGTAGAGAGCTGCCGCGCAGCCAAGCCAGCTTGTCAGCCAGCCTCGCCGCAAGGCAACGGCAAAGCCCGGTGCACGCATACCCAGCACCACAAGACTGACCGGCCATAGCAGGACCAGTGGGGGCACGCTGCACACATCGTTGGGAAAGCCCAGCCATATCCCCAGGCCCCCCAGCGCGAGCCAGAACAGGGGCGTGTCAGCAAGGCAAGGAGGGATACGGACTGGACTGGCCAAAACAGGGGACGCGCTCATGCTCCGGCTTCATGCTCGCTGTCGTCGTTCGCCGGTTCCATCCGCAGGAGATGGATGAGCTTCTTGTCCGCCTCCAGAACGGTGAATTGCCAGCCGTGCAGTCGAAAAACCTCGCCGGCAGCCGGCACATGGCCGCCCTCCATACTGAGGTAACCACCGATGGTATCCACTTCGTCCGAGCTGAGGGCCACGCCCATTTCCTGCAGATCCTCAAGCAGGGCACGGCCCGTAAGATGCCAGATACTATCGCCCAGCGGGCGGATATCCTCCTGTTGGGGGATGTCGTGTTCGTCCTCAATGTCCCCGACGATTTCTTCCAGCACATCTTCAATGGTAATAAGGCCAGAGGTACCGCCGTATTCATCAAGGGCAATGGCAATATGCTGCTTGCGGCTGCGAAATTCCTGTAAAAGGGTGCGGATGGATTTGGTTTCCGGCACAAAGAAGGGTTCGCGCATGACGTGCGTGACCGAAGGCTGCTTTTCTGGCGGTTGGATGAGGCAGCGCAGAAGATCCTTGGCGTGGAGGATGCCCACCATATTGTCCCTGGTATCCTTGAAAACCGGGATGCGGGAATGGCCGGACTTGACGATGACCCGTGCCACCTCTGCAAGCGGCATGTCATCGGGGACACAGTCTATATCAGTGCGGGGGATCATGGTATCCTGCACCTGAAGGTCATCAAAGCGCAGGATGCCCAGCAGCATGGATTCTTCGTCAGGCTCCACCTCGCCCTCGGCGCGGGCTTCGAGGATGGCCTTTTCAAGGCTTTCTTCGTCATCGTGCCTGAAAAGACGATCCTTCAGGCGCGACCAGATGGTACTATGACCGTCACTTCCTCCGTCCAAGTCATGTCTCCTGGTTTGGGCGCGGTGTGCAATGCCGGGGCGGGCCTCCGCGCTGTAGGCCCGGCGGCTACAAAGCTATCGGTGTACGCCCCTGTCGAGCTGCATGACCCAAAGGGTCAGGGGGGCCACACCACGGGTGGGTGAGGCATGGAACCAGTGGATCTCTGTCTTGCCAGGCTCCAGCATGGCCCAGTTGGTGAACTCCAGACCCAGCACCAGTGCCGGGGGGCTGTCCTTGGTCGTCCTGATGTTGACCACCTGACAGGTACACCAGAAGGTAACGAGCTTTTCTCCCTCGCCTTCCTGCATGGCATAGACCAGCAGGCACAGCAGCGGTGTCCCCTTTTCCACCTGCAAGGGCGGATTTTCCGGATCCGGCATCATGAAGCGCAGAGCCATGCCCGTAGCGGAAATGTTTTCAATGAGGACGGAACGCACCTCCATACCCGTTTTATAAAAGACAGTGGGGCGACCCACATCACGCGTGGTACGGGGTATGTCGGCCTCGTCCAGTGTCCAGACACCCAAGGCACGCACACTGGCATAGGGTGGTTTGACCCGCATGAAGCTGCGGCGTTGCCCCACCTCAAGATGTTGCGGAGCTGCCAGCACCACAAAGGTCTTGTTGCCCTCATGGCTCAGGCTTCGCAACTGGCTGCGGAACTTGTAAAAAATGGATCCCGCAGGCTGTAGCACATGAAAATAGACATCAACGTATGCGTTTTTCCATTTGGGCAGGGTATGCAGGATCTCCATATGCAGACTGTCCCCAAGCACATGGAGCATAGTGGCTGGCATGCCCGGCGCATTTTCTCCCGTATTGAGAAACTTCAGTTCAAAAAGTTCGTTCTGTTCCTGCGCGGTAACAAGCGTCTCGTTGATCACAGCCTGACGGCGTTTTTCCCGCTGGGCTTTCTTGAGGTTGTTGCGCAAGAAGACGACAAGGATGAGCAGCCCTACAATAAGGCCGGCCATGATCAGAAAATAGCTATCGCCCTGCATCTGGCTCTACCTGTCGTTCAGCACGGTTGCGGCCCAGTAGTCCCAGTTTGTGCAAATGCACCTCCAGACAGGCCAGGGCCGCCGGGGTGACCCCGGAGATACGGCCTGCCTGTCCCAGATTCAAGGGTCGCACTCGTGCAAGTTTTTCTTCTACTTCTCGGGACAGTCCTGCTACTGTGGCATAATCAAGGTCAGAGGGCAAGAGGGTTTCTTCCAACCGGGCAGAACGCGCCACCAAAGCCCGCTGCCGTTCCAGATAACCCGCATACTTGATGTCGGTCTGTACACTGTCCTGCACTGCATGGGGGCAGTGTGCCAGCAGGGACGTCAGGGCCTGCCCCAATCGCTGTCCCGCTGGCAGTGCTGCGTTTTGGCTCTCTGTCTGCTCCAGGGGCTGACCTGAGATCCCATCCAGGCTTTGGTCGCACTCCTTGAGCTGCTCCGCCAGCAGAGCCAGGGTCATCTCTGGACGACGCAGGGCTTCTTCCAGACTCCGGCCTGTCGGCAGCCCACTGGACGCGCTGACCGGTATGCGCTGAGAGCCGAGAAAGATCCGCAGTTCCCTGCCGGCATCCTGCCGCTGACAAAAAGCGTGCCATTGCTCATCGCCCACCAGGCCCAGCTTGCGTCCAAGGGGGGTCAGACGGGTATCGGCATTGTCCTCCCGCAGCAGAAGGCGATGCTCTGCCCGGGACGTGAACATACGGTACGGCTCATTAGTCCCCAATGTCACAAGGTCATCCACCAGCACGGCCATATAGGCCATGTCGCGACCGGGCAGGAAGGGGGGCTGCTCCTTCAGGGCGCAGGCCATGTTCAGGGCTGCCCACAGCCCCTGTGCGGCGGCCTCTTCATAGCCGGAGGTGCCGTTGATCTGCCCGGCCAGCCACAGGCCGGGGACAGCCTTGCTTTCCAGTGTGGGGTAAAGCTGCACCGGGTCGGCATAGTCGTATTCGATGGCATAGCCTGGCCGCACCATGACGGCATCTTCCAGGCCGGGGATGCTGTGGATCATGGCCTCCTGCACATCAAGGGGCAGGCTGGTGGAAATGCCGTTGGCGTAGATCTCTCCGCTGTGCAGCCCTTCCGGCTCCAGGAAAATCTGGTGCCGTTCCCGTTCCGGGAAGCGGGCCACCTTGTCCTCGATGGATGGGCAGTAGCGCGCACCTGTCCCCTGGATGACGCCAGTAAAGAGAGGGGATCGCTCAAAGCCGCCCCGGATGATCTGGTGGGTCGTTTCGGTCGTCCATGTGATATGGCAGGAGAGCTGCGGCAGGGACGGCCCCGGCCCGTGGAAGCTGAAAGCAGGTGGTGGCGTATCGCCCTTTTGCTCCTCAAGGCAGGAAAAATCGATGGAGCTGCGTAACAGACGCGGGGTTGTGCCGGTCTTGAGACGGCCAAGCCGCAGCCCCAGACGGCGCAACGCATCGGACAGTCCCCGTGCGGGGGGGTCTCCAAGGCGGCCACCGGGCAGGCTGGTCAGCCCCACATGGATGCGCCCATCCAGAAAGGTTCCCGTGGTCAGCAGGACATGGGCGGCAGCAAATTCCAGCCCCTGCGCTGTCCGCACTCCTGTGGCCCGCCCCTGCGCAGTCAGGATGTCCGTTACCTCATCCTGCCAAAGACGCAGCCCCGGTGTGCCGTACAAGGTGGCCCTGACAGCGTGCTGATAGGCATCACGATCCATCTGGGCACGGGTGGCACGGACGGCCGGGCCCTTGCTCATGTTCAGGGTACGAAACTGGATGCCCCCTGCATCGGCCCACAGCCCCATCATGCCACCAAGAGCATCGATCTCGCGCACCATATGCCCTTTGGCCAGACCGCCAATGGCAGGATTGCACGAAAGATAGCCCAGACGGTCAAGGTTGCCACTGACAAGGAGGGTCTTCAGCCCCAGACGGGCCAGGGCCACGGCTGCCTCTGCCCCGGCATGGCCGCCACCGGCCACGATGCAGTCAAAACGCGACTCAGGCATGGCGGTACGGCCTCATGTCAGTTCCAGCCCCGCCAGCGTCTTCCCCCTTCATGAGGATATGGGCAAAAACCTGTGCGTCCCTGCATGTATTGCTGATGCTGGAGCGTTCGTCAGGCTGATGGCAGGTATTGGCGATGCACGCCCAGACAGCCACAGGCAACCCGTGTTGGCGCAGGTGAGCGGCCACGGTAAGACCGCCAATGCCCACTGGCCGTGCCTCCACCCCATAGACAGCGCCAATGGCCCCCTGCAGAGCTGTCACCACCGGGCTGTCCGTGCGACTGGCAGCAGCCGCCTGCTGCTGTACCACCTCTATCTCGATGGCAACGCCATGACTGGCAGCCACAGTGGCGGCAATGCGCCGGGCCTCCTGCAATACGTCCTGCGCCACAACTTGTGGTATCAGGCGACAATCCACATAAAAGACATCGCTGCCCGGCAAAATGTTGATGCTGTCCACATTGGCATCGTGCCGACTGGGTACAAAGGTGGAGTGCGCGGGACGGAACAGGGCATCCTCCTGCGGGAAAGCTGCGGTAAGCCCCTTTTCAAGGGCCAGCACAAGTTCTGCCCCGGCCAGAAAGGCATTACGCCCCTTGTGGGGAGTGGAGGCGTGGCACTGCTGCCCCCGCGTGCTGCACTTGAGCCAAAGCTGCCCCTTTTCGGCTACTTCGATACGGTCAGCACGCGGCGATCCGGCATCTGGCACGATATACAAATCGTCCGGCGCAAAAAGACCGGAGGCAGATCCCAGCAAAAACTCAAGGCCATAACGGCTGCCGCTTTCCTCATCGGCCATGAAAACCAGCCCAAGGCCAAGCTCCGGCGTACTGCCTGTCTTGCGGAGGGCCTCAGCCAGCAGCAGCATGCTGACAATGGCCTGCTGGTTATCCTCCACACCCCTCCCATACAGCCAGTCCCCATCTTGCCGCACCTGCCAGGGGTCAGAGCTCCAGGCCGCAACATCGCCCGGCGGCACCACATCCGTATGCCCAAACAGCCAGAGCGTGCGAGAGCTGCGCCCCGCCAGACGCGCCACCAGATTGGGGCGCACACCGCCCGGTACACGCGGGTCAGGTGCGTCAAACTGCCGGATATCGCGGATACCACACGCTTCAAGCTGGCGGGCAATAAAGGCGACCTTTGCTGCTTCCCCCTGCCCGCCATTATCTGGCCCCAGAGCCTTGCAGGCAGTGAGAGCCGTCTGCAACTCCACCACCCGCCCGGCTGCTGAGACCAGGGCCATATTCACTTCTGTCAGGCTCATGCTTTGACCTCACTGGAAAGCCCCGACACGGGGTACAGCAGACCGAAGGGATCAGGATCCGGCCCCACGGTACACACCCTGCGGACAATACAAAAAAGGCCGCTTGCGCAGCCTTTTTTGCAAATCAAACGTACCCGTGCCGAATCCTTTTGCTGTCCATCAGCAGCCTGTCGGCTCTCCCGCGCAGTGCCCTGTTATGGAAAAGTCCGAAACACAGGGGCGTGAGTAATTTGCTCCACCCTGAACCGGAGAACCCGTTAAGCGTCCAAGCCAGCAACACATGTTGTGCCGGAACGGGCAAGCTGTCGGGTCTAGCGGCCCTTGGCGGCGCGCTTGGAGGCCTTCAGCGGGTTGACCTTGGCGGCGGCGGTCACTTCTGCCTTGACGTGGGTTGCAAAGTTGCAGCGTCCACCCACCCACTTGCTGGAAGGCACGGGATAGCTGGAGCAGAACTGTTCGCCTTCAAACTCGCGCACACGGTCACAGCCGTTGCACTGTTCCACCACAGGGGAAATAACAAAACCATTGACCATCACGCCTTCGGCGGTTTTGGTGGCATTGGCCAGAGGGGTCATCACAGCCTCCATCACGGGCAAACAGCCCGGAAATTTGTGAATTCGACGGCGCACGACAAGACGGCACCCGGTCAGGAATTGAAAACTATATGTCAATCCGTGTTCTTGTCAAGAAAAAGATACAACACACAGGGCAATCGCATGGGGAGCAGCTATCATTGGTATCCTGCCCCTGCCCTTCTTTTGTTTTGTTGATATGTACACATAAGCACTTGATTTTACAGACAATCCTTACATCAAGAAAAAAGTAAAAATTTTTGGCCCAAAAGGCTTGAAAAAAAAAAAAAATAGGGTAAGTGCCGAGGTAAAACCGTCGCTTGCCCTGCCCCGTTGGGGGGTCGGGATCATCCAACGGCTGGCGGCTTTCCTCACACTATCCTGCAGTCCTCTCTGGAGGAGGCACTGCACAAACAAGGAAGGTTTCTTATGAAGAAGATCGCT
>JAFQED010000015.1 GCA_017415765.1 Desulfovibrio sp. | reverse complement strand
CTGGTAGAGAACGCCTTTCTTCACCTGAAGAGATGGCGTGGCATCGCTACACGTTATGCAAAACGAAGCCTCTCCTTCCTTGCAGCCGTGCAAATCAGGTGCATCTCATTATGGGCAAAAATAATTTGACGACACTATCTAGAATACAGCTATCAGCAAATGCGCGGCAGTTGCGCGCCTTCCAGCATACCCAGCAGACGTTGCCCGCCAATGCGGGTACGCAGACGCACCTGCGGTTTTCCTTCCCCCACAGTGCCGATACAGGCGGCCTCCGCGCCCTGCGGGCAGGCCCGCATGGCGGCAAGCGCAGCCTCGGCCCGTTCGGCCGGCAGGATACAGATGCACTTGCCCTCGTTGGCAAGGTAGAGAGGATCCAGCCCAAGGAAGGAACAGCCGTTTTTGACCGCCTCATGCACGGGGATGCGTGTTTCATCCACTTCTATCTGTACGCCGGACTGTTCGGCTATCTCATTGAGCGTGGTGGCAAGGCCGCCGCGTGTGGGGTCGCGCAGCACATGCACCGGCCCGGCAGCCTTGATGATCTCGGCGATCATGGCGTTGAGCGGGGCGGAATCCGAACGGACATCCGTCAGGAAGGAGAGATTTTCACGGCTGCCCATGATGGTCAGGCCGTGGTCACCCATGGCACCGCTTACCAGCACAGCGTCCCCAGGGCGGGCATGGTGTCCCGATGGAGCCGGGTCAGCAAGGATCTCGCCAATGCCTGTGGTGTTGATGAACATCTTGTCACAGGCCCCGTGCGGCACGACCTTGGTGTCCCCGGTGACGATCTGCACCCCGGCCTCGCGGGCGGCTTCTCCCATGTCCCGGACAACGGCCTCCAGGGTTTCCAGCGGCAGGCCTTCCTCAAGGATGAAGGCACAGCTCAGGTACAGGGGGCGCGCACCCAGCATGGCCACGTCATTGACCGTGCCGTGTACCGCCAGTGAACCGATGCTGCCGCCGGGGAAAAAGAGGGGGGTCACGGTATAGGAATCTGTGCTGACGGCCAGAGGGCCGCGCAGCCCTTCCAGCCGCGCCGCATCATCCATGCGATCCAGCAGGGGATTGGAAAAGTGACGCATGAAGCACTGGCTGATGAGCCGTTGCGAGGCCCGTCCACCGCTGCCAGCATCCAGGAGAAGGCAGTCCTTGCTCATGCCGGTTGCTCCGAGTATTTGTAGTATGCCGCACAACTCCCTTCGGTGGAGACCATGCACGGCCCTACGGGATTGGCAGGGATACATTTCTTACCAAAAAGCGGGCATTGGGGCGGCGTGATACGCCCCTTGAGCACATCACCACAACGGCAGCCCGGCAGTGGCCTGACTTCTGGCAGGTGCAGATCCAGCCGAAGCATGGCATCACGGTGGGCGTATGCCTGCCGCAGTTTGAGGCCGCTTTGGGGGATGGTGCCAATACCGCGCCACAGGGCATCGCCCGGCTCAAAAAACTGTTCCAGCAGGGCGCGGGCGCGGGGGTTGCCGCTGTCACCCACGGCACGGGGATAGGCATTGACCACGGCCGGGGCATCATCGCGTAACTGTTCGGCCATCAGGCAGAGGGCCAGCAGGATGTCGGCAGGTTCAAAGCCGCCCACCACACCCGGCACATGGTATTCCGACGCGAGGAAGCCATAGGGTTCCAGCCCCAGGATGGTCGAGACATGACCGGGCAGCAGGAAGGCCTCCACCTGCGACTGGCTGTCGTCCAGCAGGGCGCGCAGGGCCGGGGGCACCAGCTTGTGCAGCGAAAGCACACAAAAATTGTCCAGCTTGCGCTGTTCTGCTGTCAACAGGGTGGCTGCCACCGTGGGGGCTGTGGTTTCAAAGCCGATGCCAAGAAAGACCACTGTTTCCCTGGGGTTGTCGGCCGCCAGCCTGATGGCATCCAGCGGCGAATAGACGACCTCCACCCGTGCACCGTGGGCCAGGGCGTGTTTAAGGTTGCGCCCGTCCGGCCCGGGCACACGCAAAAGGTCGCCAAAGGTGGCGATGATGACATGCTCCTTTTCGGCAAGCTCCAGAAAGGCCGCCACCTCCGCATCATGGGTAACGCAGACAGGGCAGCCCGGCCCGGAAAGGTGGCTGACGGACGCGGGCAGCAGAGAGCGCAGCCCACTCTGGAAAATGGCGACCGTGTGGGTGCCGCACACTTCCATAAAGCGGAGGCTGCGCCCGTCCAACGCACGTTCCAGCCGTTGGAGCAGCCGTTGGCAGAGTTCCGGGTTCTGGAAAGGCACATTCAGCGACATGACCTCTCCCTCAGGCCAGCGGGGCCAGATGCTCCAGCCCGGTCTGCACGGGCAGGCCACACATCAGGTTGGCATTGGCAAGGGCCTGTCCCGATGCGCCCCGGCAGAGATTGTCGATGGCAGCAAGGATGGTCAGGCGGCCTGTGCGGCTGTCCACCACAAGGCCAATGTCGCAGAACATGCTGCCGCGCACAAAACGGGTTTCGGGCAAGGCCCCCTTGGGCAATACCCGCACCCAGGGGCTGTCCTGCCATGTCTGGCAGAAGATGTCATGCACCTGATCCAGTGTCATGGCCGGGTCTGCCAGTTTGGTATAGATGGTGGAGAGGATCCCCCGGTTCATGGGCACAAGATGCGGATTGAAGGAAACCCGCAGCTCCTGCCCGGCAAGGAGGGAAAGCTCCTGCTCGATCTCCGGCGTATGCCGATGGCCAGGCAAACCATAGGCCCTGAAGGTATCGGCCACCTCGCAGAACAGGGTAGGTACGGCGGCCTTGCGCCCCGCACCGGATGTGCCGGATTTGGCATCCACAACGATGCCGTCCGTCTGGATGAGCCTGTGCCTGAGTGCCGCATACAGGCCCAGAATGACGGACGAGGGGTAACAGCCGGGATTGGCGATAAGACTGGCTCTGGCGGCCTCGGCCGCGTAGATTTCGGGCAGGCCATAAACAGCCTGGGACAGGAGGGCGCGCTGGCTGTGCGTGCCCTTGTACCATTCTTCGTAGGTTGCGGCATCCCGCAAACGGAAGTCTGCGGAAAAATCCACCACCTTGACCCCGGCGTGCAGCAGGTCATGGGCCATCTCCATAGCCGTACCGGCCGGAACAGCCAGAAAGACCACGTCACAGCAGCGGGCGGCTTCGGCCGCCTCAAAGACACTGATGACCACATCCGAGCCGGGCAGCCCTTCCAGGAAGGGATAGAACTGCCCAAGACGCTTGCCGGACTCGGCCCGCGAACAGGCCATGACCAGCCGCATTTGAGGATGCCCGGCCAGCAACCGGGCCAGTTCCATGCCCGCATAGCCCGTGATGCCCACAAGGCCAGCCTTGATCGTTTTCATGCCATATCCCTTATCGTCTTGAGCAGGTTCACCATGCCTCTAAGAGGCGTTTTCCGATTTGCACTTGATGACGTATTTCATGCGCAGTTCGTACAAGATACCGTCAAGCAGCTTCTTTTCCTCATCCAGCAGGTTGCCCTCAGTCTTTTGCCGCAGCATTTCCAGCACGTCAATGTTGTGCCGGGCGGTGGTGATGTCTTCTTCCACCTGCCCGCTGTCGGGGTCGGGCACTTCGCCAAGTTGCACCAGGGCCGCCGAGGCAAGGGAGAGTATCAGGGTGGAGAAGGTGACTTCTGGCATGGGGCCTTTGAAGGCCGCACAACCGCAAACTGTATCGCTCATGGGGAAACCTCGTATCCTTAGCTATGCTGGCAGCGCAACCCTGTACAGGGCAGCAAAGCCACAAGTTTTGCCGTAACATATCGGCTATACAGATATACGGCAGATATAAGGCTGTTTACGCCCAGGGCAAGCCCTGTGGTCAGCTGCGGATACGTCCGTCCGGCAGGGGCTGTCCCGCTGTGCCCGCAAGCGCAAGACGGTAAGCGGCCATGGCCTGTTCCAGATAATCCCGTGCGCCGGAATAACCACCACAACGATGCAGGGACTGTTCCAGCGCGTACAGCCCGGCCAGCACATCGCTCCAGTCCACCCAGCCCATGTGTCCCAGGCGCACGATGCGCCCCTTGAGGTGATCCTGTCCGCCAGCCATGCACACGCCATGTTCTTCCTGCGCAATGCGCAGGACTTCCACGCCATCCACACCTTCCGGCAGCCGCACACTGGTAATGCCCCAGGCAAAGTGGCTGGGCGCGAACAGCTCCAGCCCCAGGGCGGCCAGCCCGGTGCGGCTGAGCATGGTCAGGGCCCATTGCTTGGCATAGACGGCTTCCAGCCCTTTTTCCAGCAGGATGTCCAGACTGGCGTTCAGACCCAGCAAAAGGTTGATGGGCGAGGTAAAGAGGGTCTGCCCCTTGAGGACATTGGCGCGTTCCTTGGGCAGGTTGAAGTAGAAGCAGTTGGATGCCGTCTGTTCTGCCTTGCGCCAGCCCCGTTCCGAAAGGGCCAGCAGGGCCAGCCCGGGTGGCAGCATCAGGCCCTTTTGCGAGCCGGTCAGCAGACAGTCCAGCCCCCAGGCATCCATGGGGCAGGGGGAAAGGCCCACGGCAGAAATACCGTCCACCACCAGCAGCACATCGCGATCGCGGGTAATGCGGGCCACCTCCTCCACAGGATGCAAGACCCCGGTGGAGGTTTCCGAAAGCTGGATGAAAACCCCCTTGATGGCAGGGTCTGCATCAAGCGCGGCTGCCACGGCAGAAGGCTCCACGGCCTGTCCCCACGGGAATTCCAGCCGCACAGTCTCCAGCCCGCGTGTAGTTGTGATCTCAGCCCAGCGTTGGCCAAACTTGCCCGCTTCTGCTACCAGTACCTTTTCGCCCGGTGCAAACAGGCCGTGCGCGGCGGCAGTCATGGCCCCTGTGCCGGAGGCCGCCAGTGGCAGCACGGGCTGGTCTGTACCAAAAAGCTGGCGCAGTTTGCCCTGCACTTCGTGCATGGCATCCTTGAAAGCAGCCTTGCGGTGGTGGATCATGTCCTGAGCCAGCACAAGACGCACACGTTCAGGCAAAGGGGTGGGGCCGGGGGTAAGCAGACGCAGTTTGTTCAGCATTATGCACTCCGTAAGGTCAGCTTGCTTGCAGCGTAACGCATTTGAGATAGGCGGTTTCGGGCATGGAGGCATGGACGGGGTGATCCGGCCCCTGGCTACCGCTGCCCAACAGGCGGCCATGCAGTCCCAGACGTGCCGCTGCCTGAGCCACACAGGTACGCAGGGCCTCGGCAGTCAGATGGTGCGAGCAGGAGGAGGAAACCAGGATCCCCCCCGGCCTGAGCAGACGCATTGCCAGCAGGTTCACCTTGCGGTAGGCGGCCAGACCCTGGGCCATGTCCTTGCGGCGTTTGATGAAGGCTGGCGGGTCAAGGCTGATCAGCCCGAAGCGGCGTCCCTGCGCGGCAAGCTCCGCCAAAAGCTGGAAGGCATCCCCGCAAAGGCTGCTGATGGCGTCTGCTGCGGCAAGGTTGGGCGCGTTGGCAGCGGCATTGTGTCGGGCCAGCTCCAGGGCCGGGGCCGAGGCATCCAGAAAGGTGACGGATCTGGCCCCGGCGGCTGCGGCATAAACCCCAAAGCCCCCGGCATAGCTGAAGATGTCCAGCACGTCCTGCCCCTGCGCATGGCGGGCAAAGTCCTGCCGGTTGCAGCGTTGGTCATAGAACCAGCCGGTTTTTTGTCCCCCGGCCACAGGCACGCGGAAGTGGCAGCCGTTTTCCGGCACAACAAGGCTTTCGGGCAGGTTGCCCCGGCTTTCTGGCTGGCGGGACAGATTTTCCAGCCCGCGCACGCCCAGATCGTTGTCAAAATACAGGGACGTATGGCCCAGAAGGGCAGACAGGGCGGCGACGATGGACTCCTTGCGGCGTTCCATACCGGCCGTGCCTATTTGCAGGGTCAGGTGGTCACCGTAACGGTCCACGACAAGTCCGGGCAAAAAATCTCCCTCACTGTGGCAGAGGCGATACCACGGCTCGTGGAACAGGCTCTGGCGCAGGGCAAGGGCATTCTGGAGGCGGGTATGGATGAGGGCTTCGTCCAGCTCTACGCCCGCCTTGCGGGAGTGCAGCCGGGCGCAGATAAGGGCCGCCGGACTGACGCAGACACTGCCAAGGCAGACACCCCGCCAGTCATGCAGGCTGGCGGCCTCACCGGGGGCAAAGGCGGTCAGCGGGCTTTTGGCTGTGTCCACCTCATTGCTGAACACCCAGAGATGCCCGGCCCGGATGCGGCGATCCTCGTTCTTTTTCAGCCAGAGTTTTTGCATGGCGCACGATGTGGCTAGAGGGTTGATGGCACGATGCCGGGTTTTCGGTCAATGTTCGCAGCAGGGGCCGTGTGTGCCCTGCCCTTCAGTCCACACGCTGATGGCAGCCAAGGCTGTGGGGATTGCGCATGGCAGCCTGGGTGATGACATAGGCCGCCTGTGAGCCGTGGAAGAGGTCGATCAGACGGCGAGAAATACGGGTACGCTTGTAAAAATCGTGGATGTGGCGCACAAGGTCACGCATGTCCTCAAAGGCGCGGCGCAGACGGGCCTGGCTTCGCAAAATGCCCACATAGTTCCACATGGTATTGCGGATATTGGCCCAGTCCTGCGCAACCAGTGCCGGGTCATCGTGGTGTTCGTCGCCCTCATGCCGCCAGTCCGGCACGGCGTCTGCCAGACGGCGCGGGATACCCGGCCCGGCAGCCTGTCTGGCAAGGTCGCGCCCGCAGCTTACTCCCCAGACCACAGCTTCCAGCAGGGAGGTACTGGCAAGGCGGTTGGCCCCGTGCAGACCGGTGCAGGCACATTCGCCAATGGCATACAGGCCCTGCATGGAGGTACGCCCCCGCAGGTCGCTCAGAATGCCACCGCAAAAATAGTGGGCCGCAGGCACCACGGGGACAGGCTCCTTGCGGATGTCGATACCGGCGGCGCGGCAGGCTTCGCATACCGTGGGGAAACGGGTGGAGAGATCCTGCCGGATACCGCTGACATCCAGAAAAAGGCAGGGCGCGCCACTGTGCAGCATTTCGTCCAGCATGGCCCTGGCCACCACATCACGCGGAGCCAGATCGCCACGGGCATCATACCGTGCCATCAGGGGCTGGCCACTGTGGTCAAGAAGGCGCGCCCCTTCCCCGCGCATGGCCTCTGTTATCAGTGGGCGACGGGAGCTGCGTTCCTCATACAGGGCTGTGGGATGGAACTGCATGAATTCCAGATTGGCAAGCTCCACTCCGGCCCGGAAAGCCATGGAAACCCCCGCACCCACGCAATGCGGCGCGTTGGTGGAATGCAAGAATATCTGCCCCACGCCCCCGGTGGCCAGAATGGTCCAGTCGGCCAGGATGGTTTCCGGCTCACCGCTTTCCTCGTTGAGGACATAAGCCCCCAGACAGCGGTTGCGTATCTCGTAGCGCAGTTGCGAGGTCTTGGCGTGGTGGTGGGAGGTGAGCAGGTCGATGGCTGAGCGGCGGTACAAACAGGTAATGCGCGGATGGGCCAGCACCTGTGCGGTCAGCCCCTGCATGAGCGCAAGCCCCGTATAGTCGGCCCGATGCAGGATGCGCGGCGTGGAGTGCCCTCCCTCGCGGGTAAGGTCAAAGCTGCCATCGTCCTGCCGGTCGAAGTTGACACCGGCACGCCGGATGAGCACATCCTCCACGCACTGCGGCCCCTGACGGCACAGCCAGCGTACTGCCTTGCGGTAGTTATGGTCATGCCCGGCCACAAGGATGTCCCTTTCAAGGGCGCGGGCATCATCGGGGTCAGGGGCACGATAGATGATACCGCCCTGAGCCAGTTCGGAATTGCCGCCGCCAAGCTCGTCATGGTGGCTGAGCAGGAGGACCTCACAGCCAGCATCGGCCAGTGTCAGGGCCGCAGTACAGCCAGCAAGGCCAGAGCCAACGATCAGGACAGGTACATGACGACGCTGCGGATCCATGGGAATCTCCTTAGCGGCCACAAATATCCAGCATCCGCAACAGGGACTGGCGGGCCGGAGGACAATGGGCTTCCTCCAGTTGTACAGGGCCAGTCCCCGGGGCAAACTGGCCTGAAACGATGGAAGAGAGCGTATCCAAAAGTTTTGCTTCCGTCACCTTGGCCATGTGAGGGCAGACAGCATTGTGCCCCAGTGGCAGGATGTGACATGCTGCGGCGTGGCGTTGGGCAAGACGCTGCACCAGATTTTCTTCCGTACCCACGATAAGCGTACTGCCGGGGCTTTCCTGTGCGATCCGCGCTGCCTCTCCTATCAGGAAGGAGGTAGAGCCGGAACCATCGCACAGTTCGATCAGGTCAGGATGACATTCAGGATGTGCCACCACCCGGCAGCCGGGCCAGGCCGACCGCATGGCCTGCACGTCGCCTGTCTTCAGTTTGGCATGGATGGCGCAACAGCCAGGCCAGAGCAGGAGGGGACGGTCAAGAGGCTGCTTTTCTGGCTCGATCAGGCCGCGTCCATTACAGCGCAGGATGTGCCAGTCGTCGGGTGTCAGCCCCAGTTGTCTGCCCGTATTGCGGCCAAGATGCTTGTCCGGCAAAAAGAGGACAGAGTCGGCTTCCTGCAAGGCCCAGCGCAGCATGATGCGGGCATTGGCCGAGGTGCAGACCGCGCCGCCGTATTCGCCCACCACAGCCTTGAGGGCAAGGGTGGTATTGACATAGGCCAGCGGGATGACCTTGCGCCCCCCGGCCCGGAGCGTCTCAAGTACGGTGCAGGCCAGCCGGGGCTGGGCCATAAGGGCCATCATGCAGTCGGCGTCCGGCTCTGGCAGATAGACCCTTTGCCCGGCTTTTGCCAGCAGGGCGGCCGATTCTCCCATAAAATAGACGCCGCAGAAAACGATGTGATCCGCTGCTATACCGGCTGCCTGACGGGCCAGTTCAAGGGAGTCTCCGGTAATGTCGCAATGGCGTATCACGGTGTCATGCTGATAGTGATGCCCCATGATGCAGAGGCGCGGCCCCAGTTCCTTGCGGATGGCGGTAATGGCGGCAGTGATATCGTTCATGTCGGTTTTGCTCATGGTCTATCGGGGTAGGATGGTCATGCTGTAGTCGGCTGCCGTAGCCGAGTGGGTCAGCCGTCCTACGGAAATAAAATCGGGGCGGCGTGGCCCCACCAGGGCAATGGAGCGGATGTTTTCCAGCGTCACACCACCGCTGACTTCGGTTTCCAACTGTGGGGGGACAAAGGCAAGAGCTTCCTGCAAAAGGGGCAGGGGCATATTATCCATCATGATGCGATCTGCCCTGGCGGCCACGGCTTCCCGCACATGATCCAGGCTGCGGCATTCCACTTCGATGGGGGGGCAGGGGCTATAGCAGGCGCGCAGACGTGCCACAGCCCGGCTGATGGAACCGGCCGCGTCAATATGATTGTCCTTGAGCATGAGCATATCCGTAAGGCTCATGCGGTGGTTGTGCCCGCCGCCCACCTGCACGGCATATTTTTCTACCCAGCGCAGACAGGGGGTGGTTTTGCGTGTGTCCAGCAAGCGTACCCCTGTCCCCTCAAGGGCGCGGGCATAACGGGCTGTGAGATTGGCAATGCCGGAAAGGCGGGTGATAAAATTGAGCATGACCCGCTCTGCCTTGAGCAGGGCCACGGCCGGGGCAGAAATGACAGCCACGTCCGTCATGGCGGACACCAGCGCGCCTTCCCGTACCAGGGCACGCCAACGGAAGGGCGTCCCCAGGGCTTTGAGGGTCAGGCCGATGACAGGCAAGCCGGCCACCAGGCTTTCCTGCTTGGCGCGGATGATGGCCTGCATCCCGCAGTCAGGGGCAAAGATGCCCTCGGCAGTCAGGTCTGGCCCGTCTTCGGCCAGGGCAAGATGGAGACTTTGCTCAAAGAGATGCAGACCTTCGGCAGAGAAAAAAGCCGTCCACGGCGTAAACATTGTCCTTGTCCCCATACCTTGCGCGTGCTACAGTGAAAAAGGTGCGTCTGGCCCCGCCAGACCGCGATCTTGCGCGAAGCCTCAGACTTGATAGAATGTGCCGTGCCGCACGTCAAGTTGCTGTTTTTTTCACATGCGGTGCTGGCAATCATCATAAGGTCTCCGTTATGGCCGAAGAACGTGCAGGTATTTTCCCCCATCCCCCGGCAGATACAGAACCGCATGGTATCACCATGCCGGAGATCTGCCGTGAGGCAGGCGATGAGGCGGAATTTATCCATCCGGCAGACCTTGCCGACCATTTGGAGAACCTGAGCCTCGAAAAGCAGGTCTGCGCCCTGCGCCATATGCCCACCGAGGACGCTGCCGAGGCCCTGGCCGAGCTGGAAGGCAGTGTGGCCGTTGACGTGCTGGAAAATCTGGACGCCGACGTGGCTGCCCAGATCATCGCCGAAATGTCCCCTGACGATGCCGCCGACGTGCTGGACGAGCTGGACGAGGAGCACCGTGATGTGCTTTTGGACAAGCTCGACAAGGAAGACTCGGAAGAGCTGCGCCACCTGCTCAATTTTGACCCGGATTCAGCCGCCGGGGTCATGAATACCGAGCTGGTCCTGCTGGAAAGATCCTTCACGGCAGATGAGGCCATTGCCCACATCCGGCGCGAGATGGCCGAAGACAAGGAAAGCCCCTACTATGCCTATGTGGTGGATGAGCAGGATGTGCTGGTGGGGGTGCTTTCCCTGCGCGACATCATGCTGGCCCGTCCCGGCATCAGAGTGGGGGAGGCCGTGGCCGGGCAAAGCGTCGTCAGCGTAACCTACGATACGGACAAGCGCGAGGTGGCTAGTCTGCTTTCCCACTACAATTTTCTGGCCATGCCCGTGGTGGATCTGGAAGGGCACATCATGGGCGTTGTCACCTATGACGACATCCTTGACATCGTGCATGAGGAGGCCAGTGCCGACATGCTTGGCATGGTGGGGGCCGACCCGGAGGAAAGCGTGGATACCCCGTGGCTGGAAAGTGTCCGCAAGCGTTTGCCGTGGCTTATGGTCAACCTGCTCAATTCGGCTCTTTCCGCTTCCGTGGTGTACATGTTTGAAGGCACCATCGCCCAAATGGCCGTACTGGCGGTGCTGATGCCCATGGTGGCCAATCAGGCTGGCAATACCGGCCAGCAGGCCCTGGCCGTGATGATCCGCCAACTGGCGACCGACCGCTTTGACCAGAAGAAAGCGTGGATGGCCGTGCTGCGCGAAGGCAAGATAGGGCTGGCCACAGGCTGCATCATGGCCCTGGCTGCCTGTGCCGGGGCATGGGGCTTTACGGGGAATGTGACGGTTGGCGGTGTTATGGGCGGCGCGCTGTTGTGCGATATGCTGCTGGGGGCCTTGGCTGGCGGTTCCATCCCTCTGATATTCCGTGCGCTGGGGCGCGACCCGGCGCAGGCGTCCAGCATCTTTCTGACCACCATCACCGATGGTGCGGGCTTCTTTCTCTTTTTGGGTCTTGCCAGCCTCTTCCTGTTCTAGCGCGAAATGCCCAGCGGCAGGCTATCTGCGGCTGACGGTCATCAGTATTTCATCGTGCCCCTGTTCATACCAGTGGAAAGCAGCTGTGCGCTGTCCGTCTGCCAGGGTGTAGGTATAGCCGTAACAGCCCTGTCGGTGCATGTGTTCCAGTACCGTGTCCAGATTGGCTTTGGCGTAATAGTCGGCACGCTGCGGCTCTGGGATATGGGTATCGCGGATCTCGCAGGTCACTGCATCGAACAGGCCCTTGCCGGCAATGATGTGGCTGTTGTGCCCATCATTGCTGTACTGGGTATATGTCCTGCTGGCTACATCAATGATGCAGACATATTCAAAGCTGGTAGCAACGGTGACTTCCAGCATCTTTTGCAGACGCTGGATGGCGAGGCTCTGGCCATACTCCATAGCCCAGCGGGCAAAGATGAAGCAGCAGGGCTGTTTTTTGTCATTGCTGAAAAAGAAGGCAGAAAACTGCAGCCATCTCCTGTTCAGGTCAGGAGAGGCACAGCGGCAGAAGAAACTGACTTCGCTGCCGTTTTCCTGTGCGGCCAGCAGGGCTTCACGGGAAAGCTGTCGTTCCACATCCGCTGCATGGTTTGGCGCAACAAGGGGCTTGATGGCTGCAGCCAGACCCCGAAGGCTGCCGGAGGGCGGTATGTGGGCAAAAATATCATTTTCTGCCGCCTCCATGACAGTGAAACTGTCCGTATCCAGGGTGGCGGAAATGAGCAGGGGATAGAAGTGGGCAAAGGTGTGCAAAAGCTGCCTGAATTCCGACCAGTCGGTGATCCGGGCGTGTTTGAGCGTACCGGCCTGATTGCGGAGGCGGTATTCATCGCCCTCCATCTCCGGGTTGTAAAAGGCCAGATTGGCCTTGCCGCTGCGTTTGACGTGGTAAAGTGCCAGATCTGCCCGCTTGTACAGCGTTTCAAAGCTGTCCTTGCCCACAGTTTCCGAGGCACAGCCAAGGCTGCAATGGATGGTACGCTCGCCGTTTTCGCCAACGGTAAGGCGTGAGAGTGAACGCAGCATCCTGCTGAGGGAAAGGGCAAGATTGGTCTCATGCCCTGCCGCGCCGGGCAGGAAAACGATGAATTCATCACCGCCAAGCCTGCCCACGATGTCATCCTTGCGGAAAAAACCCTTGAGGGTCGCCGCAATGGCCTTGATGGCCTTGTCGCCATGCTCATGACCAAGGGTATCATTGATGCCCTTGAGGTCGTCCAGATCCACCAGCACCAGTACACCGCCCTGTCGGTGGGCGGTACTGCTCAGATGGTTCCTGATGCGTTCTTCACAGGTATTGCGGTTGAGCAGGCCCGTCATGCCGTCCTGTTCGGCACGGCGTTTGATGGCAAGCAACTCTTCCTTTTGTTCGGTAACATCCTCGACCCTGAGAAAGACCTTGATATGCCCGCCATAGGATTCCATCACCATTTCGATGCCGATACAGGCCCAGCGGGGCTGGCCGTCCCTGGTCGTGATCGGCCATGTCTTTTCCAGATGCAGGATACCGCTCTTGTGGTACGAGAGGAGGTTTTCCGGCAGAAGGATCAGCTTGGCATCTTCCCAGTCATCCGGGGCAAAGAGGGGCTGGATGACGTCGTAAAAGGCCTGTGGTGGCTTGCCTGTAAAGTCCAGGTCGGAAAAGAGCCTGCCCCCCTGGCGTTCAATGAGTGTATCGGTCAGGTCTATCTCCAGCAGGAGGAGACTTTTGCTGCTGTTTTCCTGTAAATGCTGCACATGCCGCTGATAGGCTATTTCCCGTACATACTGTTCGGTAATATCCTTGAAGGAGAACATGGCCGAAACAGGCTGGCCGAACTCATCCTTGAGGGTGGTATATTTGAGGTCGTACCAGCGGGGTTCTCCCTCAAGGTCACGGCAGTGCAGCATATGTTCGCCGGCGGAGCCACCGTTATGGATGTCCTCGAAGATCTGTTTCAGTGCCTCCGCACTCTGGGGGAAAAAGCGGGGCGACTTGATGATCTCCGTATAGGGCATTTCGCACAAATGTGGCAGGACGCAGCTTTGGCAGTGCAGTTTGTTCCACTGGCGGGAAAAGCCGCTTTTGATGTCGTAAAGGCAGAATGACCTGTTGGAGTGCAGGGTAGCGATACGCAGGATCTGTTCATTCTTGCGCAGCCGACGGTTCTCCTGCAACTGGGTATGCGCTTCACTGGTATCTTCGATGGAGATGACAGCTTTTTGCGGCACATTGTTTTCATCACAGATGGTCGCGTAGCTCACCCGCTCCCAGCGTTCCTGCCCGTCCCTGGAGGTAACGGCTATTTCTATGGAGCCTTTCGGGCTGCCATGACGGATGTCCTGATACATCTGTGTCAGGGCATGGACGGTGGCTTCGGGGAAGGATTCCTTGCTGAGGGTGAACAGACTTTCAGGATAGTTGTGCAGTTGCGGGGGCAAGCCGCGTGGCTCGGCAAAGGCTGGCGACATGGAAAGCGTGCGGCTTGCAATATCGTAGTAATTGAGGATCTTGCCCATTTGGGCCAGGGTCAGGCGCAGCTCCTCCTGTTGGAGATACAGATCCCGCTGCAAGCCTGTTTCCCGTTCATGCTGTGTGGTGATATTGCGGATCGTAGCCACACACACCAGGTCGTTATCCTGTGTGCAGGAGGGTTGGACGATACGGGTCTCACGCCAGGTCCAGCCGTCATCCTGTTCATTGCGCCAGCGATAGGTCAGGGATACCTGGGTCTTTCCTTCCTCCGTGAACGCCTGGATGAGACTCTCACGGAAAAAGTGATGGGCATAGGCGGCGCGGTCATCCGGTGCCACCTTTTGCAACCGTCGGGCCAGCCCTTCGTCCAGGTTGCCTTCCTGATGTGATGTGCGGGAGGTCTGCATACCATACTGGAGCAGACGATAGGTATTGCGGGTCAGGTTGCAGACGATGATCTCGGTGTAATTCTCACGGATCAGGTTTCCGAGGACTTCAAGGTCAAAGCGTTGCTGCCTGCCATTGTAGTCTTGCTGTGCAGAGGGGGCGGTCATCTCATTCTGTCCTGTCATGCCCTATATACCATAAAAATATCAGTCAAACAAGGGGGAGATCTTGTTCCGGTGACGCGAGTGGGCGGTTGCCCCGCCCTTGTCTTGGCCTGGCTCCGCTGCTATCGTTTGCAACGGAAAGAGCCATGAGTAAAAAACACCCCCCGCGCATCGACCCCCTGACCGTAGCCCTGCCCCCCGGCGGGGTGGACAGTCACGCCCACCTTGATGGGCCGGATTTTGACAGTGATCGCCCCGCCGTACTGGCCCGCGCCCGCGCTGTCGGGCTTGCGGCCATAGGCAATGTCTTCCTTGGGCCGGAGGACTTCGCGGCCCGGCGGCACTGCTTTGACGCCCACCCGGAAGTCTTTTTTCTGCTGGGCATCCATCCCTGTGACGGGCAGTCCTGTACACCCGCAGCCCTGGCAGCCATGCGCGCCGCCTTTCAGGCAGAGCCACGCTTGCGGGCCGTGGGCGAGATCGGCCTTGACTACCATTGGCAGGACTGCCCCCGCGAGCTACAGTTCCAGGCTTTTGGCGAACAGTTGGAGCTTGCGCGGGATCTGGCCCTGCCTGTGGTCATCCACTGTCGAGAGGCCGAAGATGATTGCCTGACACTGCTGGAGGCGCGTGGTTTTGCGGGCTATCCGCTGCTGTGGCACTGCTTTGGCGGTGGGCCGGAGCTGGCCCGCCGCATCGTGGGCAATGGCTGGCATATTTCCATCCCCGGCCCGGTCAGCTATCCGGCCAATACGGCCCTGCGTGAAGCCGTGGCCGCCATCCCCGCAGAACGCCTGTTGCTGGAGACCGATGCCCCCTATCTTTCGCCTGTGCCGTGGCGCGGCAAGCGCAATGAACCGGCCTATACCGTGTTCACCGCCCGCTGGATGGCAGAAGCCCGGCAGATGCCAGCGGAAGACCTCTGGCTGCTCTGCGGTACGAATGCCCGGCGTTTTTTTGCTCTGGAAGGCTGAACGTGCTTGGCCTGAGTTTCGCCACGCTGGATGCAGCCTATAATCTGGCTCTGGAAGAGCATTTGTGTACCAGTCTGCCGTTGGGGCATCCCGGCCTGTTTCTGCTCTGGCAAAACGGGCCTTCGGTCATCGTGGGGCGGCATCAGTGTACAGCAGAAGAGGTGGATGCGGCCCAGTTGCAGCGGGAGGGGATACCCGTTATCCGGCGTATGACCGGGGGCGGGGCAGTGTACCACGATTTGGGCAATCTCAATTTTTCCTTTATCTGCCATGCCAGGGCCGGAGAAGCCCTCCGACCGGATTTTGCCCGTTTCCTGCGCCCCGTATGCCGGGCCTTGCAGGATGTGGGGGTAAGGGCCAGCATCTCCGGCCGCAACGACCTTGAGGTGGACGGCCGCAAGATTTCCGGCAGCGGCCAGCGGCATGTGCAGGGGCGCATCCTGCACCACGGCACATTGCTGGTACAGGCTGATTTTGCCCGCATGGCAGCCGTGCTGACCCCGGATGCGGCCAAGCTGCGTTCCCGTGGGGTGCGGTCGGTGCGGAGCAGGGTGGGCAATCTGGCCGATTTTTGGCAAGCCGGTACAAGTATGGACACGCTGCGGGCAGCCCTGTTGCGCCATTGCAGTACAGGCCAGGCCAGTCTGGATGCACAGGACCACGCTGCCGCTGCCGCGCTGGCAGACGCAAAATACCGCCAGTGGAGTTGGAATCACGGCGCATCCCCCCCCTTTGATGAAGAGCGGCGGCAACGCTTTGACTGGGGCACGATCTGTCTGCGTCTTTCGGTGCGGCAGGGGCGCATCGTCCATTGCCGCATTTTGGGAGATTTTTTTGCCATGGCCGATGTGGAGGAGCTGGAAAGCCTGCTCACGGGGCAGAGCCGTGAACCGGCACACCTGCGTCGTCTGTTGGCCTCGTTGGACTGGCGGCACTGGTTTGTCGAAGCTGACCCCGCCGCCATGCTGGAGCTTTTTGCCGGCTGATGTCCACCGTCCTTCTCTGCTACGGGGGCTGTTTTTTTGGCCCACACGGGGCTTGCTGGCTTGTCCCCTGCTGCGGGCTGTGCTATTGCTACACCGCCCTGTACAATGACAATGGTTCCGGGCCGTGCCCCGGCACAAGATAAAGGAGAACCCATGTCGGAATCGCGTACCCCGCTCACTGCCTGGCATGAAGCCAGGGGAGCCAAAATGGCCCCCTTTGCTGGTTGGCTCATGCCTATCCAGTACGAAGGGATTTTGGTGGAGCATCAGCATACCCGTCAACATGCCGGCTTGTTCGACATTTGCCACATGGGCGAATTCCGCATCAGCGGGGCCGGGGCAGATGCTGCCCTGTCTGCGGCTGTAAGCCACAATCTGGCCACGCTGGCGGCGGGCAAGTGCCGTTATGGCTTTTTGCTCAATGCCAGGGGCGGTGTGCTGGATGACTGCATCATCTACCGTTTTGGGCCGGATGACTTCATGGTGGTGGTCAATGCCGCCTGTGCCGCCGGGGATCTTGCCACCCTGCGCGACCGTCTGCCCGGAACTGTCAGCCTGACGGATATTTCTGCAGAAACGGCCAAACTGGACTTGCAGGGGCCGGAAGCCGTGGATGTGCTGGAAAATGCCCTGGGTGAAAGCCTGCGCGATCTGGCCTATTTTGGTTTCCGTCAGACGACCTGGGATGGTGCGCCGCTTTTGCTGAGCCGCACCGGCTATACCGGTGAGCTTGGTTTCGAGCTGTATTTGCCTTCGGACAAGGCTCTGGCCTTCTGGGAGCTGCTGCTCAAGGATGCCCGCGTCAAGCCCGTGGGCCTTGGCGCACGTGACACCCTGCGGCTGGAGGCGGGTCTACCCCTGTACGGGCATGAGCTGGATGAAGATCACAGCCCCGCCGAGGCCGGTATGGGGCGTATGCTCACCAGCACGGCCGACTATGTGGGCAAGGAGGGCGCACAGCAGATCCGCCAGGTCTTGCTGCCCCTGCGCATCGAGGGACGGCGCGCTGCCCGCAATGGCGATGTGCTGGCCCTGCCCGATGGTACGGAGGTGGGCCGCGTGACCAGTGGTTCCTTTGCGCCATCACTGGGCCATGTTATCGCCTTTGCCTGGGTGGATGCCGCCCACGCTGAAGCTGATGCCTTTGTGGTGCGGGCTGCCCGTGCCGAATTGCCGGCCGTCCGCACAGGGCTGCCGTTTTATGCCGATGGCACTGCCCGCAAAAAACTGCAAGCCTGAGACAGCCATAAACTTTTACCATAGTCAAGGAGGACATATGTCCATGAATCCTGCCGATCTGCTGTACAGCAAAAGCCATGAGTGGGCCAAGATCGAAGGCGATGTCGCCACCGTTGGTATCACGCACTTTGCACAGGAAGCCCTGGGTGACATCACCTATGTGGAACTGCCCCAGGCTGGCGACAGCGTTGCCGCTGAAAAGGAATTTGGCTCGGTAGAGTCCGTCAAGGCTGCCAGCGACCTTATTTCGCCTGTCAACGGTACAGTGCTGGAAGTGAACACCGCTCTGGAAGGTACGCCGGAACTGTGCAACAGTGCCCCCTACACCGAAGGCTGGCTCATCAAGGTGAAGCTGGCTGCCCAGCCGGAAGAACTGCTGGACGCTGCCGCGTATGAGGCATTTTGCGCCACAGAAAGTCACTAGAGCATTGTATTGCCGCCGGGCGCAAGCCCGGCGCGGTATGGATACGTTATAGTCGCCAAAGGAGCCGCCATGCCCTATATCCCTCATACGCCGGATGAGCTGCAGGAAATGCTCTCCGTTGTCGGCGTGCGCTCGCTGGATGAGCTTTTTGCCGACATCCCGGCAGGAATGCGCCCCAGGAGCTTTGACCTGCCCAAGGGGCAGGGCGAGGCCGAAGTCTGCGCCTATTTTGAAGACCTGGCCACCCAGAACCGCACCAATCTCATCTCCTTCCTGGGGGCTGGCTATTACGCCCACCAGATCCCGCAGGCAGTGGGTGCCCTGAGCGGGCGCAGCGAGTTCTATACTGCCTACACGCCCTATCAGGCCGAATGTTCGCAAGGCACGTTGCAAGCCATCTTTGAATTCCAGACAGCCGTGAGCCGACTGCTGGAGATGGACTGCGCCAATGCCTCGGTGTATGACGGTGGCACGGCCCTGTTTGAGGCGGCCATGATGGCCGTGCGGGCTACCCGGCGGCGGGTGCTGGTGGTGGATGAATGTGTCAACCCCATCTGGCGCATCATGCTCGGGACCTATGTTTCCGGCCTGGATCTTGAGCTGCGCCTGGTGGGGCAGAACAACGGCACCAGTGACATGGCAGCCCTGATGGACGCCATTGACGACAACTGTGCGGGCGTACTGGTGCAGAACCCCAACTTCTTCGGGGCCATTGCCGATTATACGGAGCTTTTTGCCAAGGCCCGCAGCCACAAGGCATGGGGCGTCATTTCCGTGTATCCGGTCATGCAGTCTGTGCTGAAAACGCCCGGTGAAATGGGGGCAGATGTGGCCGTGGCCGAGGCCCAGAGCCTTGGGCAGCCCCTGTCCTTTGGCGGGCCGTATCTGGGCATCATGGCTTGCCGCAAGAGCCATGTCCGTCAGTTGCCCGGCCGCATCGTGGGCCGCACCACCGACCTTGAGGGCAAGACCGGCTATGTGCTGACCCTGCAAGCCCGCGAACAGCACATCCGCCGCTCCAAGGCCACATCCAATATCTGCTCCAACCAGGCCCTGTGCGCCCTGCGTTCCCTCATCCACATGAGTTTGCTTGGCCCGCAGGGCCTTGCCCGTGTGGCCGAAAACAATATGGCACTGGCCCGCTATGCCGTGGCGCGCCTCACGGCCCTCAAGGGTGTGGAACTGCTCAACGATGCCCCCTTCGGGAATGAGGTGGCCCTGCGTCTGCCCATACCTGCCGAAAAGCTTGTGGATGCTGCCACCAGCCGTGGCTGCGTGCCCGGCTATCCGCTGGGGCGTTACTTCTCCGGCATGGATGATGTGCTGCTGCTGGCCTGCACGGAGCTTAACGATCGCCGTCAGATCAATTTTATGGTCGAAACCGTGGGAGGGCTGCTGTGAAAACCATCTTTGCCAAATCCGTACCGGGCCGCACTGGCTGGCAGCCAGACACGGACGCGCCCAGGGCTGCGGAAATGCTGCCCGCCGGTCTGCTCCGCAAAGATCCGCCGCGTCTGCCCGAATGTTCCGAGCTGGACGTGGTACGCCACTTTACGGGCCTTTCGCGGCTCAACTACAGCGTGGATGCCAACTTCTATCCGCTTGGCTCCTGCACCATGAAGTACAACCCCAAGTTCACCGAGTATGTGGCTGCCTTGCCCGGCTTTGCCCGGCTGCACCCCATGCTGCCACAGCTTGGGCGGGGCACATCCTGCGCCCAGGGGGCGTTGCGCTGCCTGTATGAGGCAGAACGCTGGTTGTGCGAACTGACCGGCATGAAGGCCTTTACCTTCCAGCCTATGGCCGGAGCCAACGGTGAATTTGCGGGCGTCAAGCTCATGGCGGCCTACCACAAGTCCAAGGGGCGCAGCCGCACCAAAATGCTCATCCCCGATGCGGCCCACGGCACAAACCCCGCCTCGGCCGCTCTGGCGGGCTTTGAGGCTGTGAACATCGAATCCCGTGACGGTATGGTGGACCCGGACGCCATCGTCCGCGCCATTGCCGAACACGGTGAGGACGTGGCCGGCCTGATGATGACCTGCCCCAATACGCTGGGCCTGATGGAAATCCATTTGCCCCGCATCGTGGAAGAGCTCCGCAAGATCGATGCGCTGCTCTACTATGACGGGGCCAACATGAACGCCATCATGGGCAAGATGCGCGTGGGCGATGTGGGCTTTGACGTGGTGCACCTCAATGTCCACAAGACCCTGGGCACGCCGCACGGCGGTGGTGGCCCCGGTGCCGGCCCGGTGGGCGTGGGTGAACGCCTGTTGCCCTTCCTGCCTGCGCCGCGCGTACGTCGGCGTGATGATGGAGTCTATCGGCTGGATTACAGCTTGCCACAGGCCATCGGCTATATCGGGCCGTTCTATGGCAGCTTTGGCGTGGTCATCAAGGCTTTGGCCTATATGATGCGCCTGGGCGGCGAAGGGCTGACCCGCGCCTCGGAATACGCGGTGCTCAACGCCAACTACCTGAAAAAGCGTCTGGAAGGGGTGCTGGACATCCCCTATGCCCACCGCCTGTGCGCCCATGAGTTCGTGGCTTCCGCCCCTGAAGGGACGCGTGCGCTGGATTTGGCCAAGGGACTGCTGGACAGGGGTATCCACGCGCCTACCGTGTACTTTCCGCTCATCGTCAAGGAATGTCTTATGGCCGAACCGACAGAAAGCGAAAGCCGTGAGACCCTTGATGGCTATGTGGAGGCCCTGCGGGAGATAGTGGAGCAGGGCAAGGCCGACCCGGCAAGCCTGGCTGCCGCGCCTGTCAGTTTGCCTGTGCGCCGCATGGACGAAACGGCTGCTGCCCGCCAGATGATCTTGACCGAGGACATGGGGCAATAGCCCACAGGACTTTGTCTGTAAAAGTTACGAAAGGCCGGGAGATCCCGGCCTTCCTTTTGGCTGAGCGTCAGGCGGCGTAGAGCTTTGTGGTCAGGTAATCGCATGTTTTACAGGAGCTATTGATGTCCTGTACAGCGTATATCAGCCTGTTGGTACTGGTTTGCGTTTGCGGACAAAATCCGATAGATTCCCACCTGCACGGCTACCCTCTGGCCTATGCGTCGGCACGGCGCAAACGGATAAAGGAGGGTATCAGCCATGCGGAAGCTTGTTTTGATTCTGCTCGTTGCTGTGGCCCTTGTCCTCTTGTTGACGTCTGACGCCAATTAAGAGTTGACCCCGGCCCATAAGCGGTGGGTCGGGGTCGTAAACAAAAATCCCAAACTGGTAGCCGTGCATGGGGCGCAAACTGCGCCGTGCCAGTCCCGGTTTCTGTTCGCAGCAGAAACCGGGGTTCCCTTTTCCTATAGCCCCTGCCTGATACTTTGGCAAGTCTTTCTGTCGCGATCGCCTTACGAATCAGCGATCCCCTTGCTGTTCAGCCTGTCCTTGACGGACTGATGCGGATAAAACTGCACCACGGCGCAGGAGGGGATGGTGCGCTCCTTGCCATTGCGGGGGTCGCTGCCCACGCGGGCCTTGTGGCGTTTGATGATGAACTCCCCCACGCGGGGCAGGGTGACGCCATGCCCGTTGGCAAGGGCATCGGCAAGGCTTTCCAGCAGCGCGCTACAGCAGTCCGAAACCTGTTGCAGGCTCATTTCCGGCAGGCGTTGCTGTGTGCGTACTATCAGTTCTGTGCGTGTCATGGCTGTGTGGCAGCAGGGGGAAAAAGGGGGGCCGAAGCCCCCCTCGCAAGACTGCGCTTGGTACTGCTTTTAGAAGGAGTACACGAAGCTCAGGTTGACGTTCCAGGCATCGCGTTCCTGATTCTTGTTGTTCTTGCTGGCGATGCGCTTAAAGTCACCGCGGTCGTCCAGCCACAGGGCAACGTAGTCGGCTTCCAGATTAATCAGGAAGTTGTCGTACATCTTGTAGGTATTGGTCAGGCCGATTTCCAGAGCCTGATCCTTGGTGGTCAGGTACATGGAATCCATACCGGCTGCGTTCTTACCCGTATTCGCATAGTAGTCCCACTCAGCCAGCTTGCGGCCCATCCTGGGGGCATTGGTGCCGCCCATGAAGTTGACGCGGAAGGTGTGCTTGAGGTTTTCCACAAAGCTCATGTCCTTCAGGCGTGCGCCAATGCCCCAGGTGCCGGCCATGCTGT
>JAFQED010000014.1 GCA_017415765.1 Desulfovibrio sp. | reverse complement strand
TGCCCCTGTCAATAGGAGACAAGGGCAAGGCATCGGGCAGGGCATCGGGCATTGCCCAGAACAGCATATTGCCGAACAAGCCAAGGAACAGGACACAGGCCAGCAAGAGGATATTGCAGACTGTCCAGCAAAGGGGCTTTGTCATGCTTGGTGTATGAGAGCGACATTCACTTGAAAATACTGTGACCCAAGCCCCCGGCTGGCGTGCCGCGCCACCTTGTGCTATGTAATCCCCATGATAGATTATGCCAAGGCACTCAACGAGGCCCAACTGGAGGCCGCCACCTGCGGCGATGGCCCTGTGCTGGTGGTGGCGGGCGCGGGCAGCGGCAAGACACGCACCATTGTGTACCGTCTGGCCTGGCTGGCCGAACACGGGATTTCTCCCGAAAGCATCCTCCTGCTCACCTTTACACGCAAGGCCGCGCAGGAGATGCTGCACCGGGCCGGTCTGCTGTTGGGGCAGGGGCTTGCGGGCGTACAGGGGGGCACCTTCCATTCCTTTGCCTACAGCACGCTGCGTCGCTGGCGGCCAGGCTGGCTGGGCGACCGCCCCTTCTCCCTGATGGACAGCGCGGACATCAATGCCGCAGTCAAGCAGTGCAAGGAAAATCTCAAGCTGGGGCGCGGCGACCGCTCCTTCCCCAAAACCCAAAGCATTGTGGGCCTGTTCAGCAAGGCCCGCAACAAGGAGCTGCCGCTGGAAGAAGTCCTGCGGCAGGATGCCTGGCATCTGATGCAGCACGCCGAGGCCCTTGTGGAGCTTGACGCCGCCTATACGGCTTACCGGCGGGAAAAAGCCCTGCTGGACTATGACGACCTGCTCTTTGAGCTGGAAGCCCTGCTGCGCGACAGCCCAACAGCCGCCGCAGCCCTGCGTCAGCGTTTCAGCCACATCCTTGTGGACGAATATCAGGATACCAACCTGGTGCAGGCCCGTATAGTACGTCTGCTGGCCGGGCCGGAGCCAGACGGGGAAGCGGCTCCCCCCCTGACGGGCAACGTTATGGCCGTGGGGGACGAGGCCCAGTCCATCTACGCTTTTCGCGGGGCCAATGTCCGCAACATACTGGACTTTCCCCGGTTGTTCCCCGGCACGCGTGTCATCCGGCTGGAAGAAAATTACCGTTCTACCCGACCGGTACTGGAAGTGGCCAACAATCTCTTGCTCCATGCGGCAGAATCCTTCCGCAAGCGGCTTTTTACCCGCAAGGAAGGCGGCAGTCCCGTGCGACTGGTAACGCCCCTGAGCGATATGAGCCAGGCCAAACTGGTGACACGGCGCATCCGCGAGCTACTGGACGAGCATCTGCCGCACGAGATTGCCGTGCTCTTCCGGGCGGGCTTTCACTCCTACAATCTGGAAATGGCCCTGCAACAGGAGGGTATCCCCTTCCGTAAGTACGGCGGCCTGCGCTATGCCGAAGCCGCCCATGTCAAGGACGTGACGGCCTTTGCCCGCCTCGTGCTGAACCCGCTGGATATGCCCGCCTTTGCCCGTGTGGCATCCCTGCACAGCGGCATTGGCCCCAAGACGGTAGAAAAGCTCTATGCAGCGGCCCGCAGTGGCGAAGCAGACGCCATTACCAAGGCCTGTGCGCGCTTCCCGGAGTTTCTGGCCGATCTGCGCTTTGTGGATGGATTGCGCGCCCGGCAGGAGGCCCCGACAGCCCTGTTCACCGCTGTGCTGGAGCACTACCGCCCGCTGCTGGAGCAAAACTACCCCGAAGACTGGCCCCGCCGTCAGCAGGGTCTGGAAGAAATTTTGCAAATGGCCGCAGGCTACAGCCATCTTGACCTCTTTTTGGCTGACCTTGCCCTGGAATCCCCGGAAGAGGACGAGCAGGAACAGAGCAACGAGGGGCGCGTGACCCTTTCCACCGTCCATTCTGCCAAGGGGCTGGAATGGAACGCCGTGCTGCTTATCGACCTGGTGGAAGACCGCTTCCCCTCGCGCCATGCGCTGGCCCGTCCCGAAGATTTTGAGGAAGAACGGCGGCTGATGTATGTGGCCTGTACCCGCGCCCGCAAGCAACTGGATCTGTACGCCCCGGCCTCCATCTACAGCCGGGCGGAACGCGGCAGTCTGCATGTATCCCAAAGTCCTTTTTTGCGCGAACTGCCCACCGGTCTGGTGGAAGAATGGCTGGAAGGCTTTGGCGGCAGTATTGCCCGCCGACAGGGGGGCGCGTCCGCGCAGCGCGGCATGGATACGGGCGCGGAGGCCGCCTTTGACGACTGCCAGCTTGCCCCTGACGATGCCCCCCTGCCAATCCCCCCCTCGGCTTCCTTCTTCCGGCAACGGAGTACGGCAGACCGGCTGCACGCAACAGCCGCAGCGCACAGACCGACTGCCCCCCCTGCACCTGCGGCAACAGACAAGGCAGCCCCTGCTGCAAGACTGGGCTTCTGCCACCACAACATCTTTGGCCGGGGCAAGGTGGTGCGCCTGCTGCCGCCGGACAAGGCCCAGGTGAACTTTCCCGGTCTTGGGCTCAAGGTGATCCTTACCGACTACCTGCGTATGGAAGACTAGCCCCGGCATGGAGAGCCCCTCAGTACAGCAAAAGCCCGGCCTTGCGGCCGGACTTTTCTGATGGCGTTCAACAGGGCAAGCCCTGGGCTATGCCTCCTCGGCCAGGGCTTCGGCAAAACGCTGGCGCAGGGCGGTCAGCTTTTCGCGCGAATCCGCCAATTGGGCGGCGCGTTCCCGCTCGCGGGCCACCACCTCAGCCGGAGCGCGGGATACAAAGCCTTCATTGGACAGCTTGGCATTGACCCCGGCTAGATCCTTTTCCAGCTTCTGCATTTCCTTATCCAGCCGGGCCAGTTCACCTGCCAGATCCACCGCACCGCGCAGGGGCACGATGATTTGGCATCCCTGCACCACGGCCGAGGCCGAAGCCTTGGGAGCGGCCAATTCCATACCGATTTCCATATCCGCAAGCCGGGCAAGGGTCAGGATAAGATCACGGTTTGCTTCCAACAGGCCCTGCTGGGCGGCATCTGCCGGATGCAGGAGCAGGCTGACCTTGTGGCCGGGGCTGATGCCCAGCTCTGCCTTGATGGTTCGCACTGCCACAATGACACCCTGCACCAGTTCCATGCGGGCGGATTCTTCCGGACGCAGGCACTGCGGGCGGGCTGCCGGATACAGTTCCAGGGCGAGATCCGTGGGCCTGGCCCCGGCCTCCACAGGCAGGGCCTGCCATATCTCGGCCGTGACAAAGGGCATGATGGGATGCAGCAAGACCAGCAGCTCACGCAAGGTCAGCCAGAGCACATACTGGGCCGTGGCCTTGCGGCTGGCGTCTTCAGACTGCATATCCGGCTTGATAAGCTCCAGATACCAGTCGCAAAACTCGTTCCAGAGGAACTTGTACCCCAACTGGGCCGCATCGTTGAAGCGATAGTCTTCCAGTGCTGCGTCCATCTCTGCCTTGACCGTTTCCAGCCGGTGCAGTACCCACTGATGGTGCAGGCCCTGCACATTTTCCAGACTGACCGGGGCCGGGGCGGTTTCGGGCAGATTCATCAGGGTGAAGCGGGCCGCATTCCACAGTTTGTTGACAAAGTGACGATAGCCCTCAATGCGCTCTTCGGACAGGCGGATGTCCCGCCCCATGGCCGCAAAGGCCGTCAGGGTAAAGCGCAGGGCATCACAGCCGTACTTGTCGATCATTTCCAGCGGGTCAATGACATTGCCTGTGGACTTGGACATCTTGCGGCCACTGGCATCACGCACCAGCGCGTGCAGATAGACATGGCGGAAGGGCGGCGTTTTCATGAAATGCAAGCCCATCATCATCATGCGGGCCACCCAGAAGAAGAGGATGTCAAAGCCCGTCACCAGTACGCTGGTGGGGTACCAGCGGGCCAGCTCCTTCGTGTCGGCGGGCCAGCCCATGGTAGAGAAGGGCCAGAGCGCGGCGGAGAACCAGGTATCCAGCACATCCTCATCCTGCACCAGTCGGGCGGAGCGGCAGTCCGGGCAAACGTCTGGAGCTTCCTCGGCCACGATCAGACGGCCGCAGTCCTGACATGTCCAGGCCGGGATACGGTGCCCCCACCAGATCTGGCGGCTGATGCACCAGTCGCGCATATTGTCGAGCCAGTGATAATAGGTCTTGAGCCAGGATTCAGGCAGTATCTTGGTCAGCTCCGGCACGGCGGCGCGAGCGGCTGGGGTCATTTTGGTGGTTGCCACAAACCACTGGGTGGAAACGTGCGGCTCCACCACCGTATGGCAGCGGTAGCAATGGCCCACGGAGTGGTCAAGATCCTCTTCCCCTTCCAGCAGACCGGCGGCGGCCATGTCAGCAAGGATCTTTTCGCGACATTCCTGTTTGCTGAGGCCCGCATACGGCCCGGCCTCGGTCTTCATGACGCCGTTTTCATCAATGACCTGTACAAATTCCAGCCCGTGCTTCTTGCCCAGCAGCCAGTCATTGTGGTCATGGCAGGGCGTGACCTTGAGCGCACCTGTGCCAAATTCGCGCTCCACATAGGCATCGGCAATGACAGGCACCTCACGCCCCAGGATCGGCACACGCACGGTCTTGCCGATGAAGGCCGCGTACCGTTCGTCCTCTGGGTGGACGCAGACAGCCGTATCACCGGGGATGGTCTCCGGCCGGGTGGTGGCCACCACAATGGCTCCGCTGCCGTCGGTCAGCTCATAGCGGGCCTTCCAGAGTTTGCCCTTGCTGCCCTCGTGTTCCACTTCGTCATCGGCCAGAGCCGTGTGGCAGCGCGAACACCAGTTGATGATGTAGTCGCCCTTATAGACCAGCCCTTCATTATAGAGCTGCACAAAAACCTTGCGGACTGCTGCGGAAAGCCCCTCGTCCAGCGTAAAGCGCAGACGATCCCAGTCCACAGAGGCCCCAAGGGCGGCTATCTGGCCCAGGATACGGTGGCCGTACTCCTCCCGCCACTGCCAGACGCGCTCGATAAAGGCTTCGCGGCCCAGGTCGTCCCGCGTCTTGCCTTCCTTGGCAAGGGTGCGCTCCACCACATTTTGGGTGGCGATGCCCGCATGGTCGGTTCCCGGGACCCACAGCACATTCTTGCCCTTTTGCCGGGCATGACGGCACAGCACGTCGATCAGCGTAAGGTTGAGGGCATGGCCCATGTGCAGTGCGCCGGTGACGTTGGGCGGCGGGATGACGATGGAATAGCTTTCGCCGGGCGCATCCACCGACGGGCTGAAGGTCTTGTTCTCTTCCCAGTGGGCGCGCCAACGCGCCTCAACGTCATGGGGCTGATAGCCCTTGGGCAGGATGTCGGGCATCTTGCATTCTCCGTAAAAGCTGGCGATACTGCGGCCCATGCAGTCCGCCCAACCTGTCTATGTGTTATGGGATGCCTCGCACATCTGGGGTCTGATGGCATGGCGCGCCCTGCGCGGCATGGGTCTGCCCTGCCGCCTTGTCAAAGGTCAAGAAATAGCTGATGGCGTCCTTTTAGGCAAGTCGGGGAGGGGCGCACCCGCTGCACGGCCTGCCCTCCTGCTTGTACCCGGCGGCAGTGCCCGGCACAAGGCCCTGGCCCTTGGGGAGCAGGGGCGCGAGGCCATCCGCCACTGGCTGGCAGACGGCGGGGCTTACCTTGGTTTTTGCGGCGGCGCCGGGCTGGCCCTCAGCCACCACAGCAAGGCCGAGGGGCTGCATATCTGCCCGTGGTCGCGGGCCGCCTATCCTCAGCGGCTTTTGCACCTTATTTCCGGCCATGTACGGGTCAGGGCTGTCCGAACAGGAGACCTCGCGCCGCCCCTGCCTGAAGGGGAGGCCCTTTCGCTGCCGGTCTGGTGGCCAGGGCGGTTTGCACCGGCTACGGATGAACGCGTGGAGGTGCTGGCCGCCTATGCCCGCCCGGATGCCGATTTCTGGCTGGCAGACCTGCCCCTGCAACGCATACCGCCCCATGTTTTTGAGGCATGGCAAGCTCTGTACGGGGTTGACCTTTCGGCGGATTTCATCATTGACCAGCCCGTGGTGGTCAGCGGTGCCTACGGCAAGGGCCGCTATGTACTGAGCTATTCACATCTGGAAACCCCGCAAAGCCCGGATGGCAATGCCTGGCTTGCCCTGCTGCTGCAACGTCTGGCCGGGCTGGATCCGTGCTGTCGGGAGGTTCCTGCCTGGGATGTGGGCGATGTGACGCCCGCCTGGGACGACCGGGAGGCAGCCGCCCCCCTGCTGGAAAGCCTTGCGCGAGTCCGTGCCCTGCTGGATATGGCGGTGGAACATCACCTCTTTTTCCGGCGTACACCATGGCTTTGGGGCTGGCGTGCCGGCTTGCCGGGGGCGGCCTGCAACAATCTGCATGTGGCACTGGCCACAGCAGCTGAACTCCCCCCCCCGCCAGATGCCCTGAGCTGGTGGGCAGGACAGCGCACACGCTTCTGTGCCCTGGCAGAAGTTTTTGTTGCCGGAGCAGAGGGCTATCTCCTGGCCTGCCGCCTCTCTGACACGCTCTCCCCCAGTCTGCCCGATGCCGTGTGCAAACGCGGGCTGGACTACCAGCGCGAGGCTCTGTTCGGGCATCCCATGCAGGGCGGCGGACTGGTGGGTGATTTGCTGGAGATCGTGGAGGAGTTGATTTACCGTTCGCAGGGGGCGGCTAAGGTTGTGCGAACAATCACGCAACAGCCGTATCTCTAAACCTACCGCAACTTCCAGAAAAAAAGCATATGCCTTGACCAAGGTTATACCTTGATATACATGTATATCAAAAGGAGTGCATTATGCTTGCTCTACGCTTACCAGAAGATATTGAAAATCGTCTTACTGCTCTGGCAAAAGCCACAGGTCGTACAAAAACCTATTACGCCAGAGAAGCAATTTTGACCCATTTGGAAGACTTGGAAGACGCCTATATGGCGGAAGCCGCCTATATGCGCTTTAAGGCCAGCGGAGAAAAAGGCATCCCCCTTGAAGATGTGATGAAAGAATATGACTTGGAATATTGAAATTTCGCCAGATGCGCGAAAAGATCTGGCAAAAATCGGCACAGCAGAAGCCCAGCGAATACTCAAATTTTTGTATCACCGTGTGCGCCTGATGGCAAATCCACGGCAAACAGGAAAACAACTTACTGGTGCAAGCCTTTCAGGATTATGGCGTTACCGCGTAGGAGACTATCGTATTCTTTGCATGATCGAAGATCAGAAAATATGTATCCTTGTTGTTGAAATCGGCCATAGGCGGGAGATTTACAAACAGAGATGAGATCGTAGAGCAAATCCATATTTTCAATGCAGATTTGCTCTAAAAAGCATTACACTCAATATGTAGAATACAGGAGGAATCTATGCAGGTAGATAGCTCTATTGAGGAAACAAGAAAAAATCTTGCCAAACTCTATGAAACGATGACGGCTGAACGGGACGCTTTCAGACAAACACCAGAATATAAAGCGTGGGAAGATAAAAAAATCGCTGCGAAAGGCACAGTCCCTTCCTGATATGCTGCAAATGCGCTGCTACGCCATCCCCAGCCCAATAAACAGCCAGATGAAGCCCGTCAGGCTGAACAGGCTCAGGCCGTTGGAAAGCAACACGCTCAGGGCGGCCTCGGTGGGGTTGGCATCGTGGACTTCGGCCATGACGGCATTGACCAGGGCCGCTGCCGTAGCACTGAGCAACACGCTTACCGTAAGCCACAGCCCATCCACCCCCAGCAGCCAGAGCAGCAGCCAGCACAGCAGGGGATGCAGCAGCAGTTTGCAGCCCACTATCCAGCCCTGACGCACAAGCACACTGCTCAGGCGTTGCTGGTGTACAAGGGCCAGACGTTCCTGCACGTCATAGCCCAGGGCCAGCAGCATACAGGGGGCCGCCGTATGCCCAAGCAGCCGGGCCGTGCGATCCAGCGGTTCCCAAAGCCCCAGCCCCGTGCAAGCCAGCACCATGCCACACAGCACGGCCAGCAAGAGCGGATTGCCCGCCAGTTTCTGCAACAGGCCGCGCCAGCCGCCCACACCGCCACTGAGGCAGTCCAGCCAGCTCTGGGTGAGGCTGATACCCAGATTGGTAGCAAAGATGACCAGCCCTGTCACCAGCAGGGCCTCTGTATTACCGGGGAAGAGATTGAGGATGATGGCCAGCCCCACAAAGCCCACGTTGTTGATGCTGGCATTCATGCCGGCAATGACGGCCTCGCGTCTGCCCCGTCCCAGTGCCAGCCTGTCCACGCCCCAGACCAGTGCAAACATCAGGCTCTGCGCCCCCAGCCCCCCCAGCCAGAAACTGCCACGGGCAAGATCCTGCGGCTGGGCCTGGGCCATAAGGTGCAGCACCAGCAGGGGCAGGGCCAGCTTGAGCACAAAGACGCCCAGCACACGTCCAGCATTGTCGGGCAGGCTTCCCTGTCGGCGCAGCCAGGCACCAAGGGCGATGACCAGAAAAACCGGGACCACTGCCGAAAGGGCGATATAGAGAGCTTCAAGCATGGCATCCCCACGGGGCAAGGCTGGACAAAAAACAGATAACGGGGCCGGAAGTCCGGCCCCGCAAGACTGTACGCGCCAAGGGCGCAACGGCTTCAGGCATACAGGCTACAGCTTGCGTACCTCTGCATACCACGCAGCGGCCTCTGCCAGCAAGCTGTTGACACGCGAGGCCAGGGCCTGCGGATCATTCAGGTAGCCGTCCAACAGCAGGCTGGCGTCAAACAGGCTTTGGGTCATATCGGCAAGGGCCTTGTCCTCCCGGTCAGCCTTGAACATCCGCAGCATATTCCGCAACAGGGGATGGTCGCGATTGACTTCCAGCGTCTTGACGGGCAGGGAGTCGTCCTTTTGCATGACGCGCAGGAATTTTTCCATGGAGGAGGTCATGCCGCCGTCCGGCGAAACCAGCACCGCAGGGCTGTCAGCCAGCCGATGGGACACGCGCACCTCTTTGACTTTATCGCCCAGGATTTCCTTCATGCGCTCCAGCAGGCCATCGAAGCTCTGATTGTCGGCCTCGGAAAGGGGCTGTACCGGCTCCTTGTCCTCGCTCTTGTCGGCAAAGGCATCCAGGGCATCGTCTGCGGCGTTTTCCACAGCCTTGAAGTCCCAATCCTTGTACTTGCCCAGCCCTTCCATCACAAATTCATCCACCGGCTCCAGCAGGTACAGCACTTCGATGCCCTTTTGCCGGAAGCGTTCCATGTGCGGGCTGAGGCGCGCAGCCTCACGGTTGGGGGCTGCCACATACCAGAAGGTCTTTTGCCCTTCGGGGGCGCGTTCCATGTATTCGGTAAGGCTGGACAGGGCATCGGCATCGGCAAGGGCCGAGGTATTGAAGCGCAGCAAACCGCAGACACGCTCGCGGTTGGCAAAATCGTGATAGCCCAGTTTGAAGACCTTGCCGTGCAGCTTCCAGAAGGCGGCGTATTTTTCCGCATCGTTGGCGGCCAGTTTTTCCAGATGGCCAAGGCTCTGCTTGACGATGACCTGCTGTATCTTGCGGAGTACCACATTCTCCTGCAAGGTCTCACGCGAGATATTCAGGGGCAGGTCTTCCGTATCCACCACGCCGCGCAGGAAGGCCAGATATTCGGGGATCAGCTCCTTGTTGCGGTGCTGGATAAGTACCCGGCGGGCATAGAGATCCAGCCCCCAGAAATCGCGGTCAGCTCCAAAAAAGTCCTGCGCACTGTCCGGGATGTAAAGCAGGGCGTTGAACTGCACTGGCGCATCCACCGAAATATGCTGCACGTCCAGCGGATCCTTGTGGTCATGACAGAGGGCCTTGTAAAATTCGGCGTACTGCTCCTTGCTGACGCTGCTTTTGGGCTCGCGCCACAGGGCGGGCTGGGTGTTGACCCGCTCCTCACCCACAAAGACCGGGAAGGGCACAAAGGCAGAATGTTTGCGGATGACGGATTCCAGCCGGTACTGCTCCAGAAATTCCACGGCATCATCCTTGAGATGGGCGCGGATAAGCGTGCCCCGCACAGGGGCATCCGCCCCGGCCTCGCCCACACTGAAGGTACCAAGCCCGTCACTTGTCCAGACATGGGCCGTGGTGTCCTCGCCAAAGGCGGGACGGGAGATGACCTCTACCTTATCGGCCACCATGAAGACCGAATAAAAACCCACACCAAATCGCCCGATGATATTGGCAGCATCGGGCTTGCCGCTGTCGGGGTCATTGGCGTCCCCATCGGTGCTGGCTGAGCTTTCTGCCGCCAGACCAGCCAGAAATTCTTCAGAGCCGGACTTGGCAATGGTGCCCAGGTTATCGGCCAGCTCATCGGCTGTCATGCCAAGACCGGTATCGCCGATGCACAGGAGCTTTGCATCCTTATCAACACTGATACGGATCTCCAGCGGCAAACCGGGTTCACGCGGACTCTCGCCCCTGTTGGTGCGAAAGCGCAGCTTGTCCAGCGCGTCAGACGCATTGGAAACAAGCTCGCGCAAAAAGATCTCGCGATTCGTATAGAGGGAATTTGTCAGGATATGCAGAACCTTACGGACTTCGGCCCGAAACTGGTGTGTGGATTCGGCTGGTTGAGACATGGCTGACCTCCAAAAAAGATTGCAGGGCAAATAACGCTCCGGCCGGAAATGTCAAGTCTGACCGCGCTTGCGCCTTGCAATTTGACAGGGGGCGAGATAAAAATACTCACTATTTTCAGGAAGGAGTTGTTATGGACGACGTCTTGTTGCTGTCGCGGTTGCAATTTGCCGTGGCCGTCTTTTTCCACTTTATCTTCGTGCCCCTGACCCTGGGGCTTTCCGTCCTGCTGGTCTGGATGGAAACCCTCTATGTGCGGACAGGCGACGAAATGTGGAAACGCCATGTCAAATTTTGGGGCAAGCTTTTCCTCATTAACTTCACGCTGGGCGTGGTGACCGGCATCACGCTGGAATTCCAGTTCGGCACCAACTGGTCGCGCTACTCCGAATATGTGGGCGACATCTTTGGTTCCCTGTTGGCCATTGAGGCCACGGTGGCCTTTTTCCTGGAATCCACCTTCCTTGCGGTCTGGCACTTTGGCTGGGACAAGCTGAGCAAGAAGATGCACTGCCTGTGCATCTGGCTGGTGGCCATTGCCAGCAATATCTCTGCCCTCTGGATCATCCTTGCCAACGGCTTCATGCAGAACCCTGTGGGCTACACCATCAACGAAGCCGCCGGTCGGGCCGAACTGGCCAACTTCTGGGATGTGGTGTTCAACCCCTTTGGTTGGGGCATGTACGCCCATACCATCATGGGCTCGTGGGCCGTGGGTGGCTTCTTTGTGCTGGGTGTTTCTGCCTGGCATTTGCTGCGTGGCAGCCACAAGGAATTTTTCCGTCGTTCCTTCCGGCTGGCAGCCCCCTTCACCCTGGTGCTGGCCCTTGCCATTGCCGCCAGCGGCCATGAGGAAGGCCAGAATGTGGCCAAATACCAGCCGGCGAAGCTGGCTGCCATGGAAGCCCACTGGGAAACCGGCACAAATGTGCCCTTCTACCTCTTTGTCTGGCCGGACGAAGCCAATGAAGGCAACAAGGTGGAAGCCCTGGGCATCCCCAACCTGATGAGCTGGATCGCCTTTGGCGACAAGAACGCCGAAGTCAAGGGCCTGAAGGACTTTGCCAAGGAAGACCGTCCGCCCGTGGCCGCTACCTTCTGGACGTTCCGCGCCATGGTGACCCTTGGCGGACTCTTCATCCTGCTGGCCCTGCTGGCCACGTGGCAGCGCAACCGCGAGCTGCCCAACCCCGGTCTGCTCCGGCTGCTCGTGCTGAACATCCCCCTGCCCTACATCGGGCTGGGCCTTGGCTGGGCCGTGGCCGAGATCGGTCGCCAGCCCTGGATAGTTTATGGGCTTATGCGTACCAGTGATGCTGTTTCGCCCGTACCGGCAGACAATGTGTTCATCTCGCTCATTGCCTTTATCGTGGTGTACACGCTGCTGGGCGCGCTGGACATCTTTCTGCTTCGCAAGTACGCCCTGAAGGGCCCTGAGGAGGCTTAATCATGTTGGAAACCATCTGGTTCATACTCTGGGGTCTGCTCTGGGCAGTGTATTTTGTGTTGGACGGCTTTGACCTGGGCCTTGGCTCCCTGCTGCCCTTCCTCGGCAAAAACGAGGAGGAACGCCGCGTTATGTACAACGCTGCCGGGCCTTTCTGGGACGGCAATGAAGTCTGGCTGATCTCGGCCGGTGGCGTGACCTTTGCGGCCTTCCCCAAGGCCTATGCGGTCATGTTCAGTGCCTTGTACGCCCCCCTGCTCATCCTGCTCTTTGCCCTGATCTTCCGCGCGGTTTCCTTTGAGTTCCGCAATAAGGTAGAAAGTGACGCATGGCGCAGTCTGTGGGACGTGGTGCACTTCCTCTCCAACCTGGCCCCCTGCATCCTGCTGGGCGTGGCTTTTGCCAACCTCTTTATGGGCATCCCCATTGATGCCGACGGCGTCTATCACGGCAACCTGTTCAAGCTGCTCAACCTGTACGGCCTGGCGGGGGGGGTGTTCTTCCTTGCCATCTTCATGATGCACGGCGCGTTGTGGCTGACCCTGAAGAGCGAAGGGCATCTCCAGACCCGCGCCCTGGCTGCTGCCAATATGCTGTGGCCGGCAGTGCTGGTGCTGCTGCTGGTATTCCTTGGCCTGACGGCAGCGTACACCAACCTCTTTGCCAACTACTTTGCCATGCCCCTGCTCTTCATCCTGCCAGTGCTGGCACTGGTGGGGCTGCTGGGTGTGCCGGTCATGCTGCGGCGTGGCAAGCCCTGGCTGGCCTGGGCAAGCAGTGCGGTGTTCATCATCTTTGTGACCTTCTTCGGTGTGGCAGGGATGTTCCCCGGCATGATCATCTCCTCCATAGACCCGGCCGCCACGGTAACAGCCTTCAATGGCGCGTCCAGCCAGCTGACCCTCAAGATCATGCTGGGTGTGGCCCTGGTCATGGTGCCCATCGTGCTGGTATACCAGTTCTGGGTGTACAAGCTCTTCTCTGCTCCCGTGACCGCACGCGATCTGGAAGACCCGCACGCCTATTAGGCGAAAGCTCTGGCAAACACAGAAAACAGCCTTATCCTCTGGGGGCCGTCCTGCAATGCAGGGCGGCCCCTGCGCATGGCGCGAGGGAAACCGCATAAGGAGAACCCATGAACAAAATATATCTACTGTCCACCCTGGCTGCCTTGCTGCTGTGCGGCCTTGTGGCCTGTTCCCCCAGGCAGGAAGCCCCCATGAGCCTTGAAGAACGGCACGCCATGCAGGCCAAGGCCCAATGCCAGCAGGAAGCCAGCGACATGGTGGATGAAGGCCCGCAAAATTCGGATGATCCTCTCTGGGCCGGCTATTTTGAAATGTGCATGCACCGCCTGGGTGTTACGGACGCCGAACTGAAAAAGATGTGGTACTGATCCCCCTGCTTCAAGGCGCGGACAAAAGCGGGGGCAGGAGATGACGGACTATCTTGGGGGACTTTTTCTGGCGGCCTTTGCAGCGGCCACCCTGCTGCCAGCGCAATCGGAACTGGCATTGGGAGGGCTGCTGGCCGCCGGGCATGGGCCGGTCTGGCTGTTTGTGGGGACTGCCACGCTGGGCAACACGCTGGGTTCGGTGGTCAACTGGCTGCTGGGGCGGGGCTGTCTGCATTTTGCAGGACGGGCGTGGTTTCCGGTCAGGCCCGAAACGCTGGCACAGGCCACAGGCTGGTATCAGCGTTATGGCCGCTGGAGCCTGCTGCTGAGCTGGATGCCCGTCATCGGCGACCCGCTGACCCTGGCGGCAGGGCTGTTGCGGGAACGTTTTTCCATCTTCATCCTTCTGGTGAGCGTGGCCAAACTGGGCCGCTATCTGGTGGTAGCGGCCCTGGCCCTGCACTGGTTTGGGCCGTCGTAGTGAGGCGGGGCTGCCCCAGTGAACAGGGCAATCGCATGAAATCAAAGGGCAGGAGCAGCAGCCAGAACGGAGAGCAGGAAGTTGTCATCCCAGCCTGCTCTTTTACGCCGGACACGCATGCTTGCCTTGCCAGTAACGCCCTTGAGCATGTTCAAGGTTATGTGTTTTAATGTAACAAAATTTGTTGCAGCATGGCGAGTTCTTACACGACTTTCATCATCCCTGAAAACTATATCCAATACCTAGTGAAGGCTGTTTTCGATACTCCAATGCTCAAACTATTTTACACTCTCATAAACTACTTTGCCAGCCTGTCTCGGGTCAGGCAGTTCTGCAAAAAAGTCCATAGCCGCAATCGATGTGTCTACTTCCATTGGCTACCTCCGCGAGAAGAAAATACCCTATTTTAGAAAATATCTAAACTTTTAATGCCTCCTCTTTCATGCGATTGCCCTGGCTAAGGTATGTACTAAGGTTGTCGATATCGTAAATTTTTTGAATACTTTCTCGATGGTGGTTCAAAATGCTTGCATGATGTCACATCTTATTAGAAGATATTTTTATTTAGAAGAGGGTGAACATTTGCTTTCGTGCGTTGAAATATGTGCTGGTGCAGGTGGCCAAGCACTTGGCTTGGATATGGCTGGCTTTGCCCATCGTGCCTTAGTTGAATATGAAGCCAACTATTGTGCTGTCCTCAAAAAGAATAAACCATATTGGAATGTAGTTTGTGCCGATATTCACGATTTCGACGGAACTCCCTACCAAGGTGTTGACCTGCTGGCGGGAGGGGTTCCCTGTCCTCCGTTCTCCCAAGCATCAAAGCAGCTGGGCAAGGATGACGAACGAGATCTATTCCCCGAAGCGATCCGATTGGTAGGTGAAATCCGCCCGCGTGCTGTTATGTTGGAAAACGTTCGTGGATTTCTTGACCCAAAGTTCAATGAATATCGGGAGCATATTTTGAAGGCAATCCGTAACTTAGGCTATAAGGTTCATGTTAAACTTCTAAATGCTTGCGACTATGGAGTTCCACAGCTTCGTCCCCGAGTAGTCATTGTCAGTATCCGCAACGACATCAAATCTGAGTTTGAGTACCCTATGCCCCGACCCGAAAATACGGCAACAGTTGGCGATACTCTGAAGAAACTGATGGGGGCAAATGGTTGGCATCACGCTGACGACTGGGCAATCCAAGCCAGTAAAATTGCTCCAACGATTGTCGGGGGCAGCAAGAAGCACGGTGGCCCCGACCTAGGCCCTGCTCGTGCCAGAAAGGCGTGGGCAGAACTAGGTGTGGACGGTGGCGGTGTGGCCAATGAGGCACCAGTAGAAAATTTTGAGGGGATGCCCAAACTAACAAAAGAAATGATTGCCTTAATTCAAGGATTCCCCCCCGAGTGGGATTTCGGCGTAAAGAAAACCGCTGCTTGTAGGATGATTGGAAATGCGTTCCCTCCGCCGGTTGCTTATGCGGTTGGAAAAGAAATACGGAGGTGTCTAGAAAATGGATAATACTATCATCTTGGAAGCCAGAAAAAAGTATCATGCGGCCTTAGTGGAGCAAAAGGTGCTGACGCTCTCTACCGATAGTGTTGCATCCAATGCAGATTCAAACAATGCCCCTTCTAAGGCTATTGCTGAAGCTGTCGCCAAAAATCTCGGTGCTAGTATTGCACCTAAGCTGAAAGGCCAGACTGCGGGAACTTTATTTGAGCAGCTCACCATGCAATTTATTTCTGATACATTTCCTAAGCTCCAGCATCTACGTCCTGGCGAATGGACAGTTTTGAACTTAGGAAACCAGAGTACAGTCAAGACGTGGGATTTTGCTCAGTATGAGCACCTTGCTTATTTGTCAACTCTCATGAATCAAAACAAGCAACTGTCCACAATGTTGGGTAATGATTATATGGTTGCTCCCGATGTTGTTGTGTATCGTGGCTTATGTGAAGATACTGAAATTAACAACGGTGCCATCTTTGTGGACGATTCCATATGTAAAATGGCCGATCTGAGAAAAGACAATGGCGGAAAGCCAATTCTTCATGCCTCTATATCTGCAAAGTGGACAATGAGAAGTGACAGAGCACAAAATAGCCGTACAGAAGCATTGAATCTCATCAGGAACAGGAAAGGCCATCTGCCCCATATTGTTGTGGTAACTGGTGAGCCTTTACCATCTCGACTTGCATCTCTAGCCCTTGGCACTGGAGATTTGGATTGTGTCTATCACTTTGCTCTGTATGAACTGCTGAAAGCAGTCAGTGACTATGGTTCCCACGGAAGAGAAGACATTATCGAGACCCTTGAAAACCTTGTTGAAGGCAAAAGATTGAAGGATATTTCGGACTTACCCTTGGATTTAAGTATATAATAAAATATCAACATATTTGATATTCTCGTCAATATGTACATCATATAAGATGAGTCAACAATCAACACATCATCAAAAATCAACAGCACAACTAAATAAACAAATTAGATAGCACCCATATCATATATGATGCCTCCCCCTCATATATCCCACGACTTGCCGGTCACACGCCCAAGCCATGTCATATATTCGGGAAAGTGCCGACAGAGCAGTTTGCGGGCGTTGTTCTCGGCTTCCATGTACAGGGCAGCCCTGACCTTGCCAGTCCCCACCCAATGCCGCATGGACTTGTTCAGGCTGAAATTGCGTGCCCGCAAACCCAGCCTGTGCATACTGCGAAACCAGTCCACCCCAATATCCAGACACATCGGCCCGCAGCGACGATAGGCCCCCGGTGGCAGGGCTGCCCCAAAGGGGATGGTGTGCATCCGCGTCGATTCCAGATCGATCAGGCAGGCCCACTCATTGATCCGACACTCCGGCAGAGGCCACGGTTCCACATCAAAACTGCCGACAAAGCCTTCATCATACGGACGGACAAAGATACCCCGCTGCCGTGCCAGACTGTAAAGCTGCTGCAACTGCGTACCGCTTGGCCGAAATCCACTGTAATCCTCCGGCGAACAGGGGGGACAGCCCATGACGTCCTGTACAAGCTCCTTGTGTCTGGCCGGGCAGTTCCAGCATTGGCCCAGCTGCCCGATGGCAAAGGCATCGCCCTGCGCGGCAAGCATCTTGCCCAGCACATCCCCAAAAAAGAAGACATCATTGTGCATGAGAAAGAGCCGCCCTGCCCTGCTGTGCTCAAAGGCGTACTGATAGCGGATACCCAGCCTGTACGCGGCATCTCCCAAGCGCGAACAGTCTGCGGCCTCAAGGTCAAGCCAGTGCTCCGGCTGAAAGATCTGACACCTGGCAGCGCAGACCTCCTGAAGATAGCGGGCCACCAGATACGGGCTTACCCTGTCGTACCGTGAGCCAAAAGGCTCGAATTGCAGGTAGATCACGCCCACATGTGCCGCACTCTGCCGAAGCAGGGACAAGAGTGCCAGCGCGGTCTGAAACGGCTTTGCAAAAATGTTGACTGCCACATCCGCAACAGGGAGAACAGTCGGTGTCTTTTGGGGAAGAACCATCTTCAACGTACCAAACCCTGGACAAGACCTGGGAACGACCTTTGCCGAACATCACCGGGACAGGATGACGCAAAAGACCGCAAAACGCAAAGCTGTTTTCCCGCTCTGCATCATTTGACCGCCAAAGGCGGACTGGACACAAGCCCGCAAGTCTGCCAAAATAAATGGATTGCCATCTTACGAGGTTGAAACATGGAAGTGTGTATCGCCCATATGCACGGCAAGGCTGTCATGCTGGCCCTGCGTGAAGGCATTGTCTATCTGGATGATGAGCCACAGCCCATCAAGCATCTTGAGGAGGCCGACCTGACAGCCTTCAGTGCGGCCATCCAGGCCATACCCTACAGCCCCGGCCCCGGCTATACGGCCCTGCTCAACGCAAAGCGTGCCGCCTTTGTGGCCGGTTTGCTGGGTCGGGCCGTGGGCGATGAATGTCTCGACCGTCTGAGCTATATCCTTGACCACCTGCACTACGATGTGCTGGACTTTCTTGGAGAAACCGGCGAGGACAGTGACGGTCACGGCCATGACTGCGGCTGCGGCTGTTCGGGCCACAAGCACGAACACGGCACATGCGGAGGGCACGGTCATGCTTGAGATCCGTAACCTGCATGTTTCCGTGCATGGCGTACCTGTGCTCAAGGGCATAGATCTCCATGTGGCCCCCGGCGAAACCTTCATCCTGTTTGGCCCCAACGGATCGGGCAAAACCACCCTTCTGCTCAGTTTGATGGGCTTTTCCGGCTATGAGGTCACACAGGGGCAGATCTTCTTCAAGGGGCAGGAGATAACCCATGCCCCCATGCACGAGCGCGCCCGCCTTGGCCTTGGCATGTCCTTCCAGCGGCCGCCCACCATCCACGGCCTGTCCACAGGCAAGCTGGTGGAGCTGTGCGGTCGTGGTCGCACGCTGGATATTCCTGCTCTGGCCCGCACAGTGCATTTTGACCGTTTTTTGCAGCGTGATGTCAATGCCGGTTTTTCGGGTGGGGAGCTGAAACGCTCAGAGTTGTTGCAGCTCATGGCCCAGCAGCCAGACCTTGTCCTTTTTGACGAGCCGGAATCCGGCGTGGATCTGGAAAACATGGCCCTTGTGGGCAAGACGGTACGTCACCTGCTGGACGGGATGCCCGACAGCGGCACCACCCTGCGCGAGCAGGCCCGGCAGCGTTCCACCAGTGGCCTTATCATCACCCACACCGGCCACATCCTTGAATATGTCAACGCACACCGCGGGCAGGTCATGTACAACGGCAAGCTTTGCTGTGAGGCCCGTCCGCGTGAGATACTCGACCACATCGCCCGGCACGGCTATCAGGAATGTCTGCGCTGCCTTGCGGGCGACACCTTTGGCACCATCGCGGAGGCCCCCCTGCCATGAACACTGTGGATCTTTCCCGCTACAGCTTTACCGGAGGCCAGCACCAGGCCGTGGAAGACCTGGCCACCCTGCCCCAGGCCGACAGCCGCCGCCTTGTGCTGGCCGGTATTGACGTGCATGACAAGGCCGTGAGCGGTGCGTTCATGCAAATGGACCATGCCGGTGTCCACTGCCATACCCGGCAGGAGGGCCTGGAACTCATGGACATCCGCCAGGCCCTTGCCAAATATGACGGGCTGCCCCAACACCGCTGGAAGCTGCTTGACCCCGACAAGGACGAATTTACCCGCATGACGCGCGAACACTGCAACGGCGGCTATTTTGTGCGGGTGCGCAAGGGGGTCAAACTGAAGGAACCCGTGCAGTCCTGCATGTTTATCAAGGGTCATGGAGCTGGCCAGAGCATCCACAATATCGTTATTGTGGAAGAAGGGGCGGAGCTGCACATGCTGGGCGGCTGCGTTACTGCCCATGAGGCCAGTCACGCTGCCCATCTAGGTATTACAGAATACTATGTGGAAAAGGGCGGCAAGCTGACCTTTACCATGATCCACAACTGGGGCGAACAGACGGTGGTACGGCCACGCTCGGCGGGTATGGTGGCCGAAGGGGGACAGTTCCAGAACAACTATATTTTGCTCAAGCCCGTGGGCAATCTCCAGATGAACCCGCTGATAACCCTGGCCGGGCCTCATGCTGTAGCCCGCTTCAACTCTGTGGTGGTAGCTCCCACAGGCTCGTATGTGGATGCCGGTAATCGTATCGAACTGGCTGCCTCCAATACCCGTGGAGAAGTGATCTCACGGGTGCTGACCACTGGCGGCACGGTCATCAACCGTGGGCTTATCCGCGCTTCGGCCAGCCCGGCCAAGGGGCATCTTGAATGCAAGGGCCTGATCATGGGCGGCGGGCGCATCCACGCCATCCCCGAACTGGACAGCAATCAGGACGGTGTGGAGCTTTCGCACGAAGCTGCCGTGGGCAAGATCGCCCAAGAGGAAATGGAATACCTTATGGCGCGCGGGCTGGATGAGGACGAAGCCGCCTCCACCATCGTGCGGGGCTTCCTGAATGTGGAGATCATGGGTCTGCCCGCCCCGCTGCAGCAGGCCATGGACGAGCAGATTGCCCTGCTGGATGCGGGCAATGCCATGTAGCAGCAGACGACATGAGCGCAGGGCATCCTATCCATCCGGGCACCCCCGCCAGTGAGGCTGACGTGTCGACTGATACATTGGCAGACGAACTGGCCCTTGACGGCGTGCGCTATGCCCGTCTGCACCATGCCGGGCAGCCTTGGCTTGCGGGCAGCCTTGATCCGCTCTGGCGGCAGGGACTGCTGGCCCTGGGAACAGCCCCTGGCCAGGAGGAACTGGCCGCCCTTGGGCAGCGGGGGCTTTGGCTGGCCCCGGCCAGCCAGTCTACGCCGAAGGGAGAAAGCGTACCGCTGGCTGCCATGTGCTGCGGGCTGGGTTCTGTCTGGCCGGGCATGGGACGGGAGCTGTACGACAACTTCCCGGCAGCACGGGCCGCCATGGATGAGCTGGCCGCACTGGCCGACTGGGACTTGCTGGGCCTGATGGATGAGCAGGATACGGGCAAGATTGGCCTGACCCGCTGGCAGATCCCCTATCTCTTCCTGCTGGAATACGCCCAGTGGAGCCAACTGCGCTCCCTTGGTCTCAAGCCCGGCCTGCTCTGTGGGCACAGCCTGGGCGAGCTTATCGCCCTCTGCTTTGCCGGTATCTACTCCCCGGCGGTGGCCTGGTACATCCTTGACACGCGGGCCGTACACATGGCCGAACTGGAGGCCCAGGCCAGCCGCGATACCGGCATGATGGCGGTGCATGCGGATGCAGAGGTCATTGCCAAGGCACGGGAGACCTGGCCCGCGCTCTATATCTCCAACTACAATACGCCAAAGCAGCACATTTTAAGCGGCCCGTGCGAGGTGTTGCAGGAAGCCCGCAAAAGCCTGCGCAAGCAGCGTATCCCGGCCATGCTGCTGAACATGAGCCTTGCCTTCCACCATCCCAGTATGCGTATCCTGCGCGATATGTCTCTGCGGCGGCTCAACGCGCTGGAAATGCACGCGCCACACACGCCCTTGCTGAGCGGCATTACTGTGGCTCCCTACCCGGATGACCAGCCCTCCATTTGTCGCCACATTGCGGATTTGGATGAAAATTCGGTGCGCTGGGTGGAAGCTGTGGAAGCCATGCAGGGGACTTACGGTATCCGCCATTTTCTGGAGATCGGCCCGCAGGAGACCCTCTGCGGCCTTGTGCAGGATATCAGCCCCGAAGCTGTCTGTCTTCATGCCGGACGCAAGGGGCATGAAACACTGGCCATGCGCGAGGTCTGCGCCCGTCTTTACGCACTGGGACATCTGCCCCATACGGCCATCCAGGCCCGCTGCACGGCACGTCAGAACGCAGCAGACACCAACACGGAAGGCACGACCGTCCGGCCCATAGTACCCGCCGCACGGCAGTCAGCATCCGGCCCGACAGGCGCACAGGTGCCGGAAGCCTTTATGCAGACCGTGCTGGAGCTGCTGGCCGAGGCCAGTGGCATCCCGGCAACGCAGCTGCACCCGCAGCAGGATCTGCGCTATGATCTTGCCCTGCGCTCCAATCGCTTTCCCCTGCTGGTGCAGGAGGCAGAAAGCCGCCTGGGCATACAGGCCGATTTTGAAAGTCTGCTCCATGTCAGCACTATCATGGATCTGGCTGTGGCTCTTTTACGCTGTAGCTCTGCGAAACAGCCAGAGCAGAGAGGGAACGACCAACCCACGCAGCCGGAAATACGTGGCGAGACACAGGCAGACATGGCCCTGGCGGCAAACCTTGCACGCGAAGTCTTCAGCGGGCAGGAATATCTGCTCTTCCGGCGTCCTGCCATGCCTGAAGGGGGCGTACAGCCTCCCTCTGACCACGGCTCGGCATTTTTGCCCCCCTCCTTCCCCCTGACCTTTGCAGACCCGGAGCCGCCCCTGCCGCCCGCGCCCAATCTTTTTCAGGGCTGCTGTCATTTTTCCCGCTTTGCTGAACCACGACTCCAACAACACGGTACGCCGCCGCATCTGCCCACCAGTGACGTCCTGCGCGCCTTGCTGCAAGGGGCCACGGCCCTTCTGCCGGGGCTAACCGTACACGGTTTTTGCGATGTGCGTATTACCGCCCCCCTGCCCCTGCCTGCCGGAGTGACCCGTGAATGTCGGCTGCGGGCGCAGGCCCGCCTCTGGCTGAAGCAGGACAAGGCCCCCAGCCGGATGTGTTACACATGGCTGAGCGCACGCGACCTTGCCCCCAATGGTCGCCGCACTGGGCGTTACAGCCCGCTGGCCGAAGGCATGGCCCTGCTGACCCGGCAGCCGCCCGCACTCCCCCCCATCTGGCAGGAACTCCCCCCACTGCCGTGCGCTCCCACCGGGCCAGAACAACAGGATAACAACAAAGAACTGAAAGGATTCTACCGGACTCTGGCCCTGGGCGAGCCGTGGCATCTGCTCCAGGGCTGGCAGTCCCTGCCGCCAGGACTGTTGCAGGACACGGCAAAGAACAGCCCTGTACAGGGGCTTGTGGCCCTGCTGCCTCCCCCCGGAACCCCAAAAGCCGTTGTCCCTTCCGTTGCCCCCGGCGTGCTTTGGCGTTATACTGCTTTCCTGACCATGGTGGAAAGCGTCATCCAGAGTGCCCAACTGGCCCTCTGGCATGAACGGTGCGCGGCAGGGGCAGACAGCCCCACGGTTTCAGACGCCACAGCCCCCATGCGGGATGCCCCTCACTGGCAGCTTGGGGCCATTGGTTTCATCCGTTTTGCGCCTGAGCCGGGCCTGCCCCATGCTGTCATACTGCGTCCCTCATGGGCGGATAGCCGTCTGCGCCGCTTTGAGGCGCAGGTCTGCGATGCGCAGGGCTTGCCCCTGCTGACCGTTCACCATCTGGAATTCAGACGACACAGCCCGGCCCTGTCGTCTCTTCCCCAACCTCTGGCGCGTCCCTGACGTGATACAAGGCCCTGCCATGCCGCTTTTATCCCTGCCGTCACTCTGCCGTTCCCTGCCCCTGCTGCTCCTTTGTCTGCTGGTCAGCGCGGGTTGTGCCTCGCAGAAAGCCGGCCTCAAGTCTCCCGAACTGCCTCCACGCCACTGGCTGGATGAGGCTCCGGGCGTCCCGGTGGAACACAAGGCCAAGCTGGATGCGGTCGTGCCCAACCTGTATGACCCGGCCAAACGCTTCAGCTTTGAAGACTGCGTATATCTGACCATCCAGCAGTCACCGCTGCTGGTCAACAGCGCGGTGGAAATCGAGATCAAGCGCGTGGCACTGACCAGTGCCGCCTGGCAATACCTGCCGGAACCGCGCATGGTGTTCACGGTCTCCAACAACCTGACCCGCCGCAACATGGGGCATAATGATACCCCAAGCGACTACGGCCGTCCCAAGCTGGATGTGGGTTTTTACGCCGACTTCCCCAACCCGGTGGAAACCTATTTTACCCACAAGGTGCGCCAGGTCATGGTCAACCTTGCCATTTCCACCCACCGCAAGGCCGTGGGCGAAGCCATCTACAAGATAGCCCAGAGTTACCTGAAACTTCAGGCCCAGCGTGAGATCATTGCTGCACAAAAAAGCCTGCTGCCCCTGCACAAGAAGCTGCTGGACTACTGGCATCAGGTAGAAAACGTGGAAGGCCGTCAGGGTGTGGCACTCAACCTGGCCACCCAGCACCAGCGCGAACTTGAGCTGACCGTGGAACAAAGCGTCATGGAAGAAATCATGGAGCGCACCCAGCTCAAGATGCTGGCCGGGGTCGACCCCAAGCAACGCCTCAATGTGGACAGCGGCCAGGTGCATGAGATCCTTGGCAATTTCAATGGCCGCAATCTGGACTGGAGCCAACGCTGGCCCGCCACGGAAGACGAGCTGCTGCTGCGCTCGCAGATCCTGCTGGGAGACTTTGAAATCATGGTGGCCTGGGCACAGTATGTGCCAGACATGACCATCAGCATCAACAAGAATCCCCCGGCTGGCCAGTATCAACCAGCCGACGGTAAGGAAGACTTTTTCCTCCACCTGAATTTCAACTTTCCCCTGCTGGACTGGGGTCGCCGCTACCGCGATGTGCAAACAGCCCGCATGACCAAGGCCAAGGCTTTCCATGAGCTGGCCCACAAGCGCACGGAATACTCCAACCAGTGGCTGCGGGCAGAACAGGCCGTAGCCCTGGCCGAAACCCGGCTCAAGCTGGCCAAGACCCGGCTGGATACGGCCGAACTGCAATACACGGAAGCCCGCATCGCCTTTGAGCAGGGAACCACCGAACTGCCAGAACTGAACAACCGCAATGAGGCCATGACCCAGGCCCGCATTGCCCATATTGAGGCAGAACTGAACTGCCGTCTTGCCAATCTGGACTGGATGTACCTTGCCGGCCTGTTGCAGGAACGCTTTTTGGGTCTGCCCGCCAAGGAGTTGCTCTGATGCGCGCCATCCTTTCTTTGTGCTGTCAGCCTTTCCGCACTGTGCCCAGGCCCATGCTTTCGGCCAGCCTGAGTCTCTGTCTGTCTGCCTGTCTGTGGGCCTGTCTGCCCGGCGGTCTGCTCTGCCCCGTCCCCGGCCATGCAGCTGATCCGGCTGCCCCAACAGCCAGCAAGGAACCTGTCACCATCGTCACGGGCAAGGTCATGGCCACGGTCACCCGCGCCCCGCGTTTGCCCTTCAACGCCATTGTGGACAAGATCCTGGTCAGGCCCGGCGATGCCATAGCAGAAAATGCTCCCCTCATGCGCTATCACCTGCAGGATGAGGCCGGTCGTCTGCTGCAACAGGAAGTGACGCAGGGCGCGGGTACCGAAGACCTCAAAAGCCAGGCTCTGACCCTTGAGCGCACTCTGGCCGAGACCATAGCGCAGCGCAACAAGGCCAGCCAGCTTTCAGCCTCCGGCCTTGGCTCCCGGCAGGCTCTCAGGCGGCTGGAAGGGGATGTCAAATCCCTGCAAACACGGCTGGCATTGATGCAGGACTCCATCGCAAAAAGCGAACGCAGTTTTGAGAGCCGCCTCAAGGAACTGGAATACCATTTTGGGCAGCCCATAGCCGAAGGCCAGCACCTGCCGGAAAGCCTTGTACTACGCTCCCCCATCAATGGTTATGTACTTTCGCTGGAAGGGGGCCTGAACCCTGGTGTGGAGCTGGCCGAGGGCAGCAGCCCCATCCTTGTGGGCCAGCTTGACCCGGTGCTGATCCAGGTGCCTGTCTATGAGGGCGAACTCAGCAGCATCAAACTGGGTGACACGGCAGAGGTGGACATCCCCTCACTGAAAAACAAGAAGTTTACCGCCAAAGTCAGCGAAATTTCGTGGGTCTCCACGGACATGAACGTGGCAAATCCTTCCTACTACACGGTAGAGCTGACTGTTCCCAACCCGGGATTTGAACTGAAGCCCGGCTTCAAGGCCGTGGTACGATTCAAGGCTGGCAGGTAACGCCCCTCCATGAAGCTGAAGAGTATCCCGCAGCGTTTGGGCTACATCCTTGGGGCGCAGTGGACTCGCGATGTCTCATGGACGATCTTCACCATGCTGCTGGCCCGGCACAGCCCGGCGGTCATGGGCCAGATCGTGCTGGCTCTCAGCTTTGGCTATCTGGTCAAGACCACAGCCGATGTTGGCCTGAACGAATTCTTGCTCTCCACCTTTGCCCGTGGGGAAACCCGTCCCCGCGCACTGCTCAGTGAGGTAAGCTGGCTCAAGCTGGCTATGCTGTTGCTGGCCCTGGGTTTTACCTGGCTGTTTACCGGCTGGCAGCACTACAGCCCGGAACTGCGCCTGATCGTCTTGGCCATTGCAGCTGGTTTGGGGCTGGACGCCGTGTGCGACTCCTTTTTTGCCCTCTGCCAGGCCCGTGGCCGACAGGATGTGGAAATGCGCATCCGGGTGCCTGCGGCCCTGCTGGGCTTCGGTACGGGCATCGTCTGTATCCTGCTGGACGCGCCGCCCATCTGCATCGCCCTCTACAAGCCCATAGAATCCGTCTGCTGTCTGCTCTTTGCCCTCAAGGCCCTTGGGCGCAATCCCCTTGCACAGGTGGGGCTTGAAGGTATGCTGGACTTGGCCCGCCACATGAAAAGCGGCCTCATCTTTACTGCCATGTCGTTATGCTCCATGGCGTACAACAAGATCAATGTCATCTTTCTCAAGCAGCACGGCACGGATGCCGATGTGGGGCGGTACGGTATCGCCTGGGAGGCGGTGGAGGGCATTTCCGTACTTGTTTCCAGCGCATTGCTGGGCAAGGTCATCTTTCCCCTGCTGACGCGCCTCTGGCAGCAGAACCGAGAGGAGTTCCGCAAACTGGCCGGGCAAACAGCGCGTACCCTCTGGGCCGGGGCCTTGCCGGTGATCTTTATCATCTGCGTGGAGGGCGACCGTATCCTGCCGCTCATCTACGGGCCGCACTACCTGAGCGCAGTGCCCTCGCTTCAGTTGCTCACACCGTGTCTGGCAACGGCCTTCTTGCACAATCTGGCTGCCTACGCCATGATTGGCATGGGCCGCCACAAGCTGCTCCTGCTCTTCTATGCCAGCGGTCTGCTGGTCAACCTGTTCTGCTGCTTTGTGCTTATCCCGCTGATGCCGCTGGAAGGCACGGCCCTTACGCTGACCATTACCAAGGTGTGGGTCGCCATCCTGACAGTGAGTTTTTTCCAGTTTGCGGCCCGCCCCATGAGCCTGGGGCAATGGCTGCTCCTGCTTGGGGCAGCCTGTGCCAGTCTGGCTCTGTGGTATGCCCTGCGTGGCGTAGCCGTGCGTGAGGTGGCAGAACTGGCAGGACTTGTGCCCCTGCTGGCCCTGTTCTGGCGTTGGAGGCCGCCCTCCCCCCTGGAAAAACGTCCGGCAGCATAAACAGTGGCGCGGCCTGTTTTCTGGAGCCATGTATGGATGTCATCGCGTTCTATCTGCCCCAGTACCATGTCATTCCTGAGAATGAAGCTATTTACGGCAAGGGCTTTACGGAATGGGACAACGTACGCCGGGCCAGGCCACTGTTCCCCGGTCACTGCCAGCCCCATGTGCCGCATCCACGGATCGGCTACTACTCTCTGCTGGACGAGCGTTTTCTTGCCATGCAACACGCCATGGCCTTTGACTTCGGCGTCACCGGCTTCTGTTATTACTACTACGATTTTGCCGGGCACAGGCCCTTGTCCCGCCCACTGGAACTGATTGCCGGCAGTCGGGACATCCGCAACAGATTTTGCCTGTGCTGGGCGCATGTGAGCTGGTATGACAACCGGGCGGCACAGCGGGAAGTCTTTTTGTCGCAAAGCTACAGCCCGGCAAATGCAAGGATCCTCTTTGATGGCGTGCGCCCCTATCTGGAACACCCGCGTCATATCTGCATTGATGGCAGGCCACTTTTGCTGATCTGGGCACCGGAACGCCACCCCATGCTGCGGGAATATGCGGAAATCTGGCGGGAGCAGGCCCACAAGGCGGGTTTCCCCGGTCTGTGGCTGGCCGGGGTCGAGTGCTATCAGGGTTCGCCACCGTCCATGTTCGGCCTGGACGGCATGGTGGAATTTGCCCCCAACTGGCGGCTGGAAAACCATGTTTCTGCACCGGGTGAAGAACCGACCCGCATTGACTATGCCGGGACAGTGCGCTTTATGGCACAGAAGGAGATCCCCGGCTATCCCCGTCTGCGCTGCACCTTTCCCGGCTGGGACAATACCCCGCGCCGTGGCAGACAGGGCATTGCCTGCGTCAATGATTCCCCGGAGCTGTTTCAGGCATCCCTGCGCTTCATGCTGGACTATACCCAGACAGTGCTGCCTGCCTCACTGCACTATGTGTTCATCAACGCCTGGAATGAATGGGGTGAAGGCTGCCATCTGGAGCCTGACCAGCAACATGGCTCCAAATACGTGCAGATCATCCAGGAGGAACTGGCAAGGATAGCGAGAAGACCTGTTATCTGATAAGCCGCCTTATCCCAACCTTTACAATCCCCCTCGTATCCATTATAGTTCCTCAAAGCTAGGGGAGCCGGGCAGGCGCGGCATGGCGGCGCAGTCGGGACGGCTGAGAGTGGGGAAACGCCCCAGACCCTGTGAACCTGATGCAGGTGATGCTGCCGTAGGGAAGCTCGTGCGTACTCGCTCCTGTTCAGGCGGGTACGTTTTTTTGTGCCTGCATCGCAAGTCGGAGGTTTTTATATGTCTTCGTCCTTGCTTTTGCACAATCAGGCACTGCATGACATACTCAGGGGACATCTGACGGAAGTGGCCCAAGATGAAGCCCTGACGCCGGAGGTGGCCATGGAAGCCATCGAGGCAGGCAGTATGGTCCTGCTGGGGAATCCCGCCCATACGGGGGTGCGGCCGCTGCTGGTGGGACAGCCCGCACGGGTCAAGGTAAATGCCAATCTTGGCACCTCCCCCCTTTCCAACTGCATGCAGACCGAGCTGCACAAGCTGGCAACAGCCCTTGCCGCCGGTGCGGACACCGTGATGGACCTTTCCATCGCGGGCGACCTTGACGCCATCCGCACGGCCATGCTGGCGGCCTGCCCGCGTCCTCTGGGTACAGTACCCATCTATGCCGTGGGGCAACGGCTGCTGGACGCTGACCGTCCCATCAGCGAGATGCTGCCCGATGACCTCTTTGCCGAAATCGCCAAACAGGCCGCGCAGGGGGTGGACTTCATAACCGTGCATTGCGGGCTGAGCCGCCGGGGGGCAGAGCTGGCCACAGGGCGTACCCTTGGCATCGTCTCGCGTGGCGGTTCCATGCTGGCCCGCTGGATGCGCGAGACCGGCAGGGAAAATCCCCTGCTCGAAGATTTTGACCGCCTGCTGGACATCTGCCGTCCCCACAATCTCACCCTCTCGCTGGGGGATGGGCTGCGGCCCGGCGCAGGAAGCGATGCGGGCGATGCCGCCCAGTGGGAGGAAGTGGTCAACCTGGGGCAACTGGCAGCCCATGCCCGTTCACGCGGCGTGCAGTGCATGATAGAAGGGCCGGGACATCTGCCGCTCCAGCAGGTGCGCGCGCAGATCATGGGCATCAAGCAGCTTGTGGGGCAGGCCCCGCTCTATGTGCTGGGGCCGCTCTGCTGCGACAGCGCACCCGGCCATGACCACCTGGCCGGGGCCATCGGGGCTGCGCTGGCCGTGGAAGCCGGGGCGGATTTCCTCTGTTATCTGACCCCGGCCGAACACCTTACACTGCCCGATGCAGCGGATGTCCATGCCGGGGTCATGGCCTCGCGGCTGGCTGCCCATGTGGGAGAGATCGCCCTCAAACGCCCGTGGGCACTGGCACGGGAAGCTGCCATGAATAAAGCCCGTATGGCCCTTGACTGGGAAGGCATGGCCGCAGCTGCCCTGGATCCGGCCCGTCTGCACGCCCGGCGCGAGCCCCACAAGGGTGAAGAGGTCTGCGCCATGTGCGGCAAGTTCTGCGCGGTAAAGATGCTGCGGTAGGAGGCATTTTATGGCTACCCCTTGTATGGCCGCCACCATGTATAATAGACAAGTGAAACAAAAAAAATAAAAAATGCAGTATATTCCTTGTATTGCGAACGCAAAATACAGTAATACAGAATGACTGTGATAGGGAGGAAGGCAAGGCAGAATTCTGGTGAGCTAAATATCATATTTTGCTCACCATTTGTGTACATGGGCTATGTCATGATATATATATTGTCAGGGGCATTTTATATGCTCCTTGGTATCGTATTAAAAGTACATACAGACTTTCGATATAAATTCAAATCATAATTATTTTTCAGTGTATTACAACTGATATAAATAGAATTATATATCAAGTTATCTATAAACACAGTTTGGATAAATTTCTGCAGATTGAGTATTTTTTGTAGAAAGCTAGTGTCTAATTGCAAAAATTTCGAGCATTATTCCTGAGTTGGCATCCTTTGACTTCTCTTTTCCTCCAGACAAATGGTTTCGCATTTTGGTTATACGCATCAACAAAAGCCGCAATATGCTCACTAAGAGCCTGTGTAC
>JAFQED010000013.1 GCA_017415765.1 Desulfovibrio sp. | reverse complement strand
CTGACCTCAATGCAGGTCTAAACATTGCAAGCCTTGGCCGTACTGCCGTACTGCCAACGGGCACTGTAAGCTGCCCGAATGTAACTCCAACTACTTAGCTGGAGATTATAAAGCTCCGCCCTTTAGGGCGGGGTTGTTTACCATCTTTTGATTCTCCTGCTTTCTGATTTTTAGCGTTGAGCCGAAGGCGAATAAGCAAGCTCCCCCCGGCGATTGAGGGGGCAGGGCAAAGTAAAGTGCTAGCACTTTACCTGTCCTGCCTACATTGTCTTTTGTATTTTATGGTATTTTATTGTATTTTGTGGTTAAAAATCAATGAATAATGTAGTTTTACCACTAATTACCATTGATTCTAATATCTTTCCATTGATTACAACAAAATACCATTGATTCTAATATCTTTCCGCTGATTATAACAAAATACCATTGATTCTAACAAAAGTGCTTGCTTTTTCACTTGACCTACGATAAGCACAAAATATCGACTGCCTGATGGATTTCATCCGGGGCAAGGTGGGCATACCGCAAGGTCATTTTCAGGCTGGTATGCCCTAGCAGGTGGCTGACAACCTGAAGCCGCACACCTGCTTGCACAAGCCAAGAAGCAAAAGTATGCCTCAGAGAGTGAAAGCATATTTTTGCCCGGCGGTCGGTGATTCCGGCATTTAGGCCGCAAGCGTTGACGGCTTGCCGGAAATATCGGGCATGTGGATTCACTGCCCCAGACTGCTCTTTGAAAATTGGTTTTGATGGATTTTCGTCCATGTGCTTCAACACAAGGCTTTTAGCTTGGTCATTCAGCGGAATGGCCCTGCCCTGATAAGTCTTGCTGTCCAGCACATGGCATAATGCCGCGTTTAGGTCGATCTGGGCGGGCGTAAGGGCAAGGATTTCTCCCCTTCTCAAGCCCGTATTCAGGGCAAAAAGGGCTATGTCATGCCAAAGGGGGGAACGCCGCTTTAATTCTGCGAGAAGTTGCCTTGCCTCAGATTTCGACAAAAAGCGCATACGCTTATTGTTGAATTTCGGCATACGAATTTTTGGAACAGGGCCGCTGTAAAGCTCCCATTCCACTGCCCGATTGAGAACGCGGCGCAATAAAGAAAGACAATGATAGACGGTTTGAGGGGCTAAATTCTTCTTGCGTAACTCGGCCTCTAACCGTAAGACTTTTTGAGAATTGATGGATTCAAGCGGGATTTCTCCCAAGATGGGTTTAAGATGGTTTTTCCACCTCCCTAGCTCGGTTTTCTGGGCGCGGGGTGATGAAGAACTTAGGACAAGCTCACGATAGAGATCAAAGGCTTCATTAAGTTGCATTTTTAACCTCCGAAACAGGTTTGAATTTATGGATCAAACCATATTTCGGAGAAAATCTGCTCAGGCTGGAACGTCGGCCTGTCACGCCGGAGGCCGAGGGTTCGAGTCCCTTCCGCTCCGCCAAACTGGAATCTCATAAAGTCCCGCAAGGCCTCAAAAACCTTGCGGGACTTTGCTTTTTCAAATTCATTATAAAGCTTGTTTGAGCTTGCCCAGACTAGAGCATTTTTTGATTGAAACACTCTGTGTTTCATCTATGCTGTCCCCATCCGCAGCTTCCTTCGTCACAGCGGCTGGGGCAATCCATACGCTGCCTACGCTTCCCCGCATGGCGGGACAAGCGCGGGAAAAGCGCGGTTTCCCAGCGGGCTGGACAAGTCCCGCTTGCTGACGGCGCGGGCGTCCGCTCTCCCAGCGAAGCTGGACAAGCGCGTTCGCCAGAGCAACTGCCATTTTCAATGGCATTTCGCTCTACTGGATGGCCTGGCCGGGCAGGGCTGGCAGTCCGGACGCCGCTGGCAGCGGTGGTATAGGGCTGGCCGGGGCTGCGGGCATATCCTCACCGGGCGGCGAGAGCGAGAGCAAATGGGCTGGCACATCGCCGGGGCCGGGCACTGTAAAGGTTTCGGGATGGATGCTGTACCATGCAAACCACATGGAGTGGCAACCAAAGAATTGCTGCATGGTCGCGCCCTGCATATTGCCCTCAAGGGCCTTGCCGCTGGCAGGATCCCAGATGCTGCGGGTGGTGAGATCCATGAGTCTGCCATCTTGTAGGACAAAGAGGAAGGGTTCGGCCCAGATATGTCGGCTGAAGACCCGCACCACGTCCAACTGGGGATCATGCGTGGCCAGCAGGGCTGACGGACCGAGAAAGAAATTCACAACACCCTTCTGTTTGACGTATTCCACGTCTATGGCCAGCAGAAGATCCCCATATTCCAGACAAAGCATATTGGTCTTGCGGTGGAAGCGTTTGTCCAGATGCTGTACGGGCCAGGCCAGTCGGTCATTGTGATAGTAGCTGTCCTTTCTTCGGTAGTCCCCGTAGGGGTCACGTCCGTAAGGCCGTTTCCCCGGTGGCTGGGCCAGGACAGGAGCCTGCGGATACACCCGCCTGGCGGCCTCCCAGCTTGTCCAGAAAACCGGGAGCATGGGCAGCCCTCGCCCAAGCAGTTGCCCATCAAAGGCAATGCCCAGCTCTTGCAGCCACAGGCTGTTCGTTGTGCGGTCTATCAGGACGCTGTTACCGTCGTAAAGACGCCCATCAACATCAAAGATAAGATTCATGCCATTCAGCGTGGCGTCATAGGCCATAAGGCTGCCAGTAGTGGGCGAATAGGTGATGGCAAAGGCCATATCGTCCACCACTTCATTGACCACCTGATGCCAGACCATGATGCGCTGCGGGTACAGACGCGGGCCATCGGGCAGCAGCACCACAAAGACGATGTCGTCCGGGCTCATGGTGAGGGCTGCGTCCTGCACACGGTCGTAGCGGGGGCGGTAGAGTGAGGGGATAGCCCCAAGGCTGGTGCCAGTCTCTGTCAGCCGCTTGTTGATGGCGGCCAGATCCTGCAAGTTTTGTGGCCGTGCCTCAGCAGCTCCGGCCGCCAGCAAAAAAGACAGGGCAGCCAGGACGAACAGGCTGACTGGACCCAACAGCAATCGCAGCTCCGACATGGATGGGCATTTCATTGGGTGACCGCTCCGTTTTGGGCAGCGTATTCGCTGAAAAGATACTCACGCAGGGCCTGTGCCCACGGGCGCGGGTTCTTGCCCAGCAAAGCGGCCAACTTGCTGTTGTCCAGCACAGAGAATTTTGGACGGACAGCCTTTTGCGGCCATTGCTCACTGGTGATCGGCTCCAGCCTGCACGGCCCGGAATTCAGGGCAATGGCCTCGGCCGCCAGCTCGCACCAACTGGCCTGGCCGCTGTTGACCGCGTGCCAGATGCCCGTGACGCGCTGCTCGGCCAGGGCAAGGCTCCACTGGGCCAGATCCAGACTGTAGGTGGGCGAACCGTACTGGTCATGCACTACGCTGATGGCATCCCGCTTGTGGCAGGCGGCAAGGATAACATCCACAAAGTTGCGTCTGCCCGGCCCAAACAGCCAGGCTGTGCGTACTACACAGGCTCTGTCCGGCAGGGCAGAAAGCACGGCCTCCTCACCAGCCAGCTTGGTGCTGCCATAGACGCTGGCAGGGGTCGGGGTATCGTCCTCCTTCCACGCTGTCGTATGTTTGCCGGAAAAGACAAAGTCGGTGCTGTAATGGACAAGAAAGCCCTTTTCCTGTCGGGCAAGCAGCCGGGCCAGGGCATCGGGCAGGGTACGGTTGAAGAGCAGGGCTTCTTCGGCATGGTCTTCTGCATCATCCACCTGTGTCCATGCTACCGTATTGAAAACGACATCGGGCTTGCGTTGCGAGAACTGCTCCTCCAGAAAGTCCAGCTCCAGCAGGTTGCCATCGGCACGTCCCAGGGCTTCCGCCTGCCAGCCGTGCGCCTGAAGGACACGCATCAGGGCCTGGCCCAGAAGGCCGGTAGCCCCACCAAGTACCAATGCCTTGGTCATCTTTCCTCCTTGGCCTGCTCCCGTGGGCGCGGCCCTTATCCAGACTGTAGGCCATCAGGGGGAGGCGGGTCAATACGTCCCGTGCGGTGCAGCTTGCCAGCCGCCTTCAAGTGACTTACCATCATTGGCATGAAACGGGCGATCCTTCTGGCCGCATTCGGCGCAAGCAGCATGGTGGGGCAAAATGCCCTGAAAGGCTTTGATGCACGGGTACGAGCGCGTTTTCCCAAAATACCGGTGCGCTGGGCCTATACGTCTCTGCTTCTGCGCGAGCGTTTGGCACAGGCCCGTCAGAAAAGTGATTCCGTACTCAAGGCCCTGCGCCGTCTGCATCTGGAAAATTTTGACTTTGTGGCTGTACAGCCGCTTCAGATAATCCCTGGGCGGGAACATGCCGAAGTCTGCGAGGCAGTAAGCTCAGTCTGTGCGGAAACGGGCCTGTCTTGCCGCACAGGCGCGCCCCTTCTGGCTGGCCCGGCTGATGTGGAGGCCGCTGCCCGCGCCCTGCTGGCCCATTTGCCACCGGAACGCGCCCCGCATGAGGATGTGGTTTTTATGGGACACGGTGCCCGCCATGCGGCTGTGGCACGCTACGCTGATCTGGGACAGGCCGTGGCCGTGCGGGATGCCCGCGTCCACATCGGGGCCATGAACGGTGCGCTCTCACTGGATCAGATCTTGCCCCGCCTTGGTTCCGGGCGGGTGTGGCTGATGCCCCTGCTCTCGGTCATCGGGCGGCACGCATTGGAGGATATGGCCGGGGATGCTCCTGATTCCTGGCGTTCGCGCATCACGGCCAGCGGGCATCAATGTGTGCCGGTGCTGAAGGGAACAGCCGAATGTGCGGGTTTTGCAGAGATCTGGCTGGATCATCTGGCCGAGGCCATGGACGCGCCCCTGCCGCCAGAACCGGCCGCGTAATTCTAGTTCGCAAGCATCAGCCATGAGGAGAGTGAGCATGTCCGCTTGTACGTTTTTTGGACAGACATTTGTTTGTCCTTCTGTCCGTGCCTCCGCAGCTACTGCTGTTGTCTGCCTGTGCAGATCTCTGCTCGTATGCCTGCTTGCGCTGGGGGCTACGGCCCTCGCTCCGGCCTTGGCCCTGGCCGATGGCCCGGCCCATGCCTTTGACCCTTCCATGCAGAAGGTGCTGCCCGAAGGCCGTGTCATGAGCGGGCAGGAAAGCAATATGCTCAAAAGCCTTGGCGCACGCAGTCAGACGTTGCAGGGGGAGGCTGCCCATCGGCCGCACTGGCGGCAGGAGGTGTATCCCGTTGTCTTCGGCAAGGCCGGAGCCGCGCAGGAAATCCTTGTATTGCTGGACTTTGCCGCCCCCGCCAGCCAGAAAGTCTGGCAGGCCGTGCAGGAGGCCGCACGTACGCTGTCTCCGGCACAGTGCAAGATAGTGGTTTTTGGCAAGAGCAGAGAAAGCTACGCTACCGACCTGCTGGGCCTGGCTATCTGGCTGGCCCATTCCCGTCCGGGACAGGCCATGCCCTATCTGGCCCATGCCCTGCAACGCTGGAATACCGTCAAGGCCGGTCAGCGGGCCAGGGGAGAGGTCAAGCCCTTTGTCCGGGCTTATGATGCCACCCTGAAGCCCACGGATTATCCCATCCACTATGCCTATTTTTCGCAGCTGCGCCCGCGTATCCCTGCCGGGCAGGAGCTGGCCCTTTCCCGCTATTGTTATGATGCGGGGAATGTGAATATGTATCAGACTGTGCAGGTCTGTCAGTTTTATGATGTAAAGCAACTGCCAGCCGTTATCGTCAACGGCCGGTTGCTGCGGGACATCAGCGCGGCGGCCATTGTCCGGGCGGCCCGCTGACGGCTGGCCCCTTCTGGTAGTCGCGAGAGCGGCTACCCGCACCTGCCCCCAAGGAAAAACCACGTTTTGCGCTGGTAGCTGTGACGCAGGAAACTGCTGCCAGCGACAGCATAGACCATCGTGTTGGTTGGAGCCAGGGGATCTTTTGCCTACTTTTGCAGGAACAGCATCATGAAATTTCTTGTCTTGTTGTGCGTAGCATTGGTAGCGGGTTTTATGTTTGTGCGACATTTTTCCGGGCAGCCGCCCCTGCAGGGCGTGGTGCTGGATGAGGCCAAGCGGCAGGCTCTGCTGGTTTCGCGGGCACGTCCGGCCGTCATCCTGACGCCGGGCAGTGGTTTTGAGACCCGTACGGCTGGCTGGCGCACCCTTGGCCCCAAAACCCGCAGGGGCATTGACGGTGACGCACGTCTCTGGTTTGCCCTGCACGAGACGCAGGAAGGTGGCCGACTGGTCACCGCCCTTGCAGAAGCGCACAACAACTGGCTGTGGGAGGCCGCTCACCATCCGCCCTACCCGGTCTTGCGGCAAAATCAGTACGACTGGCAGGGCGAAACCCTGTATGAAAGCATCTACCAGCTTCCTGAGGCAGAAGATCCCTTTGGGCAGGGGCTGGCGGACAACGAGCATGTGCTGATCTATCGCGCAAAATTTTTGCTTTTTTTCCGCAAGATGCAGGTGATCGTGGAATACCGTGAGCCGCTGCCCGCAACCCAGGCACGGGATGCACAGGATGATGCCCCCCTACTCAACGCTTTTCGCGACCGCGCCCGCCAGTGCTGGCAGGTGAGCTTCCCGGACAAGGCAAGGCTGGCAGGACTTACCCCGCAAATGGAAAAGCTGGAACCGGCAGCAGAGCGATTTTCACGCAGACTTCTGTCCCGCTGGGTGGGCGAAATGTACTGGCACGATGACATCTGACGGCTCGTATCGGGATGTACACGGGTTGGACAGCCGATGGAGCCAGCCCTTGTCCCGGCGTAGGAAAGGGGAAATGGCCTTACTCCGTGCCCCTGTCCTGTGCAAGGATATAGTCACAGGCAGCGGGCAGATCCGGCAGGATCAGGACACCCGGCGGCAGCGGACAGCCGCCATCACTGTCGGAGGCAGATCCTTTCCGGAGCAGGATGCTGCGACAACCGGCAGCATGCCCGGCCATGACATCGCGTGGCTTATCGCCGATCATCCAGGATGCCGCCATATCCACGCCCCAGTCGGCAGCCGCCTGCCACAGCAGCCCCGGCTTTGGCTTGCGGCAGCCACACGGGCCACTGATCTCCGGCAGATGCGGACAGTGATACCAGCCGTCCAGCCTTGCGCCCAACGGGGCAAGCCGGGCGTCCACCCACTGGTGCAGGGTGTGCATGGCAGTGGCATCAAAGTAGCCACGGGCAATACCCGACTGGTTGGTGACCACAAGCAGCCGCCAGCCCTGTGTCCGAAAGCGGGCCAGGGCCTGGGGGACACCGGGCAGCCAGTGCCAGTCCTCCTGCCGGTGGACGTAACCCGTGTCCACGTTCAGGGTACCGTCCCTGTCCAGAAAGATGGCGCGTTCCTCATACAGCATGCGGCATGCTAGCCCGTCCGGCAGACACGGTAAAGGGCTGGATATTTTTTTCTGCCTGGGGTACTCTGTATCTGCATCCCGGCTGCAATACCGTTGCCGTTGATGTGCGCCAGTCTGCCCCGGAGGGCGTCAGGCACACACCATGAACAGGGAGAGCGTCATGCAGGAAATGTCAGAAAACAGCAAGACCGAACTGGAACAGTCCGATCAGCTCAGCCGTCGTCGTTTTCTTGCGGGTTGCTTGCTGGCAGGCGTAGCCTACGCCACACCAACCCTCTTTTTGGTCAATGAGGGTCAGGCCGCATCCCGCCCCTCACGTCGTCGCAAACCTTCACGCCGCAGTCGGCCCTCGCGCCGTGGCAGACCGTCTCGGCACAGTCGGCCCTCGCGCCATGGCAGACCGTCTCGGCCCAATCGGCCTTCACGCCGTAGCAGACCGTCCCGGCCCAATCGGCCTTCACGCCGCAGTAGGCCTTCGCGCCGCTAGGCTTGCTGATGGCAGACGGGTCTGCACTCCTGTTTCAGGGAGTGCCTCAACCAATACGCTTGCAGGGTGCAGCAGAAGTGCTGCACCCTTTCATGGCAGAACTGCACACCTTTTTTGCCCTTTGGCCCTTCCGGGAAGTTACGCCGCAGACAGGGCCGGGCATCACTCTGCATTGTACATGGGACGCTGACGGTTGCCCCCTGTTCAGGGTGGATGCACCATGGCTTCCCGTGCCTTTTGAAGATACCAGTCCGACCTGCGCTCTCTGCAATCTTTCCATTGAGCTTGTCAGTGCAGAGTGCCGCGCCGGAACGGATCTGCTCTGTCTGCACGCGGCTGCTGTGCGCCTTGACGGCGTATGTGTGCTGCTGCTGGGAACAAACAATGTCGGCAAGAGCAGCCTTGTGGCCTGTCTCTTGGCTGACGGACATGTGGCCTATGGGGATGACCTGCTCGGCCTTGGGCACGATGGTGAGATCCATGCCTTCGGCATTGCGCCGCGTCTGCGGCTGCCGCTGCCCCCGTCCGCACGGGTGGCGGCCTTTGCCCAAGGCCATGCCGGTAGCCATGATGCCCACTATCTCTATCTCGATCCGGCCCGTATCCCGCTGGCCCCGCATGGGACAACAGCTGTGCCACAGGCTGTGGTACTGCTGCAACGGCGGGCAGGGGCGTCCCCCCGTCTGCTGGAACTGACCTCGCAGACAGCCCTGCTGCGCCTTTTACCACGCTTCATCATGCTGGGAGGGGATGCCATCCCGCTGCTGGAGCGGGCAACCGCACTTGCCCAGCGTGTGCCAGTCTTTGTGCTGCGCTATGGCAGCCTTGACGCAGGTGCGGCCTGTCTTGCGAAAGAGCTTGCAAGATCTCTGGCTGATCGGCCTTGCCAAGCAAGGATCCCCAAATGGGCCATCCCTGACAGCCGGGAATCTGGCGCAGAAGCTGGCACGACAGGGGACGTAAAAAGGCCGGGCTGCCCCAAAAGAGTCAGCCCTGCTGGGGCTTGCCTCGGAGGACGGCGGCTGCGGCTACGACGCGGAAGGCGCGCCCCGGCCCTTGTCCTGTATCGGCAACGTCCCGGCGTACGCCTGATACGGCAGGGGAAACAGGGCTTTCTGACCAGTGTTGCCGGGCATGGTCTGTATCGTCTGAACACACTTGGACAGGCCATTTGGGCCTTGCTGGAGTCTCCACTGAGTCGGCGCGAGGCCGCCAGTCTGCTGCTGGAAGCCTTCCCCGCCGAGCCTCCGTCCCGTATCCATAATGATATAGCCCGCCTCTTCCAGGATCTGCATCGGGCCGGACTCATTAGAACATTTTTTGATTGAAACACTCTGTGTTTCAATCCATACGCTGCCTACACTTCCCCGCATGGCGGGACAAGCGCGGGAAAAACGCGGTTTCCCAGCGGGCTGGACAAGTCCCGCTTGCTTACGGCGCGGGCGTCCGCTTTCACGGCCGCCAGGCGGTAGCCGTTGGCGAGCTTGCGAGCCTTACGGATAGCGACAGCGATTACCTTGACTGGCTGTAGTTATACACCATTGCTGTCTTTATCCGTAGCTTCCTTCGTCACAACGGCTAAAGCAGCGACTGCCATTTTCAATGGCATTTCGCTCTACAACGGCCCGCTGACAGAGGCCTGCGGGCCGTTGTACCGTTATAGCTGCCTACATCCTGATGCTGTCGCGGATGTCTTCCAGCCGGGCCTTGGCAAAAAGCAGGTACGAAAGTATCAGCTCTCCCGAATTGACGGAAGAAGTGATATAGAGCGGGTCATAGGTGCAGATACGGTCAAGACATTGCATGGCCGCAGCCAGATTATCCTCATTGTTCTTGGCACTGATTTCTGGATACAGGATATAGAGCGTCCGAATAAAGTCACGCAGCACCAGTGTCATGCCCTGCACTTCGTAGATGCGGTTATCCAGGGCGTAAAAGGGCAGGTTCTGGGCATTTTCCAGCAATCCCAGGGCGTAGCCCAGCAGGTTCTCGCCGGTAACGGCCACAAAGGAGGCGTAAAGGTCGTCTGTACGACAATTATACACGCCTTTCCCGGTATCCAGCGTATCCTTGTACTGCTCCAGCAGCTTCAGGCCCTTTGTGTAGGTGCCTTCAGCCGACGGAAAGATGAAGCTGCGCGGATCCAGCACAAAATTGTTGGTACGCGCACGGTACAGCTGTTCACTTTCGCGATCGCTGCCGCCAAGTTTGGCGATCTGGCTGGAATAGAGATCCAGCAGATACTTGGTGGCGTGGTACACGCCGTACTGCCGGTAGGCGCGGTTGTCCAGCAACCAGCGGTTGAAGATGATGTCGTTGAAGCTCCAGCCAAAGGTGGAATCCATCTCGCGCCGCAACTGATAGGTAATGGCATCCAGCAGCAACTTGCCCTTGGCGTTTTCTTCCAGACTGGCGGCTTCGGCTGGCAAGGGCATGGCTTCGGGGAAGGTCGTCCGGTCGATCCTGGCGTACAGTGCCTGCAAGCCCCACGCTGTCAGCAACAGGCCACACAGCAGACACAACTGGACTGCCAGGGTTTTGAAAACCACACGGGCCTTGAGCATGGTGGTCAATTCGGGCATTTTCATAAGGAGCTTCCCCTTGTTGGTGTGAGCGTTATGGTCATAATACAAACAAATAAGACCGCCCCACCCCGAAAGGAAGAGCGGCGACAGGAAAAAATACACCAGCCCCGACTCTCACTGGTCTGTTACGCTGTGCTGTACAGCAGACAAAAACCCCCTGTCCATCGACAGAGGGCTTTTATCACTCCCGCCCCGCAGCGGGATATGCAAGACATGCAGACTGCCCCCTGACGGGGGCATTGCTACTGATTGACCATGACCTTGGCCGGGCGAAGCAGACGCTCACCCAGCTTGTAGCCACGCTGCAAGACCTGCGCCACCACGCCGGAGGCCAGATCCTCCCGCGCCGCAAAACCGACGGCCTCATGGATTTCCGGGCTGAATTCCTCGCCTTCCTCGCCCACCAAAGCCAGACCGTGCCGTGCCACTGCATCCAGCAACAGTTTGCGGGTCATGGCAACGCCCTGCAACATATCCTTGCAGACTTCATTTTTGCTGCCGTATTGCAGGGCCAGATCCAGATTGTCCAGCGTGGGCAGAAGGTCGCCCAAAACCTTCTCGGCGGCGTAACGCATCTGTTCCTGGTGCTCACGCGTCAGCCGTTTTTTGAAATTTTCCATTTCAGCCGCAGCACGCAGGCGCATATCCTCCAACTCTGCCTGGAAGCGGGCCTCTGCCTCGGTTTCGGACAGGGGAGCGCAGCCCTCTCCTGCGGGTTCAACAGGGGCTTCAGCCTCCGGCGGGGTAACCGGGGCTTCTTCCTGCACGGCTTCGCTGTGGGCCTTTTCTTCCATATCTTCAGCGGCTTGTGCCGCCTTTTGGTATGTCTGCATGGGTTGACGCCGCATGATCCCTCCTGGACAGGCCGTAAATGGCGCGTATGGCAGATGTCATTTCATATGCAGCATGAAATGAAGTCTATTGAGTAAGGCCGCATGTCCCGCCTGTCAAGGCGGGCTGACGCGCCTCCGTGGTTGCACATTGTATCGTGTGACGGCTTCTGCTATGCTTGGCCGAACCGGGAAGGGAGGGAAGAAGATGGGGCAGGATATTTTTGACCTGATCATCGTGCTGGCCTTGGTCTATTTTACCTTGCGCGGCTTCTGGCACGGCTTTGTGGGCGAGGTGGCGGGCCTTGTCTCGCTGGTGGGGGGCTTTGCAGCGGCCAATGCCTTTCATCCCCAGCTCACGCCGCATCTGACCTTTATTGCGGATCCGGGCTGGCGGGCCATTGCGGCCTATGTGCTGATCTTTTTTGCCGTGGTCATCTGCGTTGCCATCGTGGCCCGCATCCTGCAACGGATACTCTCCTTTGCCTTTGTCTCATGGGCAGACAAGCTGGCCGGAGGATTGCTGGGCCTGACCAAGGGCGTGCTGCTCTGCACACTGCTGCTTATCGTGCTGCAAAAGTTTTTCTACAACGCGCCCTTCCTGCAAAATTCACGCGTCCTGCCGTACTTCAACGCCCTCATGGCCCATATCCGGGACTGGCTGCCACCAGAACTGGCCTCCTGGCTGACTTTTTAACCCACGCTCTGCTGCCGAGGATAAAGCCACATGGAAAAGACATCCCTTTCTGCCCTGCAAGACGTTATCGACCGCCTCACCGCCCCGGACGGCTGCCCGTGGGACAGGGAGCAGACCCCCCTCAGCCTGGCAGATTATGTTATCGAGGAAAGCCACGAGCTTGTCAGTGCCATCCGTTCCGGGAATCTTGCCGACATCCGCGAAGAACTGGGGGACGTGGCCTTTCTGCTGCTCTTTATTGCCCGCCTCTACGAAAAGCAGGGGCACTTCAGCCTTGACGATGCCCTGGACAACAATCGGGCCAAGATGATCCGCCGGCATCCGCACGTCTTTGGCGATGTCACCTTCGAGAACAGGGACGAACAGCTCAAAACCTGGGAAAGCATCAAACGGGCCGAGCATGCCGATGCCGAAGGCCAGCCACAGGGCGTCTTCAGCAGTCTGCCCGAAAGTCTGCCGCCCTTGCTCAAGGCCTATCGCATCCATTCCAAGGCTGCGCGGGTGGGCTTTACCTGGCCTGAAGACGAGGAAGTGGAACAGCAGGTAGAGGCCGAATGGCTGGAATGGCTGGACGTTTCAGCCTCTGACGATATTGAGGCACAAAAGCACGAGCTGGGAGACCTGCTCTTCAGTATCACCGAGCTGGGACGCCGCAAGGGTATCAAGGCCAGTGAGGCCCTGGACTTTGCCACCCGGCGTTTTTTGCGCCGCTTCTCCCGTATGGAAGAACTGGCACGGGAACAGGGACGGGATTTCCCCGCGCTGTCACTGGACGAGAAGGACGAACTCTGGAATCAGGCCAAGGCCGAGGAACAGGCTGCCAACAGCCAGGCCAGGCCCTGACGCCCATGCCCCGACTGCACGCGCACCAGTCCACCCTGCCGCTATGGCCCCTGTTGACCAGACTGATCCTGGGTCTGCTGTTCGTTGTATGCCTGACCGCCTGCACCAGCCGCCACAAAGCCGCAGAAAACACCCTGCCACGGGCCGCGCCGGGGCATCTCCAATGGCTGGAACGGCAATCCCTGCTGGGGGCCGCACCGGAGCTGACGGCACAGGTTTCGGGCACAGAACTGCTCTGGCGCAATAGTGCGGGCAAGGCCCGTCCGCACGTTCTGCTGGAGGCCGCGCCCAACTGGCTGTACCTTGATCCGCACAGCATGGCCACAGGGCAAGCCCTGTTCCGGGCTTTGCAGACAAGTCCGCTGTCCGGCAAGCTGACAGAGTTGGGCGTATCCGGGCTTTTCCTGGCCCCCACCGGCGAGCGTGGCGACATTTGGACACAGCACACCGGGGCACAGATCCCTCTGGCAGGCAGTCCCATGCCTGACAACGGCAATGTGGTTTCCCTGCGTTTTGACCCGGCCCTCGGCTCCGAGACTGATTTTACGGCTCTTGCCCAAAAGTTGGAAGGGAGCGGCATCCAGCTGGGTGGAGAACTGCCTCCGGCAGCCACGGGGCTGGGGCCGGATTTCATGCTTCAGGCCCGCCGTGCGCCGCGCTTTGACGGCATCTATGCCATGCTGCCCGTGCCGCGCACCCTTTGGGACAGTTTGCCCCGCCTTGGCGGAGAGCTGGACTGTCTGCCCCTGCGCCCTACTGCCGTGGCGCGTTTGCAGGAAAGTGCCCTTCTCCCTCCCGCGCTTGAACGCGACAGCCTGCCATGGGCTACACCCGGTGGCTGGGCCGTTACCGGAGAAGTGCGCGGCGCAGACGGGCAGCCCCGCCGCTGGGTTTACCGCCATGCGGGAGACCATCTGCGGCCAGTCCTGCTTTGGCAGGATCCTTCCGGCAAGGCGCGACATATTTTTTCGGCTGCGGTCATCCAGCATGTGGGCCTGCAACGTCAGAGTCTTGCTGGCTTGCGCTTTGAAGCCCTGCTGGGCATGGAAGCAGCCGAGCCCAGGCAAAAGGACAAGCCCGCACCGATCTCGCTCAGCCCCGGACTGGAAGCCCTGACGGCCGTGGCGGGTGAGGTACGCCGCTACGGTGGCTGGAGCATGCAGGATGATGTCCTGCCAGCCTCGCTCACCCCGGCCATCCTTGCCAGCCATGTAGATTTTGCCCGCGATGCGGCCAGTTCTGCCGGAGCGGCCCTGGCCCTGCTCAGTGGTGATGCCACGCCCTTGCGCCACCTGCTGGACGCCATGCGCCAGATCGACCAGCAACGCATGGCCCGTGGGCTGGATGACTGGCGTGGCGTGGATTGGCGGCCCCTGCTGGACTTGCCTGACGGACGCGCCCTGGCGGCACTGGCCCAGCAGAAGGCTGGCCAGACGACAGACCATCTGCAACTGGCAGCCAGCCCCGCTGCCATTGCTGCCCTTGCCCTCAACCCTGACATTCCTTCCAGTCCGGCCTCTGATCTGGCCCCAGACCGTGCCCTGGCCCGGCCTCTCCGGTTAGAACGAATCCGCGCCTTGCGGCAGGGCTGTCATCTTTTACTGGGTTTGCGTCTGGCCCTGCCAGGCCTGGCCTTTGTCAGTGTGCAGGAGCTGACAGGCGCGTTCTGGCTGCCCCACACGCCAGCCAGTCCTCCCGGCCTGACACCGCTCTGGGACGCCCGGATCGCCCATGGCGGGACAGCCCCGGTGCTGCCGCTGGCCTTTGGCCCGCTGGCAGAACAGTGGGCTGATAAGGACAGCTTTGCCCATGAGGTGGCCCGTCTCCTGCGCGCCCGCCAGCAGTACGGACTGGGCCTTGGCAGTCTTGAGGGCGTCAGTGGCAGCGCAGGTACGCTGGCAACCCTCTGCAAGCTGCCCGGCGGTGGCTGGTGGATCTGGGCTGCCAATTTCTCCTCTCGCCCGCAAGATCTGTCCTGCCTTCTGCCCACTCCGGCCACACATGGCCCGGCACGTGATCTGCTTTCAGGCTCGGCCCTGCCCCTTGCAGAAAACGGCCGTATGCTCAGACTACACCTTGCCCCACGGCAGGCCCGGCATCTTCTGCTGGGCGTCCCCTCCCACCCCAAGCCAGAAGGAGCACACCCATGACCGCCGAAAACAAACAACATGTCTCGGAAGCGGCGCAGACAGCAGCCGCGCCGCCTCCGCCCGCCACGGAACGGGATACCGGCATGGCCGAGGCCGAAACCGTAGAAGTTGTCCCCTGCGAAATGGCTGGCCCGGGATACCGCGCCGAAGCTGAAGGTATGGAGCAGCAGGAAAAGCCGACCGCACAGGGCACGCTGGCCTCGCCTCCTGTTGTTGCCGGCCCGTTGGAAAAATCCTTCCGCGCACTTGCCGTCATTGGCCCCGTCTCCCTGCTTTTGCTGGTGCTGGCCCATGTCTGGCCAGAATTTTGGCAAGCCCGCCAGGGTGCGGGACTGTACTGCCCGGGCGAACTTGATGTCATAAAGATTTTCCAGCAGACACAGGCCAGTGGTGACTGGCTCACACCCACCGCCGGTGCGCTCATTGCCTGGCCGGTTTTCAGCGCGTGGCTTGGCCTGTGGACAGCCTTCCTGCCCAATGACCTTGGCATCCTCCTTCCACTGGCGGGGATCTCTGCCGGCTTACTGGCCCTCTGGGCTGTTTGGGCCTTTGCCTGTGCTGCAGGCTTTGGCAGACAGGCGGCTCTGGCCTCCGGCCTTGTGCTGCTGGCCTCACCGGCCTTTGTGCCACTCTTTCACCAAATCAGTCCGGCCGGGCTGGCCGCAGCCCTGCTCATGCTTTCCCTGCTCTGCCTCTGCAAAGGCTGGCAAGCCCCGTTCAGCTGGCTCTTTCTGCCGCTGGGCTTTGTGCTGGCTGGGCTGGCTGGCTTGACAGGGGGGATCTTCCACCTGCTGGTACCGCTGCTGACCAGCCTGCTTTTCCTGTTCTGGCGGTGTACGTTCAAACGCGCCCAGGCAGCAGATGCCCTGACAGGCTTCCTGCTGCTGCTTGTGATGCTGGGTGGCTGGCTGGGGATCGTCATTCTTTTTGGCAATGCCCAGGGCTATTTACCAGCTCTTGGCGACTTGCTCTTCCAGTGGCGCGGGCTTGATCTTACCGCCTGGTTTGCTCCGCTACTGGTGGCTGGTCTCGCCCTGCTGCCGTGGCTCTTGCTGCTCTTCTTCGTCTCCTGGGGGCGGGTGCTGTCCTCATCCATTCGCGACCTGAACGCCTCCCGTCATGAGCGCGCCGGAGCAGCCTTCTCCTGGCTGGCGGCCTTCAGCGGGCTGCTTCTGCTCTTCCTGGTACCGCAGGGACAGCTCCCGACCGCAGGCACTGCCCTTGCCTGTATTGCCGCCCCCCTGCTGGGCAAAGCCCTGCTGCGCCTTTCGCCACTGGGCAGCCGCTTTCTCTATCTGGTGGTAGCCCTGCTCTTCCTGCACGCGGGCATGGCCATTGCCGCCGCCGGTTTCGAAACAAGCCTGAACTGGATGGACAGTCTGTTCTCAATGGGACTTACCGCTGAGAATCGTGCTTTTCTGCTTGGTCTGGAGGGGCTGCCGCTCATCGGTGGCGGCTGCATCCTGCTGGCGATCCTGTTGACTCGTTTTACCAGGCGCAGTGCGCCTGCCGGTGCGCTGTTGGCCTGTGTACTGGGTATTGCCCTGCTGGCCCAACCAGCCATGCTTAGTCTGCTTCCCTCACTGGCAGCACAGCCCAAAGCCCGCCTGAGTACCCTACCCACGGCAGCCCCGGCAGTGCAGACCGCACCAGCGGCGACTCCTGCTGTGCAGCCAGAACCCGTGCCTGTCCCGGAGTCTGCCCCTGCGCCTGAAGCTGTGGCCCCGAAAACGGCTGCACCTGAAGCTCTCGTACCAGAAAGCCCAGCCTCGACTGCACCACAACAGCCAGAAGGACTAGCTGCCCCTGAAGCCGCGCCCGAAGCAATTGCCAGCCCGGCAACAAGCGATGCTGCTGCACCAGCACCATCAGAACCAGCACCGGAGGCCACTGCAAGCCAGCCCGCGCAGCAAGCGCAAGACGGGCAAGCCCCTGCTGCAACACCGGCAAGCGAAAGCGTTGGACACGACACGCCCGCTGTTGCCCCAACGGAAACTCCAGCAGAAGCTCCAACGGAAGTCCCGGCAGAAACTCCGGCAGAAGCCGCTCCCGTACCACAGCAACCAGGCGGGGAAGCGCAGCCTGAACAGCCCGTTGCACCGGCAGCAAGCCCGCAGCCTACTGCCAGTTAGAGCGAAATACCATTGGAAAAGGCGGTCGCGCTTGTCCAGCTTCGCTGGGAGAGCGCGTCCGCCAGAGCGACTGCCATTTTCAATGGCATTTCGCTCTAAAACCGCATAAAAACAAAGCCCGCCAAAGCTTTGCGGACTTTGGCGGACTTTGGCGGACTTGATGTTGGTGGGCCCACCAGGATTTGAACCTGGGACCTGCCGGTTATGAGCCGGAGGCTCTACCAACTGAGCTATAGGCCCGATGTCCACATACTGCCAAAAGCCGCTGGCGCGGTCAAGCATGGCTGTGTGCTTTCAGGCATTTACCGCAAAAGAGCCTTGCCTTATGCTGGTGCTTCTGATAGCTTACCCGGATAATCATTATACAGTAGTCTGGGAGTATCGCGCCAGGACATCGGCGCGGACGTACAGTTTTGAGGGGATACGGCATGAAGAACGACCATTTTGCACAGGCTGGCTCTGCACATGGGCAGGGTGGACGCGCCACCGGTTTCAATCGTATGCGCTCCAAACTTTCCTTTGATCGGCTTGTGGAAATGGGTGCCAGGATGGGCATGAAGAACCCGCTCTTTGTCTGCCATGAGGGCGCGGCCAAGGCCACGACCTGTATTGGTGGCAAGGAATACATCAATTTTTCCACATACGACTATCTGGACATCAATACGCATCCAGAGCTGACCGAGGCCGTTACCGAGGCTGCCAGGCTATACGGCACTTCGGCCGGGGCCAGTCGGCTTGTGGGGGGGGAGCGTCCGCCCCACCGTGTGCTGGAGCGCGCCATTGCCGATCTTTACGGTGTGGAGGATTGCATCATCTATGTGAGCGGGCATGCCACCAACGTCTCCACCCTGGGTTTCATGTTTGGTGCGCGTGACGCCATCTTCCATGACGGGTTGGCGCACAACTCTCTTGTGCAGGGGGCCTTTCTGTCCGGGGCTACCCGCTATTCCTACAATCACAATGATTGCGACAGTCTTGAGGCCCTGCTGCGGGAAAAGCGCGACCAGCACAAGCATGCCATCATCGTGACAGAGGGCCTGTTCAGCATGGACGGCAACATCCCCGACCTGCCCCGACTGATCGCTCTGAAGCAGCAATACGACTGTATGCTGCTGGTGGACGAGGCACACTCCCTGGGCGTGTTGGGGGCCACGGGCCGTGGTGTGCATGAGTATTTTGGCATTGAGCCGGGTGCGGTGGACATGTGGATGAGCACGCTTTCCAAGTCCTTGTGCGGCTGCGGTGGCTTTATTGCCGCCAGCAAGGAAATCGTGGAATTCCTCAAGCTGGGTTCGCCGGGCTTCGTGTTCAGCGTGGGGATGCCGCCGGTCATTGCTGCGGCCTGTAAAAAGGCCCTGGACATCATGCTGCGCGAGCCGGAGCGCGTCCACAAGCTGCAAAAGATCAGCCAGTATTTTCTTAAGTACGCGCAGGAAAAGGGCCTGGATACCGGTGCAGCGCAGGGCTATGCCGTTGTGCCGGTCATCGTGGGCAATTCGATGGTGGCCGGTTTTCTGGCACAGGCATTGTTCCAGCGCGGTATCTTTGCCATGCCCATCACCTTCCCCGCAGTCAAGGAAGGTACGGCCCGTCTGCGTTTCTTTATCTCGGCGGCACACACGGAAGAGCACGTCCGTACAGCCATTGACGCCGTGGTGGAAGAGCTGCCGGGGGCGCAAGCCACTGTGGATGCCTATATGCAGCAAACGCAGGTCAAGGAGCAGGATTAGGCGAGCAGTTTGTTTTCATGGTCTGTCTGTTTGTTTTCTTGTAATTGTGAGGAGCCATGTCCTCATCTGCTTCCGCCACCAGGGCCAGTAACCCTGTTGTGGCCTATGTTTCTCTCTGGTTTCCGCTCTCTTCAGAAACCTTTGTCTTTCGGGAAGTCTGCCAACTGGGAGAGCAGGGCCTTCCAGTCCGGGTCTATACCATCTACGGCAAGCGGCTCAAGGGCTGCTCCCGCGCCATGTGCGAATACCCCGGCCCGTTGCGGCGTATGGGGATGAGAGCTGCCTTTGCCATGCTGGCGGCCTTTGGCCGGGCCTTGCGGCGTGAGCCAGCCACAGTGTGGGCTTTGCTGCGTGAAGCCCTGTTCCGCCGGATGCGTGACCTTGAAAGCCAGGCCGAAAACCTTGTCTGCTTTTTTGCAGGTTTTCTGCTGGCAGAGGAATGTCGCCGCGACCATGTCAGCCTGCTGCACGCCCCGTGGGCCAATGGCCCTGCCACGGCCTGCTGGGTGGCCTCTCGCCTGACAGGTATCCCCTTTGCCTTTACCGGACGCGCACGGGACATTTATCCGCAGGACGGCATCTTGCGGGAAAAGGCCCGCGATGCCAGCTTCATCCGCACCAACAATGCCGCCAATGTGGACTGGCTGCGCCAGTTTTGTCCGCCGGAGCAGCATGACAAGGTACACCTTGTCTATAACAGCCTGACGTTTGGCATGGGGGAACCCTGCGCCATGCCCATGCAGCCGCCATTCCGTCTGCTGGCCGTGGGCCGTTTTGTGGAAAAAAAGGGCTTTGACTATTTGCTCACAGCCCTTGCCCGGCTGCGGGAGGAGGGGCTTTCTGCCCGGCTGACCCTTGTGGGGGACGGGGGCTTGCGCCGCCAGCTCTGCCGGCAGGTGCAGCAACTGGGTTTGCAGGACTGGGTGGAAATGCCCGGCTTTGTGCCACACGATCGGATGCGTCAGTATCTGGCCAGCCACGATGTGCTGGTCATGCCCAGTATCATCCATGAAAGCGGTGATCGCGATGGCATCCCCAACGTGATCATGGAAGCCCTGTCACATGCCATGCCCGTGGTGGCCACGGACGTCTGCGGTATTGCCGAAGTAGTACGCAATGGCGAGACAGGTCTGCTCGTACCGCAACGGGATGCCGTTGCCCTGGCCAGGGCCATCCGCCAGATGCTGGAAAATCGTGAGCAGGCAGCCCGTATGGCCCGTGCAGGCAGCGAACTTGTGCGGCAGATGTTTGACCCTGCTGCCAATACCCTGGCCTTGTGCCAGCTCTACCGCGCTGCCGCCAAGAGTTGATAAAAGGGGGCTGTGGTGCGGGAAGTAGTTCGCCTTGTCTGCGGCATAGATGTGGAAGAGGAGGGACTGTTTGCCGGGCATTATCAGTGCCGTAGCCCAAGCCTGAAGAATATCGCCAGTTTGCAGCGGCTTGTCCCCTTCCTGGAACGCGGCCTGCGCCCCACCCTGTTCTGCGCCCACTGCGTCCTGACAGACAGATCCTCCTGCCGGACGCTGGAAGGGCTACGCCAGCACGGTTGCGTGGAAGTTGCCGCCCATCTCCATCACTGGAACACCCCACCCCTGGACAAGGACTGCCCGGACTGGCTGGCTGCTGTTCCGGCCGGGGCAGTGCCCCCGCCGCAGATGGCCGCCAAGCTGACAAACCTGTTCCGGGCCGGGCAGGATTTTTTGGGCGAGCCTGTGCGCTCCTTCCGCATGGGCCGCTGGGATATGCACCGCGCCCACTGGCCATTGCTGGAAGGATCGGGCGTGCTGAATGATGCCTCGGTACGCCCCCTGCACGGCAGCGGTTGTGCAGAGCGGGATCTCCCTTCCGCACCCCCTGACCATTTCCATGCCCCTGCCTCGCCGTACTGGATACCCTGCAACAAGGGGCGCATCTTTGAGCTGCCCCTCACGGTCACGCCCCTTGTCGCCGGTCTGCCGCGCCTGTTCTCCTCCCTGTCGGACCGTTGGGGAGCAAGGCTGCGGGCAGGATTACGCCACTGGGGGGCCCTGACCCTGCTGCCGGTGGAGCACCCCCTGTGGGCCATGCAGGCCGTGACGCGGCTTTCTCTGAGGCGGCAGGGCAGGAATGGTGCGCGGGTGCTTTCCCTGACCTGGCACTCCTCCGAAATGATGCCCGGTGGCACACCCCATTTGCCGGACGAAGCTGCTGTCTCACGCTTTCTTGCCAGGGTGGGACGCTATCTGGACTGGCTAGGTCAGGCGTATGAAGTGCGCTACCTGACCCTGGACGAGTTACGTCAGGAATGGGGTGACAGGGCCATTACCGCGCCCTGCGGGCCGGGAGACTGGAGGGCTGTCTGAGATGCCATCTACCACGTCGGACGCTCGTATGCCCCCTCCCGCTCCTGCCATACCAGAGGCTACTCCGCCGCGTCTGGCCTGTATCCTGCTCTGGTATCCCCTGTTTACCCAACCCTTTATCTTTCGTGAACTGGAGGCCCTCAGGGCGCATTTGCCCCTGACCATCCACACGCTGTACGGACGCAACCTGCGCTGTTGCTCCACCACCATGAAGGCCGTGGCCCCGACAGTGCAGTGCCTTGGTCTGCGTGCCTTGCCGCGTATCCTTGGTTCGGTGCTTGGTTTTGTCCTGCGGGAACCGCGTCGATCCTGGAAGCTGTTCCGGCGTTGCCTGTGTCGCCGCTGGCCTGGCTGGGAGATATTGGGGGAAAACCTCTGGGCATTTTTGGCTGGCATCCACCTGGGAGAGCTGTTCCGGCAGACGGGTGTGGAAGTCATCTACGCGCCCTGGCCTCGCGGCACGGCCACAGCAGCATGGGTGGCTTCGGACATTGCGGGCATCCCTTTTGTGACAGTGGTACGGGGGGACAACCTGGCACCGGCAGACCCGGATCTGCCCGACAAACTGCGGGCCGCCTGTCGTATCCGGGCCAACAACGCTGCGGACGCGCAGCGTATCCGGGATCTGGCCCCGGACGTGGCCAACAAGGTGGAGCTGGTGTACAACAGCCTTACCCTGCCAGACATCCCGCGTGACCAGCTTACCGAACCGGGCGGACAAGCGGCCCCCTGCAATGGTAATGTCGTACGCTTGCTGGCCCTGGGGCGTTTTGACGTGACCAAGGGCTTTGACGTGCTGCTGCGGGCTTGTGCCCTGCTGCGTCAGCGGGCTGTGCCCTTGCAACTGACACTGGCCGGGGGCGGAGGGCTGCTGATGGGCCTTGGCCCGCTGGAAAAAGACTTGCTGGCTCTGCGGGCCTCGCTTGGGCTGGAGTCCGTGGTCAGTTTACCGGGTCTTGTCTCGCACGATGCCCTGCCGCAACTCATGGCCGCGCACGACATCTTTGTTGCGCCCTGTGTGGTACATCCCTCCGGGCGGCGGGACGGTATCCCCAACACGGTCATAGAGGCCCTTTCACAGGCGATGCCGGTGGTGGCCTCGCGGGTCAATGCCCTGCCCGAAGTCGTCCTGCACGGTAAAACCGGTCTGCTGACAGAACCCGGCGATGCCACGGCACTGGCTGATGCTATCCAGTGGCTGGCAGAACGGCCGGAGGAGGCTCGCCGGATGGGCCGTGCCGGGGCGCGGCTGGCCCGTGAAATGTTTGACCCCGTCACCAACAGTCAACGCCTTGCTGACCTGCTGGGCTCGTGCCGGGCTGCAAAAAGAGGGTGATCGGCATGTGTGGCATAGCTGGTGTAGTACGCCTTGACGGGCAGCCTCTGCCGTCGGAAGCCACAGAACAGGTCAGGCAGATGACAGACGGCATGGCCCATCGCGGGCCGGACGGGCAGGGGCTGTGGCAGGCCGGGCCGGTCTGCTTTGGGCATCGCAGGTTGTCCATCATTGATCTTGCGGGCGGCAGCCAGCCCATGTGCAGCGCGGACGGTCGCCTTTGCCTCACCTTCAACGGGGAGATCTACAATTTTGCTGCTGTGCGCCAGCAACTTACGGCCTTGGGGGCCAGTTTTGTCACGGCCTCGGATACAGAAGTCATCCTGCACGCCTGGCGACAGTGGGGGCCGGACTGCCTTGGGCATTTTGACGGTATGTTTGCCTTTGCCCTCTGGGATGCCAGCAGTCGTACCCTGTTTTGCGCACGCGACCGCTTTGGCAAAAAGCCCTTTTTTTACACTGTCCAGAGCGGCTGCCTCTGGTTTGCCTCGGAACTGCACTGCCTGACCCGTTTGCCGGGTCTGAGCTTCACCCTGGATCGACAGGCCGTCATGCGCTATCTGGCGTACGATTACGTTCCCACGCCACAAACCCCGTGGCAGGAAGCCGCAAGCCTCCAACCAGCCCATTTTCTGCTGGTGGCGGATGGGCATGTGCAAAGCCGGTCGTGGTGGGAGCTGCCCGCACCCAACGAGGCTGACTGCCGCAGTGAGGAGGAGATCTGCCAGGAGATACGCGCCAGTCTCAAGCTGTCCGTGCAGCGGCGCATGGTCAGTGATGTGCCGCTGGGGGTCTTCCTGTCCGGTGGTATAGATTCCTCCATCGTGGTGGGACTGATGGCAGAACTGTCCCCCCGGCCTGTGCGGACATTTTCCATCGGCTTCCGGGAATCCAGTTACGATGAATCCTGCTATGCACGTCTTGTGGCGCAAACCTTTGCCACCGACCACTGCGAGAGGATACTTTCGGCTGATGCCTGTGCCGACAGTCTGCCCGCCCTTGTCAGCCGGATGGACACCCCCCTTGCCGATGCCTCTGTCATGCCAAGCTGGCTTTTGGCTGGCCTGGCCCGCGAGCACGTCAGCGTAGCCCTGGGCGGGGACGGGGCAGATGAGCTGTGGGGGGGCTATGAGCATTATATCGCTTTCAAGACGGCCCGCTGGTATACTGCCTTGCCCGCAGTTTTGCGGCGTGGCCTGTTGGAGCCACTGGCTCGCTGCCTGCCCTCCCTGTCGGGCTATGTGAACCCGCGACTGGCGGCGGCCAATTTTCTGAAGGGGGCTGCTGCGCCGGACTGGCTGCGCGTGCAGACCCTGCTGACAGCCCTTGACCCGGATATGCAGCGTGAGTTGTTGGCAGCCCCGTGGCTGGCAGGGGTCGAGACAATGCTGGATGAGGCATCTCTGTACGCCCCCACCCGTGAGCGGTACGAAGACTGGCAAAGCGGGCTGGCACTGTCCCCTCTGGCGCGGGCCTTCCATGTGTATGCTCGGCAATTTCTGCTGGATGACATCCTTGTGAAGCTCGACCGCTGCACCATGCTGCATTCCCTGGAAGCACGGGCACCCTTTTTGGGCCACGAAATAGCGGAATTGGCTGCCCGTTTGCCCCTGCGCCACAAGTTGCGTGGTTTCAAACGCAAATATCTGCTCAAAAAAGCCTTTGCCGGAATGTTGCCGCCGGAAATACTCTACCGTAACAAGCGCGGTTTTCAGATACCTGTGGCGGCCTGGTTGCGGGGTCGTCTGCGCCCCTTGCTGGAGGATATGCTTGCGCCGGACAGGTTGCGGGCCGATGGCATTTTGGATCCGCAGGCTGTGCGGCAATTGATGGATACCCATTTTTCCGGTCGGGTGGATCTGCGCAAACCGCTCTGGAATCTGCTGGTCTTTCAGCTCTGGCGCGAGACGCACAAGTAGCCTTACGCCTCTAGGCTCAGGACTCATTAATCAGATACCACCAGAGGTGGTGGTATGATATAGCCCTCTCGAAGGGGGCTTACCACCGTGTAACTAAAAGGCTATCTCAATGGGGGACATGGTGCTCCCCCTGTCGGTGGTTTTATGCCTACCCCGATCGGAGTCCATGTCCTCTCTTTTTGTCAAAAGTATCCTCAAGCCGGAAGAACCCTCTTTCATGCGATTGCCCCGGTGCAAAATAGCGCAAGTTTCACTTTTTGGATGAAAAGTGGCTTCCACTTCACAGAAATACCAATAGAAAATTTTACAAAATCATCAGGAAAGTGAGTGTCTCAAAATAGCCGGGGGCTTGACGCTTTTTGCCTTTCCCGGTTATATTTTTACAGTACGTCCTGACGGTTAGCCGTATCCACAGGCAGTAGTACAGGCAAGCCAAGGGTTGATGCCGTTCCCTGCCGGTGACCTTGTGCCGAATTTCTTTTGCTGTCGACCGTGGGCGTATGTGGGAGATTGACGCATGTTGTCGCTTGAGATTTTTCGCGCACACAAAAAAGAGGTGGTCGCCGCCTGGGTGGAGGCGGTGTTTGCCACCTACCCGTTTGAAACAACGGGCTTTCTGCGTACCAAGCAGGATCCCTTTGGCAACCCTGTGGCCCACATGACCCGTGAGGCTGCCTCTACGCTGTTCGATGCCGTTGCCGGGGAGGACATGCACCCCCCCACGGTCAAGAACGCGCTCGACCGCTTTATCAAGTTGCGCGCCGTACAAAAATTTTTGCCCAGCCAGAGTCTGGCGGTCATCCATGCCATGAAGCCCATCCTGCGGGAGCAAGTTTTGCCCAAAATGCAGGATGTCGGACAGTTGGCCGCCTATCTGGAGGCAGAATCACGCCTTGACAGTCTTGCGCTTCTGGCGTTCGACATGTACTGCGAGGCCCGCGAAACCGTTGCCGAGGCTCGCATCAAGGAAATCCGCAACCAGCACGCCCAACTGGCGCGCTGGGCGCAAAGGCTGGAGGATGGCGGCAAGGCCGAGTAGGCCGGCCCTGCTGCCGGGCGGCCCGTCAGGCTGCCCACAGGCCGTGCTGTGACACGGCGAAACCTGTTTCCCAGACCGCTCTGGAAGACTTCTTGGACAACTTGTAGCCAAGCGAGGTAGGGAATGTTTGCATCATTGATTTTGGTGCTGCTCATGGGTGCCATCGCCTGGGTGGGAGCAAGTATCGGGCTTGCCTCCCTCTTTGGCGTTGTGCTGCCGTATGTAGCGGTGGTCGTATTCATTGCCGGCCTGGTCTGGCGCATGGTCTATTGGGCAAAGTCTCCAGTGCCCTTTGCCATCCCTACCACGGGTGGGCAGGAAGCATCGCTGGACTTTATCAAACAGGCCAAGATCGACTGCCCCAGCACCACATGGGGTGTGGTCAAGCGCATGTTTCTGGAAGTGTTCTTCTTCCGTTCCCTCTTCCGCAACACGCTGGCCGAAGTGCGCGAAAACGACCCCGTCAACAACGGGCCGCGCAGCATCTACTATTCGTCCAAGTGGCTGTGGTGCTTCTCGCTGCTCTTCCACTACTGCTTCCTGCTGGTCTTTATCCGCCATTTCCGCTTCTTCATGGAGCCTGTGCCCTCCTGTATCACCTTTGTGGAAACCATCGACGGCATCATGCAGATCGGCGCACCGCGCTTCTTCATGACCGGTGGTATCCTGCTTGTGGCCGTGCTCTTTCTGCTGGGCCGCCGCATCTTCAACCAGCGGCTGCGCTATCTCTCCCTTGCCAATGACTACTTCCCGCTCTGGCTGATCCTGGGCGTGGTGGTGTCTGGCATCTGCCTGCGCTACTTTGATAAGACCGAAATCTCGCAGGTCAAAATTTTCCTGATGGGCCTGACCCACTTCTCGCCGGTTTCGCCCGAACACCTCAATGCCATCTTCATCGTGCACCTGACCCTGGTCTGTGTGCTGCTGATGTACTTCCCCTTCTCCAAGCTGGTCCATGCGCCGGGCGTGTTCTTCAGCCCCACGCGCAACCTTGCCAACAACACGCGGCGTGTGCGCCACGTCAACCCGTGGAACCCGCCCAAGCAGTTCTTTACCTATCCCGAATACGAGGATGCCTACCGTGACGCCATGGCCGAAGCCGGCCTGCCGCTGGAAAAGCAACCCGAAAAGGCCGCAGAGTAAGGAGTGGAGATCATGGCAAAATTACCTACGCCGCAAATGCTCGTTGCCAGCCGTCCGGCCTTTCCGGAGCAGGATTGGCTCGACATCAAGCCTGAGTTCGCGCCGGGCAGCTTTTGCTATCCGGCCAAGAAGGAAACCATGGAACTCCTGCACATGCCCAATCCCCACGATTGGGATCCCGCAGCAGAGGACTGGAACCTGCCTGAAAACTGGGAAAAAATCCTGTGCGATGCCTTTGCCGAACGGCTGGAAAAGCACCGCTCCCTCAAGCTCTTCATGGACATCTGCGTGCGCTGCGGTGCCTGTGCGGACAAGTGCCACTTCTTCCTTGGTACCAACGACCCCAAGAACATGCCTGTGCTGCGCGCCGAACTGCTGCGCTCCCTCTACCGGCGTGACTACACCATGCTCGGCAAGCTGCTGGGCAAAAAGGTAGGGGCACGCAGCTGGGACAAGGATGTAGTGAAGGAGCTTTTCTACTACGCCTACCAGTGTACCGAATGTCGCCGCTGCTCGCTGTTCTGCCCCTACGGCATCGACACCGCAGAAATCACGGCCATCGTGCGTGAATTGATGCACGAAGTGGGCCTTGGCACCCACTGGATCATGGATCCGGTCAAGAATTGCAGCTTCACCGGTAACCACTTGGGTATCCAGCCCCACTCCTTTGTGGAAATCGTGGAAATGCTGGCTGACGACTGCGAAACCGTCACCGGCATCCGGCCCAAGACCCCCTTCAACGAAAAGGGCCACGAGATCCTGTTCATCACGCCGTCAGGCGACGTTTTTGCCGACCCCGGCATCTACACCTTCATGGGCTATCTCCTGCTCTTCCATGAGCTGGATCTGGACTACACCTTCTCCACCTACGCCTCGGAAGGCGGCAACTTTGGCTCCTTTACCAGCTTCAACATGGCCAAGAAGCTCAATGCCAAAATGTACGCCGAAGCCGAACGCCTGGGGGCCAAGTGGATACTGGGTGGCGAATGTGGCCATATGTGGCGTGTCATCAACCAGTACATGGATACCTACAACGGGCCTTCGCCCAGCCACATGATAACGCCCAAGTCGCCCATCACCGGCACGGTCTTCAAGAACGCTGCCTCCACCAAGATGGTGCATATCGCGGAATTTACGGCTGACCTTATCCACCACAACAAGATCAAGCTGGATCCCAGCCGTAACGACCATATCGTCACCACCTTCCACGATTCCTGCAACCCGGCCCGTGCCATGGGATTGCTGGACGAACCCCGCTACGTGCTCAAGCACGTCTGCAACAACTTCGTGGAAATGCCCGAAAACACCATCCGCGAACAGACCTTCTGCTGCGGTGCCGGTTCGGGCCTGAACACCGAAGAAATCATGGAACTGCGGATGCGCGCCGGTATGCCCCGTGGTAATGCCCTGCGCTATGTGCAGCAGAAGTTCGGCGTCAACCACATGGCCTGTGTCTGCGCCATTGACCGTGCCACCCTGCCGCCGCTGGCCGATTACTGGGCACCCGGCGTCACCGTAAGCGGTCTGCATGAGCTGGTGGGCAACGCCCTTGTGATGAAGGGCGAAGCCAAGCGCACAATGGACCTGCGGCAGGAAGACCTGCCCAATGTGGTCGATGACGAGCCGGAAGGGGAGGAATAGCAGATGTATAACGCCAAAGCTGTCATTGCCGGCATAGTCATCTTTGTGGTGCTGGCCAGCTCGCCGTTCTGGCTGGGCTATCGTGGCAAGAACTATACCTCCACCGGCGTGGTCTTGCCCAAGGACGAGAAGAGCTGCATCGAAGACACCGAATTCATGCGCGCCCAGCACATGCGCCTGCTGAACGAATGGCGCGATGAAGCCCTGCGTAACGAAAACCGCGTCTATGTGTCTGCCAAAGACGGCAGGAAGTGGACCATCAGCCTCCAGAATACCTGTGTGAAGTGCCACAACAACTATCAGGAATTCTGCGAAAAGTGCCATGTGGCCAACAGCGTCTATCCCTATTGCTGGACTTGCCACATCATTCCCACGGAGGGCAAGTAATGAACACGAGCAGAAGAAACTTTCTGAAAGTGGCGGGCCTTTCGGCCTTTGCCCTGACCAGCGGGATGGCCGCCCTTGGCGGCACGGCACAGGCCCAGATCGCCCCTGGACGCTATGAAAAGGGTGCCAAGGCTCTTACTGCCAAACGCTGGGCCATGGTCATTGACACGCGCAAGTTCAATGGGCCGGAAGACTACAAGCCCCTGATCGAAGCCTGTCACAAGGTGCACAACGTGCCGGACATCCCCACCGACCAGAACATCAAATGGTTCTGGCTGGACAAGTACCAGCACGTCTTCCCTGACGACATGAACCCGCACCTGAACGAGCGCACCAAGAAGGCCAGCTTCCCCCTGCTGTGCAACCACTGCACCAATCCGCCCTGTGTGCGGGTGTGCCCCACACAGGCCACCTACAAGATGGCAGATGGCATCATTGCCATGGACTACCACCGCTGCATTGGCTGCCGCTTCTGCATGGCTGGCTGTCCCTACGGTGCGCGTTCCTTCAACTTTGTGGATCCGCGTAAGTACCTGCCGGCAGAGGCCCCCAATCCGGCTTACCCCACGCGCATGATCGGCGTGGTGGAAAAATGCACCTTCTGCGCCGAACGCCTTGCTGAAGGCAAGATGCCCGCCTGTGTCGAAGCCTCTGGCGGCAAGATACTCTTCGGTGACCTGGAAGACCCCAATTCAACGGTGCGTCAGGCCCTGGCCGCCAACTTCAGTATCCGCCGCAAGCCCAATCTGGGCACGCAGCCCGGCGTCTACTACCTCATCTAGGGAGAACAGGCCATGCTTGAAAAATTGCTGACCGGATCCAAGACCTACTATCTCTGGCTGCTCTTCCTGCTTGTGCTGATTGCAGGCTGCGGCCTCGTCTATCTGAACCAGTTGCAGGAGGGCCTGGGCATCACGGGCATGAACCGTGACGTCTCCTGGGGTCTCTACATCTCGCAATTCACCTACTTTGTGGGTGTGGCGGCCTCGGCTGTTATGCTGGTTTTGCCCGCCTACTTCCACCACTACAAAAAGTTCAAGCGCATGATCATCTTTGGTGAATTCATGGCCGTGTCGGCCGTGGTCATGTGCGCGCTCTTCATCGTGGTGGACCTGGGCCAGCCCCAGCGCATGCTCAACGTCATGCTGCACCCCACGCCCAACTCGGTCATGTTTTATGACATGCTGGTGCTCATTGGATATCTGGGCCTGAACATCATCATCGGCTGGGTGACGCTGGAAGCCGAACGGCACGAGATCGACCCGCCCAAGTGGATCAAGCCCCTGATCTACATCTCCATCCTCTGGGCTTTCTCCATCCACACGGTCACGGCCTTCCTGTATGCCGGTATCCCCGGCCGCCACTACTGGCTGACCGCCATCATGGCGGCGCGCTTCCTTTCCTCGGCCTTCTGCTCCGGGCCTGCCATCCTGCTGCTGCTCATCTTCCTGGTACGGCGGCTCACCGGCTTTGACCCCGGCAGGGACGCCGTGAAGACGCTGACCACCATCATCCTCTATGCCATGTGCATCAACGTCTTCTTCTACCTGCTGGAAATCTTCACGGCCTTCTACAGCCAGATCCCCGGCCATATGGAACCCATGCTCTACCTCTTCTCCGGCCATCACGGCGAATGGGGTTGGGTAAGCTACTGGATGTGGGCGGCTGTGGTCATGGCCATTGGCTCGCTGGTCATCCTTATCCCGCCGCAATGGCGCACTGGCCCCCTGCTGCCGCTGGCCCTGGTGCTGCTGGTGGCCGCAAGCTGGATCGACAAGGGCCTTGGTCTGCTCATCGGTGGTTTTACGCCCAATATGTATGAAGCCATCACCCCCTATGCACCTACCTGCAAGGAAATCGCCGTGGCCCTGGGCGTTTATGCCGTGGGTGCGCTGGTGCTCTCCCTGCTCTGGAAGATTGCCCTTGGCGTCAAGAAAGAAGTGGGACATTTCAGCGACTAGCTTTTCGCTGCGCTGATGTTAGTGAAGCCCCGTACCGCAAGGTGCGGGGCTTTACTGTTGCTGTACGCTACGCCCAAGGCTTGACTTCTGGCTTTGCTGCGGTAGAGTATTGCTATACTTGCGTCCAACTTACGCCACAAGGAGACCCTGATGCACAAAGCGCTCAAGGAAGCCATCAACATTTGCAAAACCCTGTTGCGCAACGGCTATGACGCGCATGTGATCAACGCCCCCTTGCAGGATATGCTCTTACGCAAAAGTAAAACTTTTGCCGTTGACATTGCGTGCGAGCCGGATTTGGAAAGCCTGAGCAAGATCTTCCCCAAGGCCAGGCTGGATCAGGACAGCCGCGCTCTTGCCGAGCTGGAAGAAAACGGCGTGCTTTTCCGTTTTTATCCGCTGGTAACGGCTACGGCCAGCCATCCCGAACTCTCCCTCCTGCGGATGACGCCCACCATGGCTTCCCAAATCGACCCGCAGGAACGCAAGCAGCTCAGCGTCACCAATTTTGGCAGCCCCGCCCCCAGTGATGATGCCTATGAAGGCTTTGCCAATGTGGACAGTGGCACTATCCGCCTGATGGGCTTGCCGGATGAGACCCTGCGCCACAACTACCTGCTGGCTATCCGCGCCCTGCGCTTTGCTGCCAACTTTGACCTGCCCATTGAGCCGAATACCTGGATTGCCATCGTGCGGGCCTCCACCCGTGTGCTGGACTATGTGCCCACTACAGACATCATGGACGAGTGGCGCAAGGTCACGGCAGAATCCATGCACCGCTTTGTGCGCCTTTTGTACGATGCCCACATCCTGCAGGGCCTTATCCCCGAAGTGGCCGCGCTGGCCTGCATCATGCAGGACAAGACACGGGACGGACATCAGGACAGTGTGTTTGACCATACCCTGGAGTGCATGAAACACTATCCCGAAGAGGGCTTCCATTACGACTGGCTGGGCACCATGGCCATGCTTTTCCACGATGTGGGCAAGCTCTACACGGGCGAGTATATCGACGGCCAGTGGACATACTACCAGCATCACCGGGTCGGGGCAAAGGTTACGCGCAAGATCCTGCGTCGTCTGCACTTTACGCCGGAGGACATTGACCTGCTCTGCCATCTGGTCAAGCAGCATATGCGCTTCCACTTCATGCTGACCGACCGGGGCATCCGCCGTTTCAAGGCCCTGGACGAATACCCCCGACTTATTGCCATGGCCAGGGCCGATATGCAGGCCAAGGAGGATACCCCCACCTCCTTCAACCACAATATGAAATATCTGGACAGGGCCGAAACGCCCGAACAGATGCTGGAACCTCTGCTCAACGGCAATGACATCATGCGCGAAACGCACTTGCAGCCTGGCCCGCTGGTGGGTGTCATCCGCGATGCCCTTTTGCAGGCCCAGATAGCCGGTGAAGTGACCGACCATGATTCTGCTGTAGCCTTTGTGCGGGATTATGCCCGCAAGTCTGTGGGCTAGGCGTGGTCGATCTGCTTGACCTTACCCTGCCGGAACTTGAGCAGTGGTTGCAGGAGCGCGGGGAACCGCGCTTCCGCGCTGTTCAGGTCTGGCAATGGCTGTGGCAGCGCATGGCGCGTGACTTTGACTGCATGAGCAATGTCTCAAAGGCGTGCCGCGCTCTGCTGGCAGCCGAGGCCCGCATTACCTGGCCAGAAGTAGCCCGCGTGCAGGAAAGCACAGACGGCACCACCAAGTTTTTGCTGCGCCTGGAAGACGGGGCAATGGTGGAGACCGTGCTCATCCCGTCAGACTCACGCGATGGCGTACGCCGTTGGACGCAATGCCTTTCCTCGCAGGTGGGCTGCGCGATGGGTTGTACCTTTTGCGCCACAGGCAGCATGGGTTTTGAGCGGAACATGCGGATGGGGGAGATTTTGGGGCAGATACTGGTGGCCCGCGCCCACTTGGGGGATGATCGGCCAGACTGGCCCATTTTGCGTAATCTGGTCTTCATGGGCATGGGAGAGCCGCTGCTCAACCTGACGGAAGTCATGCGTGCCCTACGCAGTCTTAATGATGACCGTGGGCTGAACTTTTCGCCACGTCGTATCACGGTTTCCACCAGCGGCATCCAAAAAGGTCTGAAAGAACTGGGAGAAAGTGGGCTGGCCTATCTGGCTGTCTCGCTGCACGCCCCCAGCCAGGAGCTGCGCGCCAAAATCATGCCACGCGCCGCCCGCTGGCCCCTGCCCGACCTGCTGGCTGCCCTCAAAGCCTATCCACTCAAAACGCGCGAGCGCATTACGTTTGAATACCTGCTGCTGGGTGGCGTCAACGACCAGCCAGAACATGCCGAAGCACTGGCCCGCCTGATCAGCCCGCTTAAGGCCAAGCTCAACCTTATCGTTTATAATCCCACCCCCGGTGCCCCGTACTCAGCCCCCAGCGAAGCTGCCGTACTGGCCTTTGAGCAGGCCCTGTGGCAGCGGCACATCACAGCCATTGTCCGCAAGAGCAAGGGCAGTGACATTGATGCCGCCTGTGGCCAGCTCAAGGCACAGAACAGGGCAGATTGAGGAGCGCGCTGATGCGCTGCATCATCGTTGTGTATGCCGAAAACCCCGCGCAAGCGCGGGCTTTTCGGCATACAGTCAGACCGTAACGGCTCAGAGCGCGCTGTAGGTCAGTGAAACATCCTCATAGCTGAAACTGGGGATGTAGGCCGTACCGTTGGGGTGCTCCACTGTAGAGGGTGGCTGATCCAGATGGATGCGCATGGTCAGGACAGCATCGGCATGGAATATGGGTGCTCTTGCTCCGTTCTGCGTGATGTAGTTGGCGCGGCTGCTATGACGGAGGATAAGGTCATTGCCATCGCGCTCTACAGTGTTCACGCGGTTCTTGATGTCAGCAAAGAGCGCGTTGGCAAGAATATCCGCTTCTCTGAAGCCGCACCCCTTCTGCAAATCAAGGGTAGTGGCCTCAATGCCAGACTGGGAGAGCATAGTCGTGATGAAGGGCAGATAGCGGGCATGTTCCGCACCAAGGGCGTTGCGCAGGCTGTTGATATAGGTGGCAACGGTCTTACCAGTCCCCATTACTTCGCCGTTAATGCTGTCCACACAGCCGCGTAGGGCATCCTTGATATATATATCGTTGATACCGCGCAGGAGGTTGGCGTTGGTAACAGCCTGCTGTATGGCTTCATCGCTCAAAAGCTTATCCAGTATGCCGTTCACAATCGTTCTGGCCTCTGCATCGTCAAAGGGATTCGTACCGCTGAGACGAGGAGTTGCTCGGAAAATATCGTCCACCCTGGCCCGTATCTCCCTGGCGGCTTCCTGCAACGTATACGGAAGGCGTTCACCTGCGCTATTGTCGACACCGTTTTGCACCCGGTTACTGAAGGTTACGCGCACTATGCGAGAAAGTGCGCCCTTCACTTGATCTATAGTGCTCTCTTCAGTGTTGGAAAAAAGTTGAGAGATGGCTGTTTCTGCCCCATCCCAGGGAATGATTGCAGTTCTCTTTACGCCATTTATCTGCTGCCATTCCTTAACATCGCTGAACTGCCCAACATGGTGGTTACGCAGGTGATCCATTATCTGTTCAGTATTGTGCGGGCCGTAGAAGCGAACCTTCATGGCGTTGAGGGCACCCTGCCAACTGGAACGGGGCAAATTGCTGGTAATGCTGCTGGCGGCAATTTCTAGCTGCTGCCGGGCGGCTTCTGGCAGAGCCTTGAATTGCCTTTCCGAACGCAGGGAGGAGAGGAGGTCGTCCACGCTCTTTTGGCGGTGGTGTGCAGCAGCTTCCGTGAGCCGGTTAAGCACGGTATTGAGGCTGCCGGTAAGAGCGCGCTCCTGTTCGTGCTGGCTGTTACGGGATGCCTTTACAACCTCCTGCATGGCAAACAGCAGGCGTTCATTGCGACTGGCTATTTCGGCGCGGCCGCTGGCTGTCAGGCTTTTAAAGAAATCACCGATCTTCTGGAAGGCGGCCTTCAGCCCGCCGTGCGCTTCCACCTGCCCTTCACTGGAGAGATGAACTTCGGAAAGACTGGTCACGTTACTGAGATTTTGAAGATTTTGCAGAGTGATAGCCATGCTGCCTCCTGAGCAGTGAAAAACTAGGTTTTGTCATGAGAACGTTGTTGGCGTTTTTTGGTCGTTGGGTACGAGACTTGCACAAATCGTACCATCACACTAAATCCGCAAAAGAGATGCAACACCTCCGCTGCGCATGTATATCACGGATACGGCCCAGTCTCCAGGAAATAGTATTGCTGGCTTGACACAGATGGGAGACAGGTAGATATGGATAAAATTTGAGCTTGTAAAATGGGTGTAAATGGATGTAGTTTTGGGTACGATCAATACTGGTTCTCTTGCCATTACACCAGAACTTTGTACGTTCATTGCAAGTTAAACACATTCAAAGAGGTTCCGTGCAGTTGTCGATAAGAGGCGTAGAGCGCAGGATACCTTGATACTTTTCAAAGCTGGATACCTGGGCTCTTCATAACGCATGAAACTATAAGGAATTGCATCATGAAAAAACATAACTTCAACAAAGTAACCTGCATGCGGCTTTGTGTAGAAGTTTTGTCCGGCCCAAACTTTCATGTCAACAAGGCATCCCCTGTATTGCGTATCATTGACATCCGCTCTGACCAGACCCTTGATGTCCTGCATCAGGCCATCTTCGATGCCTTTGAACGTTATGAAGAGCATCTCTATCAGTTCTGTTTTGGCTGTAAGCGACCCTATGACCACAAGGGCGAACTTTACGGGATAGATGAGGATGAGTCCTTCCCGTTCGGGCCGCCTGTGCATGATGCCACCACAGCAACGCTTGGGGAGTTCAACCTTACGAAAGGTGACAAATTCCATTATCTTTTCGACTTCGGAGACGACTGGTGGCACAGCATTGAAGTTGTGGCTGCGGGATTACCTCTTGAACAGGGTGAGGAGTATCCTGTACTCCGGCAGGGGCTTGGCGAAAGCCCAGCACAGTACCCCAGCGGCGACGACGAGGGATTCCCTCCCTTCTCCATGGATGATATTCCCACAGAATTGCAGCCTGCCGTGCTGCGTATCCGCGAAAAATTGGAATCAGTCTGTAAAAGCCATCTGACAGACGAATATCTGGAACTGTGTTTGTGCCTCCTGCGTGATGCCTGCCTCGCCGGGTTCGAGGTGGGTCGCGGTAAGCCCGAAGCCTGGGCAGCGGGGCTTGTGCATGCCATTGGCCGCGTGAATTTTCTCTTTGATCCCTCTATGCAGCCGCACCTGCCAGCAAAGGAACTCCCTAAACTGTTCTGTGTCTCCAGCGGCACCATATTTAATCGTAGTAATCAGCTGTGCAATGAGTTTGACCTTGGCCCGTGGTCGGCTCGCTACATGACTGAGGAAATGCTGCCAAAACTCTCGTTCGTGCAGTTTCGCCGTTAGGTCTTGAGATACAAAGACGTTACCATTACAAAAGTGACTGTCTTCGCCAGGCCGTGGCTTGCCAAGCCGGACAAAACAGTGTATGCAAAGCGTCCCTGTACGGCAGTTCCCGTGCCGTGCGGGTAAAAAAACAACTGCGCGGCGTCCGTAACGGCAGCGGTGTCCGGCCCGCAAGGGCTGGCGACAAGCCGAGTCCGGCCGTCGGCTGAGAGGTTTTGTCATGAAAAAAGACATCCATCCCACTGTGTACAAGGCCACCATCTCCTGCGCTTGCGGTAATCAGGAGCAAGTGCTCTCCACCAAGGGCGAACAGGTCCATGTGGAAGTCTGCTCGGCCTGCCATCCCTTTTTCACCGGTAAGCAGCGTTTCCTCGACACTGCCGGCCGCATTGACCGCTTCCGCAAGAAGTACGCCAAGTTTGAACAGAAGTAGGCCAGCGCGCCGTTTTTCACTGGCGACCCTGCTGGCTGCCCTCTGGGCCAGTCTGCTGGCATCATTTGGCTCGCGCCTTGCAGCACCGTCTGGTGTTGCAGGCGCGGCTCTTGCTGCTGATTGCCCTGTGGTGGGTGGTCAGGCCGTCATGGAAGGCATCATGATGCGTTACGGCCCAAGCTATGCCCTTGCCGTGCGCTGCCCGGATGGCCGTATCCGCACACGCCGGCTGCCGTGGTTTTCGCTCACGCGGCGTCCGTGGCTCAAAAAGCCCTTTGTGCGCGGTTTTCCCGTCCTGCTGGAAACCCTGGTCAACGGCATCAAGGCCCTGAACCGCTCGGTGGAAGTCGCTGCCGAGGGTCAAGGGGAGGAGCTTTCCAACTGGGAGCTGTTACTCAGTCTTGGGCTGGCTGTGCTTATGGCCGTGGGCCTTTTTGTTGTGGCCCCGCATCTGCTCTCTCTGCTCATGCTCTGGCTGGGATGGGGGGGCGATGTGGAGGGCCTGTCCTTCCACATCTGGGATGGCTTTTTCAAGGCCAGTATTTTTATGGCCTACATCTGGCTCATATCATGGGTGCCGGACATTCGCCGGGTCTTCCAGTACCACGGGGCCGAGCACAAAACCATCCATGCCTATGAGTCCGGTGAGGAGGTCAGTGCGGCCAGCGCAGCCAGCATGAGCCGTCTGCATCCGCGTTGTGGCACGACGTTCCTGCTCTTTGTCATCTGTATTTCTATTGTACTGCACGCGATTCTGGTGCCGCTTCTGCTGCTGGCATGGACACCGGACAACGCCCCTGCCAAGCACGCCCTGACGGTATTTTTCAAGCTGGCTCTGATCATACCTATCAGCGCGCTGGCCTATGAGCTTATCCGTTATGCAGCGCGGATGTCTGATGGCCCGCTGTCCCATGTTCTGCGTGCGCCGGGCCTGACCCTGCAACGCCTGACCACCAGCGAGCCGGACAATGCCCAGCTTGAAGTGGCCGTGGTCGCCCTGCATACGGCTCTGGGTGAGGACGCGCCAGAGCGTGTCCAGCCGGTCAGCCATGAGCTCTGGCATGACCGCTGGACTGATTGACCCCAAGGAGATCCCCATGTTCGCCAAGTTGGAAGGACTGGAAAAAAAATATCTGGAGCTGGAGGACGCGCTGGCGCAGCCTGACGTTTTTAATGATCAGGAACAGTACCGCAAGCTGACCAAGGCCCATGCGGATTTGCGTGAAATAGTGGAAATTTTTCGCAAGCACCGCGCCTTGGAGCAGGAGCTGGCCGACAACCGCCAGCTTTTGCACGATGCTGACCCGGACATCCGCGAAATGGCCCAGGAGGAAGTCCTCCGCTGTGAGGAAGCCCTGCCCCAGTTGGAACAGGCTCTCAAGGTGGCCCTGCTGCCCACTGACCCCCTGGACGAAAAGAACACCATCCTTGAAATCCGCGCCGGCACCGGCGGGGAGGAGGCTGCCCTTTTTGCGGCTGACCTTTTCCGCATGTACAGCCGTCATGCAGAACTTCAGGGCTGGAAGGTGGAAATAATGAGCGAATCGCCCTCGGAAACGGGCGGTTACAAGGAAGTTATCTGCCTTGTGGCGGGCAACAAGGTCTATAGCCGCCTCAAGTTTGAGGCGGGTACCCACCGCGTACAGCGTGTTCCCGCCACGGAAACGCAGGGGCGCATCCACACATCGGCAGCCACAGTGGCCGTGATGCCCGAAGCCGAGGAAGTGGACGTGGAGCTGCGGCCTGAGGATCTGCGCATCGACATCTTCCGCGCTTCGGGCGCGGGTGGGCAGCACGTCAACAAAACGGAATCCGCTGTGCGTATCACCCATATCCCCACGGGCACGGTGGTGAGCTGTCAGGATGAACGCTCCCAGCACAAGAACAAGGCCCGCGCCATGAAGGTGCTGGCATCGCGCATCCTTGCGGCCGAGCGTGAACGCCAGAACATGGAGCTTTCTGCTGACCGCAGGGCACAGGTGGGGTCGGGCGACCGCTCGGAACGTATCCGTACCTATAACTTCCCGCAGGGCCGCTGCACGGATCACCGCATCAATCTGACCCTGTATTCTCTGGACAGGATCATGGAAGGGGAGCTTTCACCCCTGCTGGAGGCCCTTGCTACCGCAGCCCAGGCCGAGGCTCTCAAGGCCCAGGCCGGGGACTAGCCTGTGCCAAAGGCTGCCCGCCAACGCGCCGACCAGCTGGTTTTTGAGCAGGGACTGGCCGAAAGCCGGGAGCAGGCCCGCCGCCTGATCATGGCCGGGCAGGTGCTGCTGGATGACCCGGCTCTGCCACCCGGCGCACCAGCGCAGCGCGTGCCCAAACCGGGGCAGCCTTTCCCCGCCGGGACGCGTTTTGCTTTGCTGGCCCCGCAACAATATGTGAGCCGTGGGGCCTATAAGCTGCTGACCATCCTTGAGCATTTTCATCTGGATGTGAGCGGCCTGACCTGCCTGGATGCCGGGGCTTCTACCGGCGGATTCACGGATTGTCTGCTCCAGCGCGGGGCAACCCGTGTCTATGCTGTGGACGTGGGACACAATCAGCTGCATGAAAAGCTGCGCCGTGATGCGCGAGTGGTCAGCCTTGAAGGGGTCAACCTGCGCCATGCCGGGCCGGAGCTGATCCCTGAGCCGGTGCAACTGGTGGTTGCAGATGTCTCCTTTATTTCCCTTACCCTGATCCTACCGCCCTGTATGCAGTGGCTGGCCGCCGGTGGACAGGTAGCCACCCTTATCAAGCCGCAATTCGAGCTTGGCCCCGGCGAGACCGTTAAGGGCGTGGTGCGGGACGAGGAAGCCCGCCAGCGCGCTGTGGACAAGATCCTCGGCTTTTGCGCCACGGAGCTGGGCCTGACCTGCATGGGCGTCCTGCCCGCAGCGGTCAAGGGGCCCAAGGGCAATCAGGAATACATGGCCCTTTTCCGATACAACAACGGACACGAAGTCTGAGCAGCGTTTGCCGTTGGGGGGATAGTCGCACATCTCCTGCGAATGACACGGCACAGCGGTAAAGGTGGTGCCGCTCGCAAGGGCCGCGCCGGCAGGTCGTACCTAGATCGACCTACTGAGCTGCTCCCAAAAGTGCGAAAAATTCTGGACAGTACCGATGAAGTAGTACGGAGTGGGACAGATTTTCCCCACACAGGTTGGAAATAGGGTTGGAAAGTCTTTTGAGTAAAGAGAAAGGGGTTACGGCTTTCACCGTAACCCCTTGAAATACTTGGTCGGGATGAAAGGATTTGAACCTTCGACCCCTTGAACCCCATTCCGTGTATCTATTCTTCATGCAGCCACAGGAAATTCAATAAAATCCTTGAAATACCAACGATATTGTGGCATCTACCTTTGACATACTTTCAGATAAATTACCACCGTTTTACACAAAATCGCGGGGCCAGAGCGGGGCCAAGGTGGGACTGACGGTGTCCCCACCAGAACCTATTACCGGCTAAAAGCGAAAGAGGAAAACCCCTTATGAGAAAACCCAAGCAAGCAACATCGTTTCCCGGTGTGCGCTTCCGTGAGCACGAAGAGCGTAAGCATGGCGTTCGGTTCGACCGCTATTTTACAATCCGCTACAAGGTTAACGGTAAAGATAAAGAAGAAGGGGTTGGATGGGCATCAGCGGGGATGACGGCTGAAAAAGCAAACAGGCTTCTGGGGGAAATCCGTGAAAATATCCGTACAGGAAAAGGCCCGCAATCTTTGGCAGAAATGCGAGCCGAAACTGAGAAAATCAACGACGGTAAGAGGCAAGCCGAAGAAGATGCCCAAAAAAGAGCCGTTTCTTTTGGGACTTTTTTTGAAGAGTCCTACTTCCCAGCAACCAAGCTAAAAAAGAAGGAAGGAAGTCTGGTTTCTGAAATGGCCCTGTTCAAAAAATGGCTCGCTCCTGTACTTGCCAGTATTTCCCTACGGGAGATTACATATCCACATCTCGAAAAAATTATTAGAAACATGACCGAAGCTGGACGGGCAAAACGGTCTATTAAATACGCGCTGGCTGTAGTATCTCAAGTTTGGACTTATGCACGGGACAAAGGGATAGTTGACGGCGACTCTCCTACGAAGAAGTTTACTGTAGGGAAGCTGGATAATGAGCGCGTTCGTTTCCTTACACAAGAAGAGGCAAAACGGCTGCTAGATTCCCTTGGCAAACATAGCCTTGATGTCAGGGACATGGCAAAACTTTCGTTGCTATGTGGATTGAGAGCAGGTGAGATTTTCAAACTCACATGGGCAGATGTCGATATGGAAAATGAGACTATTATTTTACGAAACACTAAATCTGGCGAATCAAGATACGCATATTTTGCTGGAGATATTAGAGCTATTTTTGAGGAAAGGATGAAATCAGGAGTCAATCGTGAGTCATATGTATTTCCATCGAGCAATGGAAAAACTCATATGCGAATCTCAAAAACCTTTGCAAGAGTTGTCAAGGAACTTGGTCTTAATGACGGTATAGAAGACCCGCGCCAAAAAGTTGTATTTCATACTCTTAGGCATACCTTTGCCTCTTGGTTAAGCCAAAGAGGAACTTCTCTTTATTCTATCCAAAATCTTATGGGGCATTCTGAGTATAGAATGACACAGCGATATGCTCATTTGAATCCAGAAGGGATGAGAAAAGATGTTCGTGTTTTAGATGGTATTCTCGAAAATAGCGAATCAGCAACAAGTCCTGCACGAATTGTTCGTTTTAGAAGAGCAGAATAACTACAAACCCTATTACTAAAAAGCAACCGAATACAATCCAACTATATATTATGAATAACCATTGAATAAAACACCGACAACTCATTTCAGTTTATCAATAAAAATACTACAAATTTAATAAAAATTTGATATGAGTAATGGTAAGAGTGTGATTACACCTATCTGTGTATGGATATGATATATTATTGTCGTCTCGATACTAAAAAAACTATTTACAACTTACCTTCGGATAAAATCCAAACCTATCATAAAATATGTCTCCCATGTATTCGTAGAGGATAGTTTTATATTCTTCAGCTACGATAAAACTATCGTGAATACACAGGCAGCATATACCTTTGTTATGAAGGCAGAGCATAATTTTTTCAGCGAGACTGCTATCAATATACTGTAGATGTACTCCATAACCAGTACAAAAATACTTCTCAATAGGGGTATGATTCCACCTGATAGCATTGACTATCGTTTTTGGACTGTCAGGAATAAACCCAACATCCTCTATGAATGAGTTATATTCTAGTTGGATGGCTTTAGTTGCTGCGCCTTCCGATTCGGCATTGATGGCAATGTTTACCGCTTTCTTGATGTAGTTACGATAGACAGGGCTGATACCGGCAATTTTGTATAAATCTCCATCCGGTGGAGTAAGTCCTTCCAGTCCATAGAGCATAGTCAGATGGAGACAGGAGTAATCAAGTTCCACTGTGGGCTGACCATCAATTTGTATGTACTTTCGCCAATCGGAGTTTATCATTTGCGACCAATGACCGTAAAATCTACCACCTTGCTCAAAAGATGAATTATTAAAAACCCTGAAATACTTTGTATTGTCCCTCATAAGATAGTATGCCTGTGAATAGTCTTCGCTAAAGTCTATCGGTGGATTAAAAGTTATAGAGTGGTGTTGCAAGTTCTTATTTATCTTATTCGTATTTTTTATGAGAGATTTAACTTCTATGGTGTCCAAGTCATAGTCGATATTTCTTTTTTCTGAATCTCGGAGAAATATCGGTGGATTGCGGTGAACAGTAACACCAGATGAATTATTATATTTTCTGAAAAGGCGAACCAGTTTTTCAGTAGCTTTCATACGGGAATGACGTTGGAATCTGGTGAAGTTGATTCCCTTGTGAAGCTCGATGTATCCATTCTCTTTAAGGTAGTCAGTAACCAGAATGACATACCTGTAATTGAGGAATATTTTTGCGAACCGCTTTGAGGCGCGATACGCCTTACTATCTCGGCTGAATGAAATGTATAAATGGGGACTTTCTTTGTGAGAGACAAACAGGTCTGTTAAAATTACCCGTAAATGCTTCTTGATATTCTTATCTGTATATCCAGAATAATTGTTCTTCTGCATCTTGGAAAAGATAAAATTTGTAGATTCTTTTACTTGTGGTTTGTTAGACCATATCCACACATCAAGTTTTCTTGCAAAGTCAAGATTCTTTTTCATAGAAACCTCATAAAACAAAGAGGCCAGCCCGCGTATTGTGCGGACTGGCCGTATTTTTAACGAAAATTTTAATTCTAGGTCTTATTCAGGCCAAATAAAAGTTGGCTTTAATTTTTTAGCCGCGCAGTCTGATAGATAAGCATTGATTAAGGTTTGGTAGGGGATGCTAACTTCCTCAGACACAGACTTAAAATAATCCACAGTCAACTTATCAAGTCTAATTGTTACAGTTGTCTTCTGTGGTTTAACATAAGGATTTCTATCTGCGTTTGAAAAATCATACTCATCTCTCATATGTATCTCCGTTTTTAATATGTTGAAGATTCTCTCCGTGTAGCTTTTCTGGCGGAGATAATTCTGATAACCTCATCATTTTCACGATAGCAGTGACATACTACAAGTATGCGTGAAGCAGATGAAAGTCCAAGTAGTATAAATCTATCTTCATCATCAGAGTGGTCAGGGTCAAAAATTCTGAGGGCATAACTGTCTTGAAAAACCGCTTGGGCCTCCTCGAACGATACCCCATGCTTGAGCTTATTGGCATTGGCCTTTGCTATATCCCAGACAAATTGCATCCATACCT
>JAFQED010000003.1 GCA_017415765.1 Desulfovibrio sp. | reverse complement strand
GTACACAGGCTCTTAGTGAGCATATTGCGGCTTTTGTTGATGCGTATAACCAAAATGCGAAACCATTTGTCTGGAGGAAAAGAGAAGTCAAAGGATGCCAACTCAGGAATAATGCTCGAAATTTTTGCAATTAGACACTAGTGCTCCACAGCATAGATATTGCGGAAGCAGAGTGTATTGCCCTCGCGCTGGAAGACTTCTATGACGACCTGTGCATTGGTCAGGTTGATTTGTGAGGGAAGGCGGCAAACCATCACCGCTCGCTTGAAACGCTGGATGCGGAAATCCCCCACCTTTTCAGGCTCCATTGTCAATTCGTGCCGCTTACCGTCAGCAGTGATAAGGCTGGCCTGGACTGTCCCCGTGGCCTGTTCCTGCCTGTCGGTATTGTGCAGATCCAGCGCAATGCGCAGCTTGTCGCCACGCAGGGCGCGGGCCTGAACATTGCGTATGCTGACATAGCCTGTATCGGTAACAGGAAACTCCTCGTGTCCCGGGCCGTCTCCCTGGCTGGCCAGGGTTTCACTGTCCGGGAGGGAAGGCTGCGTGCCGCCCAGTTGGCGCACAACCAGCTCATGGCTGAGGCTTTCTTCTTCCTGCAGCAGGGCGGCAAGGTTTTCCAGCCGACTGGCAGTGGCACGCGCATTTTGCCACTCACTTTCCATCCGTAAAAGCCGATGGTGTAGCTCTGTGTTCTCGTGCCAGAGCTGCCAGACATGCAGGGCAAGAGCCACAGCTATGAGCGGCAGCACCGCAAAGAATGCCAAAAGCACAAAGAAGCGGCTTCGCCGGATACGGAAGCTGCGGCGCGGCCCATTGTCGCGCATGAGGATAATGTTCAGATGTTCCCGGTACTTCACGGCTGCCCCACACTTTCCTCCGGCAGAGGTGTTGCGGCAGTCCAGTCCTCACGCTGGATGCGCCAGCGCTGGCCATCATAGCGTAAATACAGAGTTTTGATACCCCTGTCGCCACGCCCCACGCTGTCGGCATACACCTGTGTCATGTCTGCGCGGATGCCTTGCCTGTCCATGCTCAGGCGCAGGCCGGAAAGCTGTACCAGCACAGGTCGCACACGGCTCCAAAGACCGGACTTCTGATGGCGGATCTGCTGGTGTCCACGCCGATTCTGCTGGACGGCATCGCGGGTATAGCCCTCCATATAGGCGTCAATGCGGGCATTTTCCCACGCCTTGCGCCAGGCTTCGATATCGGCACTGACAGCGGTACTGACGGCATCCAGATAGAGAGCTGCCAGCCCCTGATCTCCTTCGCGGAAATCCGAAGCCACGATACGGAATTGCCCGTCCGCGTTCTGCATCCACCAGAGACGCCGCAAGCCCTGCCGTGTGCCAGAGGCTGTTACCACCAGCTCCGGGCATTCACTGACCACACATTCCCCTTCCAGGCGCAGTTGCGGGGCATCCTGGATCAGGGTCAGCCAGGGCGACCTAAAAAGGCGGGTAAATTCGCGCTGCAGCGAAGCCAGAGAAGGACCACGCCTTGTGCCGGGGATACGGTTATAGCGGGCGCGGTCATACAGCGTATGGATGTCACTGGAGCGGGCGGCAAGGGCCTGGCTCCATTCCCGTACTGCCTGCAGCACGGCTGCGCGGCTGACTTCGTCCAGCACGATGCCTTGTGCTTCTGGCTGCTCGGTCTGAGTGACGGGCGGCGTGACAGACTGGCTGTTGGGCTCTAGCGTATCCTGTAATGGCGGTGTTTCAGCAGGTGCTGTAACAGCAGGATCCGCAGGGGCCGGACTCAATGGCTGGCCTGGCGACACTGCCGGGCTGTGCATACTGCGGCCCTGCCCCCATTCGATCTCTGCCGGCGGGGCCACAGGCATGGGCTGGGGAACCAGAGGCTCACTGAGCGCGGCCACCTGCACGGCAGCCGGTTTTTGTGCTGTGGCATTGCCTGTGGCCTGTGCGTTCTGTGCCGACAGGGGGAGGCTTGGCGCAGCCTTGCTCTCAGCAGTGCTACTGGCGGGGGGTGCTGTTTCCGGCATGGTTTCCGGCATATCCAGCCGGGGCAGACGCGGGGCTTCTGAGCTGGCGTCTGTGGCCACTGGCGGGACAGCCCAGGCCACAAGGCGGCCTTTTTGAAAGTCGGCCCGCATACCCAGATCGCGGGGCGTCCATTCCATGCCCACGATACGGAACTTGCCGTCAGCCCCCTGCTGCCAGTAGAGACGGCGTACACCCTCGGTAGAGAGATTGGAGGCTGTATAGAACTGTTCGGCCCACGTCACCCAGTAGCCAGGGCCTTCCAGCACATGGATCTCACGGTTATAGATCTTGATGAAATCGAGGATTTTGAACAGGCGTTCCTTGTTGCGGCGAAAGGCGTCAAAATCCTCAGTCCCCCGGCTGTAGGCAGTGGGGTCGTAAAAGTCGAACAGGGCTGCCGTGCGCCCGGCCCAGGCCTCGCTCCAGTCGTGCATCAGGCGGCGCAGCTGCCGCGCCGTACCGTCATCGGGCCTGAGCGGTGGCTCATCATTGAGGTGCTGGGCCAACACAACGGCCGTGCCCGGCGTGAGCCGTGGCCCTACCTGGTCGATGTCCTCCAAACCGATGGCCACACAGCCACGGGTGGGCACAAGGCCGTAACCCTTGCTGTGTATCCAGATGCCGTGTCCGGTCTTGCCCCGCAGTCGATCCACCGGGTTGGGGTAGTTGAGGGTGTAGGCAATGCCGCCGTATTCCTCAAAATCCAGCCCGCTGGCAATCTTGTACTCCACAAAGTAGATGCCTTCGGGGGTACGCAGGTCATTGCGCACCTGCTTGTCGCCCGGTAGCTGCCCCGTAACACAGGGATAGCTGTATTTGAGGCTGAAGGGGCTTTTTTTCTCGTAAAAGAGAAAGGTCTGGCGTTGCTTGTCCACTGCTACAAGATGGGAAGGCAGCCCCTCGTCATACAGGCTGGCCCGCCAGTTGTCGGCCCTGAGCGGCGATACAGAAGAAAAAATCGACAGCGCACCCACCAGCATGGCGGTCAGCAATGGTTGCCGCCACAACCGGGGACGCGCTGCTGCGCGGTAAAAGAGGGCGCGGCGCGCCTTAGCGAGCCAGTTCAATCAGCTCCTTGCGGGTATACAGAGAGCGCAGTTCGTAGCCGGCCTGGCGCAGTATCTCGCGCCCGCCTTCCTCGCGATCAAGGATGGTGCAGACGGCCACAATATCCAGCCCGGCTGCGCGTACCCGTTCACAGGCCTTGAGCAGAGAGCCGCCCGTAGTTACCACATCTTCCAGCATGGCCACCTTGTCGCCGGGCTGAAAGTTGCCCAGCCCTTCCACAAACTGGCCGGTGCCGTGTCCTTTGGCTTCCTTGCGTACCAGCAGCCCGTGCAGGGGGCGGCCCTTTTGATGCGAGATGACCGTGGTGGAGGAGACCAGCGGGTCTGCCCCCAGGGTCATGCCACCCACACCGCGGATGTCCAGCCCTTCCAGCAGATGGTTGAACAGTGTGCCGATCAGGTACGACCCTTCGGCATGCAGGGCCGTAACGCGACAGTCAAAATAATAGTCGCTCTTGCGGCCGGAAGCGAGGGTAAAATCGCCTTCCCGGTAGGACTTTTCTACCAGAAGGCGGGCCAGACGGCGTTTGAGTTCCTGCATGGCTCCTCCTGTACGGCAAGGCTAGTTGTGGCCAAAGACGCGGGTAAAGATGGCGTCTTCATGCTGCAGATAATATGCGGGATCAAAAATTTCGTCCAGCGTGGCAGTACCCAGTCGGGCCGCCATGTCGGCATTGGCGCGTACCAGTTCGGGGAAGGGCTTGCTGCTCTCCCAGCTTTGCATGGCAAGGCGTTGTACGGCTTCGTAAGCTTCCTGCCGGGGCAGGCCGGTGGCCACCAGGGCCGTCAGCACCCGTTGCGAGAAATACAGCCCAAAAGAACGCTCCATGTTCAGGGCCATGCGTTCGGGCTTGACCACCAAGCCATCCAGAAGGCGGGTCAGCCGGGTGAGGATATAGTCAGCCAGAATGGTGGAATCCGGCATGATAACGCGCTCTACCGAAGAGTGGCTGATGTCGCGTTCGTGCCAGAGGGCCTGATTTTCGAGGGAGGCCAGAGCATTGCCACGCAGCAGCCGGGCAAGGCCGCTCATGTTTTCTGCCGAAATGGGGTTCTTCTTGTGCGGCATGGCCGAGGAACCCTTCTGCCCCTTGGCAAAGCCCTCTTCCACTTCCAGCACTTCTGTGCGCTGCAAATGGCGCAATTCCACACAAAGCCTGTCTACCCCACCGGCCATGACCGCCAGCGCAGTAAAGAAATGGGCATAGCGGTCGCGCTGTACCACCTGGGTGGAATGGGGATCCACCTCAAGATCCAAGCGGGCCAGGGCCTTGGCTTCCAGTTCAGGCGAGAGGAAGGCGTAGGTGCCCACCGCGCCGGAAATCTTGCCCACGCGTACACTTTCCAGCCCGGCTTTTACCCGTTCCAGATGGCGGGCAAATTCGGCATAAAAACCGGCCATCTTCAGCCCAAAACTGGTAGGTTCGGCGTGGATGCCGTGGGTGCGCCCCATGCAGAGCTGCCCCTTGTGGCGGCGGGCCAGTTGCTCCAGACTTTGCAGCAGGGCGCGCAGGTCTTGCAGGATGAGCTTACCGGCCTGCTGCAGCAAAAGGGCATTGGCCGTATCCACAATATCGGAGGAGGTGCAGCCCAAATGGATATAACGGGCTTCGGGCCCGACCTTTTCTTCCAGCGAGGTCAGAAAGGCAATAACATCGTGTCGGGTGGTTTCCTCAATGGTAAGGATACGATCCACATCAATATCAGCCTTCTGGCGGATGACCTCCACTGCTTCGGCAGGGATGCGGCCCATTTCTGCCCAGGCCTCACAAACGGCCAGTTCTACGGCAAGCCAGGCGCGGTAGCGGTTTTCCAGTGTCCAGATGGCACCCATTTCCGGGCGGGTATAACGCTCTATCATGCTGCCCCCGTGATTTGACCTGTCAGGCTTTGCTGGCCTGGGCTCCTGTGTTGTTGGCAGATGCCGTGGCAGATGTCGTGGTGGATGGCGCGGCTGTGCTGGCCGACTGCCCCGATCCCGTACTGCCCGCAGACTGGCTTGCCCCGCTGCTGGCATCTGTTTTGGCATCAGCCGCTGGCGCGGACGCTTGCTCCCCGCTGGATGTTCCCCCATCGCTGGAGCCGTCTTCCTTGATGCCCTTGCGATAGCCATAGTCACTTACATACCAGCCGCCCCCCTTGAGGACAAAGGATGTTTGTGACATGACGCGCGGTGCAGCCGTCCCGCAGCGTGGACAGGGTTCTTCTGCAAGGCTTTCGGAAGCCTTGACCCATTCTTCAAAAACATGCCCGCAACCGGGGCACTGGTATTCATAAATTGGCATGGCGTATCGGGGAAAAGCCTGCGCTTGTGGCGCAGACCTTGTGGCATCCTGATTTGTTACTGGACATTTGCAAATGCAACAGGCTGCCGCCGTGCGCCACCTCACGACAGACACGGGGCAAACACGGGGCAGACCTCTTGCGTCATGCAGCCCGTCATCCGCCACATGGCAGGATTACGGGAGTATCCACCAAAACCGTACAGCGTTCAGCCCGGCCACACGAGCAGGCAGGCCAGGCTTCCCGCAGCGATACCGCAGCTAGGCTTTGGCGGCCTTGGCTTCGCGCACGCGCTGCTTCAGACGCTCGGCACGGCGGTGACGACGGCGGGCCAGTTCTTTCTTGCGTTCGATTTTCTTGTGAGCCATGTCAGCCTCCCACTATGGAATGAAAACGGGAGATTAGGCAAATTTTTGGGAAAAGTCCAGCGTTTTGCTATCTCGCGCCAGGGCAATCGCATGAAGGAGGGGCATTAAAAGTTTAGATATTTTCTAGATAGTGTCGTCAAACAAATAATATTATGGTAGGCTCTCTTCATACATGACAGGAGAGGCTATGTACGCGCATCGACGACATGATATTTGTGACAGGGTC
>JAFQED010000012.1 GCA_017415765.1 Desulfovibrio sp. | reverse complement strand
GCAAGCTGCATTCTTCTCACAACCCGGCGGCTTGTTATGGATGGCGATGCCCATCGATCCCCGCATCTTTCGTCCTCCCATATCCTTCCAAAACGCTAGGAAAACTGAGAGAGAAAAACCCAAAATCGACGTAATGTCAAGCAAAAGTCACACTGGAGCATTTTCTGATTGAAACGCTCGGTATTTCAATCAGAAAATGCTCAAGAGAGATAGCCATTTTCAATGGCATTTCGCACTCATCATTCAAAGCGGCTTGCGCCGGTGATGAGCACCATATCCACGGGCACGTTTTCATGGAAGCCCGCGCTCTTGGTCTTGACCTTGGCAATTTTGTCCACAACGTCCATGCCTTCGGTGACCTGCCCAAAAACGCAGTAGCCCCAGCCATCTACCGTGGGCGCAGAATGGTTGAGAAAATCATTATCCACCAGATTGATGAAAAACTGGGCCGACGCGCTGTGCGGGTCGCGTGTGCGGGCCATGGCAATGGTGCCACGATCGTTTTTGACACCGTTATTGGCTTCGTTTTCTATGGGTTCACGGGTGGGCTTTTCGTCCATGCGTGCGCCAAGACCGCCGCCCTGGATCATGAAGCCGGGGATGACACGGTGGAAAATGGTGTTGGTATAAAAGCCGTCGTCCACATATTGGAGGAAGTTGGCAACGGTCTTGGGGGCCTTGTCTTCAAACAGTTCAATGAGGATGTCGCCGGAGGTGGTCTCCAGCAGCACAACGGGATTGGCCATGCCTGCTCCTTGATGATGGATGTTCTTGTCCCCGGCGGCACGCAGGGGCATCTGTTACTATAGGGCAGGGGGGGAAAGATGACAATGCCCTGCCAAGGGGGTAGGATGCCCCTATGAGTACATCACGCCGCAAAGCCGCGCCTGCAGCTCCCATGTTGCCCGGTCTTTTTGCCACTGAAAAGACCAGCCCTGCCCGGCCAGCCCATCTGCCACCCGAAGCCAACATCCCTGCCATACAGGCCGCCTTACGAGACTGGTTTTGCACCCACCAGCGGGCCTTGCCGTGGCGCATCAACTATACGCCCTATGAGGTCTGGATCTCCGAGGTCATGCTCCAGCAAACGCAGATGGAGCGTGGCGTAGCCTATTTCAACCGCTGGATGCAACGTTTCCCGGACATCCCCAGTCTTGCCGCCGCGCAGGAGGAAGAAGTCCTGCGGCTTTGGGAGGGTCTTGGTTACTACAGCCGCGCCCGCAACATCCTTGCGGCGGCCCGCCAGATAATGGAACGCCACGGGGGGGTCTTTCCCCGGCGGCCAGAGGACATCCGCGCCCTGCCCGGCATAGGGCCTTATACCACCGGGGCCATTGCCAGTATTGCCTTTGGCGAGCCTCTGCCCTGTGTGGATGCCAATGTGGAGCGCGTCATCGCCCGCCTCTTCGACCTGGACAGCCCCGTCAAGCAGGAGCCGGCCGCAAGCCGCCTACGCCAACTGGCCCTGCGCCTTGTACCGAAGGGATACGCCCGCGAACACAATCAAGCCATGATGGAGCTGGGCGCACTGCTTTGCGGCAAAAAGCCACGCTGTGCGCTCTGCCCGCTGGCAGCCTTTTGCATCAGTCTGCACCTGGGCATTGTGGCCGAACGCCCCGTGCCGGGCAAACGTGCCAGCATCACCCCTCTGGAAGTTGTGACCGGGGTCTTGCGCTGCGGGCAAGAGATTTTTGTGCAAAAGCGGCTGCCCCAGGGAGTTTGGGGCAATCTCTGGGAATTTCCCGGCGGGCGCATCGAGGCAGGAGAAAGCCCGGAAGAAGCCATCCAGCGTGAATTTGCCGAGGAAACCGGCTTCAACGTGCGCGTAGCAGGTTCATACGGCATCATCCGGCATGGCTATACCACCTACCGCATCACCCTGCATTGCCTTGCCCTGACACTGGAGGATGCTCCAACCACTGTCCCGGCAGCCAGGCCGCCAGCCCCGCCCATCCTGACCGCCGCCACCGACTGGCGTTGGCTGGAACTACCGGAGCTGGCAAACCTGGCCATGCCTGCGGCCCATCGCAAACTGGCCGACAGCCTTGCCACACAAAACAGTCTGCTGACCTGACAGCAAGGCAAAGGAAAAGGGCATGGATAACCATGCCCCAAACAGCAAAATGCTGCAAGATCTGCGCCTAACTGGCCCTAGAGTATATTCTGATTGAAACACTCTGTGTTTCAATCCATACGCTGCCTACGCTTCCCCACAGAGCGGGACAAGCGCGGGAAAAGCGCGGTTTCCCAGCGGGCTGGACAAGTCCCGCTTGCTAACGGCGCGGGCGTCCGCTCTCCCAGCGAAGCTGGACAAGCGCGTCCGCCAGAGCGACTGCCATTTTCAATGGCATTTCGCTCTAGCTTATATAGCGGGCAAGGGCACCCTTGACTGTTTCCGGCAGCTCCACGGGCTTGACCTCCATTTCAGCCGGGCCAGGGCCATAATAGTCCGAAGTGGTCTGCGCGGTTGCAGTCATGGCCATCAGGCGTTGCCCAATGGTCAATTCTCGCCCGGAGGAGATTTGTGTGCCCAGATTTGTCAGCACTCTTTCCGCAATGTCAGACGAACTAACATAAAGTCTTTCCATGCTACCCTCCCTTGCTGAAGCTCTATCCTGATTCCTCGTTCTGCACAAGACTTGTACGCAAACGAGCCTTGCCTCCCTGCCTGCGGCAATTTGCCTTGCAGGCAAGGCTTTAGGGGACAGGGATTCAGGATGCCGAAAAATCACTGCTCCGTCAATGTGCTCTCGCCTTGGAGATATTCACCTTGCCAAAAAGATCTGTACCGCTCCCATCCACTCGAAATCATTGACAAAAGGCCCGACAACGTCGGGCCTGACAGCAATCACACCAGCAGGGAAAGCCTCTGTTCTACAGCCCCTTCTGCCCCTCACGGCAAACATCCTGCATCCGTACCACCACGGATTCAAGGTGTTCCACCTCACGGCGCACCTCACCCACCGAAGCAGAGGTCTCGTGCGCCAGTCCGCTGGCTTCCTCGATGGAGCGGTTGATCTCATCACTGGCCGAGGATTGTTCCTCACTGGCTGTGGCAATGGAGTTGACCTGATCTGCCGTGGATTCGGCTGTGGCCACGATGGCCTCCAGGGCCTGGCCGGACTCGTTGGCAAAACGGGTGGCCTCTTCAATCTGCAGCACGGCACGCTCCACCGAGGCCGTGCTCTTCTGGGTGCTTTCCTGTATGGCGCGGATGGCATTGCCCACATCCTGTGTGGAACTCATGGTCTTTTCGGCCAGCTTCCGTACTTCGTCGGCCACCACGGCAAAACCGCGTCCGGCTTCACCGGCACGGGCTGCCTCAATGGCAGCATTCAGGGCCAGCAAGTTGGTCTGGTCGGCAATGTCAGAGATGACACCCATGATCTGGTTGATGGCCTGGGCATGGGAATTCAGTTCCCCCATATCATCCTTCAGCTCCAGCGAAACTGCATGGACAGACTGGATGCAATGCAGGGAGCGTTCCACCACCTGCGCGCCGCTTTCGGCCTTGGCCTTGGTGTCCATAGAGGCTTGCGAGGCGGCCGATGCGTTGCGGGCCACCTCGCGCACGGTGGAGTTCATCTGGTTCATGGCTGTGGCTGCCTCGCCAAGGCGGGAAGCCGAATGGGTCGTGGTCTTGTCCGATTGCTCCACGCTGCGGGTGATGGTATTGGCCACGCCGGAAACTTCCTCGCTAAGAACGGTGAGCTCGCGAATCATGGCATCCATGTGGGCATTCTTCTGCTGCACAAGCTCTTCAGCCTGTTTCAGGGCAGACATGTCCACATAGAGGCACAAGCCACCGATGCACGTTTTGTCCTCATCATAGATGGGATAGACATTGTAGAGCACATGCACCTTGCCACCCTTGTGTCCGGTGATGGTCACCTCACGGTTGCGGAAATACTCGCCATTGCGAATGGCCTTGCCCACTGCGGTCTCACGCGAGGGATCATTGTAAAAGATCTCGGCCAGGGTTTTGCCAAGGCAGTCTTCCACCCGGCCATCGATCTGGACCATGTCGAGACAGGCCTGATTGGTCCTGGTGGTCTTTTCGTTGACATCAACCAACAGAAAAGGCATGGGCAGCCCGTCAAAAACCCCGCGCGAAAGCCCCCGCTCAAACTTCAACAGCTTGCGGGCCTCCTCCAGGTATTTGCTGATGGCCGGCAGGCCCTGAGCATCCAAATAGCGCGGGGCAGCCAGATTGCCACTGGCCAGATTCTGCAGATCCTTTTCAAGCCCGCCCAGCATATTGCCCAGCATATTCCCGGCCACAAGGCTGATGCCCACGGCCATGACAGCGGCCCCCAATAAACATCCCCAGACCGGGGCCATTTCTCCCGTCGGCAGCAAGCCCTTGCAGGCCCAGGCCACCAATACGGCCAATACGGCCATGCCAAGGGAATACAAAAACACTTTTGCCGAAACTGTCATGACTTCCTCCCCAAACACTTACTCTAGCATAGGATAAACACACTGCGGGCTTCACCTGCCACCGCATACTACAATAGCTTAACGGCTTGAAAAGCCGTTTTATTTAGGGGGGATGCCACAAAAAACTTCTTTCCCGCACGGGAAGGCAAAAAAACAGGCTTGCAGCCGACCAGTCCAGGCCCGCCTGGATCCGACCCGGCACAGGGTCAGCGCATGGACAAAGCGGGCAAGGCATGGCAAACTGACGCGCATTTGTTTTATGCTGTGCCTGTCACGCCGCACGTCCGGCTTTGTTCTGCATGGAGAACGGGCCACGGCACGGACGACACAGAGCCATTGGCAGCCATGAACAGGGGGAAACAGGGCATGGGCATCATCGAAAGGATCTTCAAACTCACAGCCAAGGGGACTTCTGTCAGAACAGAATGCCTGGCCGGGCTGACCAGCTTCATGGCCATGTGCTACCTGATCTTTGTGGTGCCAGCCATGCTGGGCGATGCCGGTATGCCGAAGGAATCCGCTGTGGCTGCCACCATCTGGGTGACCATAATAGCCTCGCTCATCATGGGGCTGTGGGCCAACTTTCCTGTGGCCGTAGCTCCGGGCCTGGGGATTACCGCCTTTTTTGCCTATTACATCTGCGGCCCGGCAGGCTACTCCTGGCAGACCGGCCTGGGGGCGGTCTTCATCTCCGGGGTGATCTTTCTGCTGCTGACGGCCACACGCATCCGGCAGATGATCATTGATGCTGTCCCCACTGACCTGAAGTATGCCATTGTGGTGGGCATTGGTACCTTTATCGCCTTTATCGGGCTTAAAAGCTGCGGCATCGTTGCCGCCAGTGCCTCCACCTTTGTGACCCTTGGCAACGTGGGCGAGCCCAGGGTGCTGCTGTCCATTATCGGTGTCTTCCTGATCGGTGCGCTGATGGCCCGTAACGTGCGCGGGGCCATGATCATCGGCATCCTCATCATCACGGGGGTGGGTATGGTGCTGGGGCTGACACCACCTCCCTCTGGCAATATCCTGTCTGCATCCATCCCGCTGCCAACGGAGACCTTCATGCAGATGGATCTGGCAGGTGCGTTGAGCCACGGCCTGTTCTCCATCATCTTTACCCTGACGGTGGTGGATCTGTTCGACAATATGGGTGTGCTCATCGGTCTGTCGCAAAAGGCTGGCCTGATGCGGCCTGACGGGCATATTGAAAATCTGGACAAGGCCCTCATTTCCGACTCCATTGCCACCATGTCCAGTGCGGTCATGGGGGCTACCACAGCCACCAGCTATCTGGAATGTGCCACGGGCGTAGCCGAGGGCGGCCGCACCGGGCTGACCGCCGTGGTGGTGGCAGGGCTGTTTTTCCTTGCGCTGTTCCTGACGCCGCTTGTGGCCCTGGTCCCGTCCTTTGCCACAGCCCCCGTGCTGATCATTGTGGGTGCGCTGATGATGCAGGAAGTGGGACGCATCAACTTCAAGGATTTTACTGTGGCTCTGCCCTGTTTTCTGACCATCGTGGGTATGCCGCTGACCTTTAACATCGCCACGGGCTTTGGTTTCGGCTTCATGGCCTGGGTGGCCATCAAGGCACTGGCGGGCCGCTTCAAGGACATCAACCCCATCATGATACTGGTGGCACTGGCCTTTGGCGTCAACTTTGCCCTACGGCTGCACTGATGCCACCATCGGTAAGGATATACCAATGACTACAGCTTCCAACAGCCGTGCGGTCCTGGGCCGCCTGGGCTTTTTACTGGTTGCAGCCGGCTGCGCCATCGGCCTTGGCAATGTCTGGCGTTTCCCCTACACCACAGGTACGCACGGGGGCATGGTTTTTGTCCTGCTCTATATCTTTTTTCTCTGTGCTGTCCTGCCCGTCATGATCATGGAATTTGCCGTGGGCCGTGCCTCTCGCCGGAACATGGGTCTGGCCCTGCGGGAGCTGGAGCCGGCCGGAACGCGCTGGAGCCGCTTTGGCTGGCTTTCACTGGTGGGCAGCTATATCCTGATGATGTTCTATACCACCGTTACCGGCTGGATGCTCATCTACTGCTGGGAGCTGGCATCGGGCAGTCTTGCCGGACTGGACCCCGGACAGGTGGGCGCGGCCTTTGGCGGCCTGCTGGCCTCGCCGGGACTGCAAATAACGGGCATGACCATCACCGTGCTGCTGGGCTTTGGTATTTGCGCCCTTGGTGTACAGGAAGGCGTGGAGCGTGTGGTCAAGTTGATGATGGCCGGGCTTTTCCTTCTGCTGGCACTGCTGGTCTGGCGGGCCTTGATGCTGCCCGGCGCAGAAGCGGGTATCCACTTCTACCTTGTGCCGGACTGGGGCCAGGTGGACAAGATAGGTCTGCTCAAGATCTGCAATGCTGCCATGAACCAAGCCTTCTTCGCCCTTTCGGTGGGCATCGGGGCCATGACGGTCTTTGGCAGCTACCAGTCCAAAAGCCGCTCGCTTACGGGTGAGGCCATCTGGATAACCACGCTCAATACGCTTACCGGCATCATGGCCGGGCTGATCATCTTTCCGGCCTGTTTCTCCTTTGGGGTGGAACCGGGGGCCGGGCCGGGCCTTGTTTTCGTGACCCTGCCCAATATCTTCAATACCATGGACGGTGGCCGCTTCTGGGGCACACTGTTCTTTGTCTTTCTGGCCTTTGCCTCGCTGTCCACGGTCATCGGGGTCTTTGAAAACATCATCTCCTACAGTGTGGATGTCTGGGGCATGGAACGCCGCAAGGCAGCCCTTGTGCATACTGTGGGCATGTGGTTGCTTTCGCTGCCCTGCGCCCTGGGCTTCAACCTGCTGGATTTTGTCCAGCCGCTGGGGGAGGGTTCCAGCATCCTTGACCTTGAGGACTTCATTCTCAGCAATAATCTGCTGCCACTGGGCAGTCTGCTCTTCATCCTCTTCTGTACACGCAAGCGCGGCTGGGGCTGGGACAACTTCTTGCAGGAAGCCAATGAAGGACAAGGCCTCAAATTCCCCCGTCTGTTACGTTTTTACCTCACCTGGGTGCTGCCCGCCATGATCCTGGTGGTCATGCTGCTGGGCTATGTGGACAAGTTTTTCAAATAAGGAGACATCATGTCGTCACTGCTGCAAAGCAAAAAGCGTAAGCCCCTCTGGCTGGAATATGCCGAAGCCCTTGTGGTGGCTCTGGTACTGGCCTTGTTTATCCGCACCTTTGTGCTGCAATCCTTCAAGATCCCTTCAGAGTCCATGCTGCAAACCCTGCAGGTTGGTGACTACCTGCTGGCCACCAAGTTCAGCTATGGTCTGAAGATACCCTTCACCGACTATTACTTCTATGAAGGGGATGACCCGCAGCGTGGTGATATTGTCATCTTTGAATATCCCAAGGATCCCGGCATGGACTTCATCAAGCGGGTCATCGGCCTGCCCGGCGATGTCATCGAGGTGCGCGACAAGCAGCTTTACCGCAATGGCGAGGCCGTGCAGGAAAGCTATGTGCAGTTCCTCCAGCCCAATGTGGTGGAGCCTGTGCGCGATAATTATGGCCCGGTCACGGTGCCGCCCGGCAAATACTTTGTCATGGGTGACAACCGCGACAACTCCATGGACTCCCGCTCCTGGGGCTTTGTGGACAGAAAGGCCATCCACGCCAAGGCATGGCGCATCTACTGGTCCTGGGGCGGCGTTGACGATATCCGCTGGGGACGCATAGGCAGGTTATTGCAGTAAATGATCGTACGGCTTTACAGCGGCAGCATCAGCGGGGTGGACGCCTACCCCGTTGAGGTGGAAGTAGCCTTTGTCCGGCAGGGGCTGCCAGGCTTCAGTCTGGTGGGGCTGGCAGAAACCGAAGTGCGCGAGGCGCGAGACCGTGTGCTGGCCGCCTTGCGCGCTGCGGACTTCAAACTGCCGCCGGGGCGCGTCACCGTCAATCTGGCACCGGCCGGGCAGCGCAAGACCGGCACGGGTTATGACCTGCCGCTGGCATTGGGCTTGTTGGCCGCCAGCGGAGCAATACCACCAGAGCGGCTGGAAGGCCTGTATTTCAGCGGAGAGCTTTCCCTGAGCGGGGATCTGCGCCCGGTGCGCGGCATTTTGCCACTGGCCATTCTGGCCCGTCAGCAAAACGCTGCCGGTCTGGTGCTGCCACCGGCCAATGCCGCTGAGGCCGCCGTGGTGGAGGGGCTGGCCGTCCATGCCCCGACCTCGCTGGCCCAATGCGTGGCCTTTCTCTGTGGGCAGGTCAGTCTGCCCCTGCCGTCCGTCCCCGACAGCCCAACGGCTGCACAGACGCCCTCCCCCGACTTTGCGGAGGTCAAGGGCCAGCAGGGGGCCAAACGTGCGCTGGAGATAGCAGCCGCCGGTGGACACAACATCCTGATGTGCGGGCCACCCGGCAGCGGCAAGACCATGCTGGCCCAGCGTCTGCCCGGCATCCTTCCTCCGCTCTCCTTTGAAGAAGCACTGGAAGTCACCAAAATCTACAGTGTGGCAGGCCTGTTGCCCTCTGCCGGGGGGCTGATGCGTCAGCGTCCCTTCCGATCGCCCCACCATACGGTGTCAGACGTGGCACTGGTGGGAGGGGGACGCCAGCCCCGCCCCGGAGAGGTGAGCCTGGCCCATCGTGGGGTACTTTTTCTGGACGAACTGCCCGAATACGGCAAGGCAGCCCTGGAAAGTCTGCGCCAGCCGCTGGAGGATGGCCGCTTGAGCATTGCCCGCGCCGCTGGCAGTGTGACCTATCCTGCGGCCTGTATGCTGGTGGCGGCCATGAATCCCTGCCCCTGCGGGTATCTGGGGGATGCCGCCCATACCTGCACATGCAGACCGGAACAGATACAACGCTACCGCGCCCGCCTTTCCGGCCCACTGCTTGACCGCATTGATGCACAGATAGAAGTACCTGCTGTGCCCTGTGCAGACTTACAGGCCATATCCCAGAGTCGGGACGGAGAATACGCTTCGGAGCGGATGCGGCAGCGGGTCATGGCAGCCAGGACCATTCAGGAAAATCGCTACAAGGGGACGGGCATCACCTGTAATGCTGCCCTTGGAGGGACATTGCTGGATGCCCACTGTGCCCTTGACCGGGCCGGGGCCAGTCTGCTCGAAGCCGCCATGCAACGGCTGGGCCTTTCGGCACGAGCCTATACCCGCATTTTACGGCTGGCCCGCACCGTAGCGGACATGGCCGCAAGCCCCCAAATCCGGCAGGAGCATCTGGCCGAGGCCATTGCCCTGCGCTCACTGGACAGGACTGGCAGCACTGTTGCCAGCCATCCCCCAACGCTTTCTGACCGACGCCCCCTGCGCCACAGGGGCTGAAGGCCCGGAATATCCGTAGGTTCTGGCTGTTTTCAGCCTGCCAAAAAGGCTCCCATGCCCACCAGGGTGTCTGTCAGGGCATCTTCATAATGCTTCATGGGCAGGGCTGTATCGGCTCCCCCCTTGAGGGCCATCTCCAACTCCAGGGCCGCAGCAGCCAGGGCCTTGGCCCCAAGGTTGCCAGCCGTACCCTTCACCGTGTGGGTAACCTGCCGGGCGGTTTCCCTGTCGCCATTCCGCAGGGCCACAGAGATACGCGCTGCGCTGTCCTGCTCCATCTCTATGAACTGACGGAGCAGTTTACAGTACAGATCACGTTTTTGCATTAGCCTGTCCAGGGCGTCCTTCCAGTCCAAGATGTCTGCACTCATGCCATCCTTCCTGCTGTGCTGTCCCTGCGCAGTGTACCAGCCTCCGGCAAGTGCCATCTACGGAGCTTTGGGCTGACAGGGAATTTTGTGCATAATGCCAGCAAGTCCGTCACATGACAAGACTTTTGCCCAGATTGTCCTGCCAATCTGTCTGTGTGGGGCAACGCCAAAAAAAGGAGCGGCCACCGGGGGGGAAGCCGGTGGCCGCGGGAGGGAGGATGTTCCGATGGTTAGAGGGTTTGTTCTAAGGAGGAGGTTTCTTGGGGGATCCCCACGGCCCACCCTGCATTGGGGGGAAGCGCAGATATGGGCCAGGGGAAATTTGTTGTATCGGTTTATCCTTTATAGTTCTTCTTTAGTATATTTTTACCGCCCGTCGGCGGATTGTATGGTTTTTCTGCGTGGCCTGCTGCCTTGGCATCGCCGCGCTCGCCTCTTATATAGCAAGCCGCGTGCCAACGCAGTTTTTTAGATGTAACCCACATAAATAAATAACTTTTTTATTTTGCATGATCATCCTGCCCCGCCTGGGTGCGCAGTATTTTTACAAGCCAGCCTACCTGTTGCACAAAAACTTTACAGTTGTGTAATTTTGATACAGTCTCCGGCAAAGGGCATCCTGCCGGTCAGGATGCTGGTCCCCCCGCGAAAGCCTGTTTATCCGCTGACAGCAGGGATACAGCTGGATTTGCCATCCCACAACAGTTGATTGGAACTTTTTTTGCATAAACTTTTTATTTATACCATTCAAAATGTGCATGAACGAGAACCCTGTGAACGCAAAGCAGCCCCCCATAGGGCCTACCCCAGCAGAAGCCGTTCTGGCGCGACCACCAGAGCCGGAAAACACCATCGCTCCACAGGCTGTCAGCCCTGCACAGCAGCCAGAAGCAGCGCAGGGACATCTGCTTTTGGTGATCGGTGCTGCGGCCGTGTTGCTGGCACTGGTGGTGGGGCTGCTGGCATTTCTTACGGTGGACCGCAGTGAAAAGGCCATGTCACGTCTGCTGGCCGAAAAAGGTTCTGCCCTGATCGCGGCTTTTGAAAGCGTCCTGCGTTCCGGTATGCGCAGTGATGCGGGTGTGCGTTTGCAGATTCTGCTGGAAGAGCTGGCGGTCAGCCCGGATATCGTTTTTGCCGCCATCACCATGCCAGACGGCATCATCCTTGCCCACAGCAAACCGCACCGTATTGGGGATGTTCTGCGCTTTGACGACGAACAACTGGATGAAAAAGGCATGAAAAGGCTGGCCCCGGACAAGGTTGTCCGTTCGGGTATTTTCAGGATGGAAGACCAGCATATTTTTCTGGTGTACCGCTACCTGACAGCAGGGATACGCGACCTGCCGGAAGATGTCCCCAAACCAGTGGTTTTTCTGGGGCTGGATCGTACCCCCTTTGCCATCACCCGCACACAAAACCGCCACTATGTGGCCATGCTTGCCTTTGCCATCCTGCTGGTGGGGCTGCTCTGTCTGCTGGCCTTGTATTACTCGCAACGCGAGCGGGAGTCTCACCAGCGCAGTGTCACAGCGGAAAGAGAGGTACTGCGCATGACCGAAGAGATGCGCCGCCATGAAAAGCTGGCAGCTATGGGTATCCTGGCAGCAGGGGTGGCGCACGAAATCCGCAATCCGCTCAGTTCCATCAAGGGCTATGCCACCTATTTTGGACAGCGTTTCCCGGAAGACAGCGAAGACCGCAAGGCTGCGGCTGTCATGGTGCAGGAGGTCAACCGCCTCAATCGTGTCATCACCGATCTTATCGGGCTTTCGCGCCCCAGCGACATCCAGCCCCGTTTACTATGCCTTGAGAACGTGGCAGCCCATGTGCTGCGCCTTATCCGACAGGACGCCGAACAGCGCGGGGTAAGTGTGCTTTTTCGGGCCTCGCGCCATGTCCCCAAGGTGCTGGTGGACAGCGAGCGTATGCAGCAGGCCCTGCTTAACCTTTGCCTCAACGCACTGGACGCCATGCCCAATGGCGGACAGCTGACCCTGGCCGTTACGGGTGGGCGGCAGAGGGTTTGCCTTGTAGTGCGCGACAACGGGCAGGGCATTGCCCCATCCGCCAAAACACATATTTTTGATCCCTACTATACCACAAAGGGGCAGGGTACCGGTCTGGGGCTGCCCGTTGTGTACAAGATCGTCAACGCCCACAAGGGCATCATTGGCGTATATTCGCGTGAGGCCGGGCCAGATGAACGGGGGGAAACCGTCTTCCATATCTGGCTGCCCATCCCGGCCGCCCCCCGGCAAGGAGTCTGCAATGAGAACTGATATTCTGGTAGTCGATGACGATGACGCCCACCGTGGTATGCTCAGGACCATGCTGCGCTCGTGGGGCTACAGTGTGGATGAGGCCAGTGATGGCGAGGAGGCCATGACTCTTGTACGCCAGAAATCCTTTGACATTGTCCTGACCGATGTCCGTATGGCCCGTATGGACGGCATCAGTACCCTCAAGCATATCCTGGAATACAATCCGGCCCTGCCCGTTTTGCTGATGACTGCCTACTCCTCCGTGGATACTGCCGTGGAAGCCCTGCGCCTTGGGGCTTACGACTATCTTGTCAAACCACTGGATTTTGATGCCCTGCGCCACTCTCTGGCCAAGGGCATCGAGCATTCCCGCCTCAGTGTAGAAAACCGTGAACTGCGCCGCCAGCTTGCGGCTGCGGCCAGCCGCCCCGGCATCCTGGGGCGCAGCCGTGCCATGCAGGAGATGCTCCAGATCATCAATACGGTAGCCCCCACCGAAGCCACTGTACTTATTACCGGAGAATCAGGCACCGGTAAGGAGCTGGTGGCTCGCTCCCTGCATGAGGGCAGCAGTCGGGCACACAAGCCCCTGGTAACGGTCAACTGCGCAGCTCTGGCAGAAAACCTGCTGGAATCAGAGCTGTTTGGACATGAGCGCGGCTCCTTTACCGGGGCAGACAAAAGACGCGAAGGCCGTTTTGTGCAGGCCGACGGGGGGACGCTCTTTCTGGATGAAATAGGAGAGATGCCCCTGCCCTTGCAGGCCAAGCTCCTGCGCGCCCTGCAACAGGGGGAGGTGCAGCGCGTGGGTTCTGACACGCCCATAACCGTGGATGTGCGTGTGCTGGCGGCCACCAACCGAGACCTGCGGCAGGAAGTGGCAGAAAAACGCTTTCGGGAAGACCTTTTCTTCCGGCTCAACGTCATCAGTATTGATGTGCCGCCCCTGCGCTCCCGCCATGAGGATATCCCCCTGCTGGCAGCCTATTTCCTGGAACGCTTCGCAGCGCGTAACAACAAGCATATCAAGGGCTTTTCCCCACAGGCCCTGGACAGTATGCTGCACTATGCCTGGCCGGGCAATATCCGCGAGCTGGAAAATGCCGTGGAACGTGCCGTCATCCTCTGTACCGGGGATCGCATCACCGGGCAGGAGCTGCCACAGGTTATTTTCAACTCTCCACCCACACTGGCCCCGCACCAGTCCGACAGCAGCGAAGGGACTTTCAGCCTGAACGGCCTTTCGCTGGATAATCTGGAACGCCTGGCCATAGAAGAAACCCTACGCCAGACCGGCGACAATAAAAGCGAGGCTGCCCGCCGCCTGGGCATTACCCGTGCGACCCTGCACAACAAGCTGCGCAGGTACGGTATGGAGTGATACAGAACAGCGGTTGCCCTGAGTCGGCTGTGCCTCGGTAGTGCGGCCAGGGTAGTCGCGACACTGATACTGGATTTTTATCGTTATTTCAAATAGTTATACAAGTCCATACTCTCAGCCCATACCCCGGCGCACAAGGCTTGCATCACAACGTCTGTACCCGTATACTATCAAAGGTATTTTTTTGTCATGGAGACAGACGAATATGAACACGATGCGACAAACCGCTGTGGGGGCCTTTGTCCTGCTGGGATTGCTCTGCGTAGCCTATCTGACCATCAAACTCGGCCAGATGCAGCTTTTTGACAACAAGGGCTTTGAGCTGACGGCCAATTTCACCTCGGTGTCGGGTTTGCGCGTGGGCGCAGATGTGGAGATGGCCGGAGTGCCTGTGGGCCGGGTGGTTGCCATCACCCTTGACCCCGATCCCCTGCGCGAGAATGCCGTGGTTCGTCTGCGGCTTGAACGTGACCTTCAGCTTTCGGAGGACAGCATTGCCTCCATCCTGACCAGCGGCCTGATCGGCGACAAGTATGTCAGCCTTTCACGCGGCGGTTCTGATGTCATTCTCAAGTCTGGCGATACCATCACCGAAACCGAACCCTCGGTCGATCTGGGCAGCCTGATCGGCAAATACGCCTTTGGAGGTGTCTGATATGTCCCCTGTTTCCCTGTACCGAATCCTTGTCCTGCTGATATGTCTGGCTCTTTTGCCCGTACAGGCCCAGGCTGCGCAGGTATCCCCTGCCCGTCAGGCTCTGGATACCTCCATCAACCGTATCCTGGACTGCATCAAAAACCCGGACTACCTCAACCCGGCCACCCGTGCCCCGCTGCGCCAGCAGCTTGAGGACGAAGTCCTGCACATTTTTGATTTTCGCGAGTTCTCTGCCCGCACGGTGGGGGCGCGCTGGCGTTCCTTTACACCAGCCCAGCAAACTGCCTTCAGTGATGCCTTTGCCGACCTGCTGATGAATACCTACATCAGCAAGGTGGACGGCTATAATGGCGAACAGGTGGCCTACGTTGGCGAAGTCAGCGATGGCAAACGCTGCGAAGTCCGCACCGTCATCACCATGAAGGACGGCAAAAAGGTGCCAGTGGCCTACCGGATGCTGCCCAAGGACAACACCTGGCGTGTTTATGACGTGCTGATTGAGGGGATCAGCCTTGTCAAGAACTACCGCACCCAGTTTCAGGACATCCTGACCTCGGCCAGCCCGGAACAGCTCACCGCCCGCATCAGCGAAAAAGCCCGTGAAATGCGCGAACAAAAGGGGAAATGAGCCATGTACCATCGTCTGCTGGCAGCCCTGCTGCTGACCGTATGCCTTGTGCCGCTGGCCAGCGGTGAAGCCTGGGCCGCCTCCAGCATGGTACCGCCCAATCCCAGCCCGTCCTCGCTCTATACCGACAGCCCCATGCTGGCCCCCGGTGCCATTACCGTGCACCCCTATGCAGAAATGCTGGAAAGCGGCAGTCTGGACGACTATGAAAGTGAGCCTGTGGCCTCCATTGCCGACCCCATTGAACCCTGGAACCGCTTCTGGTTCCACTTCAATGACATTTTTTATATCTATATTGCCGAACCGGTGTATAATGCCTGGGTTTTCATTACGCCACACCAGCTGCGGAGCGGGCTGAAGAACTTTTTTTCCAATCTGCTTTTCCCCATGCGCTTCATCAACAATATCCTTCAATTCCGCTTTATGGAGGCCGGGGTAGAGTTTGGCCGCTTCATCATCAACACAACGACGACCATCGGCTTTGCCGATGTGGCCAAGGGGCACAAGACAGTTGTGCCTGTTGACCCTTCCGGCGAAGATTTTGGCCAGACCCTGGGGCGTTGGGGCATTGGGCATGGCTTCTATATCATCTGGCCCTTCATCGGCCCAAGCTCCCTGCGGGACAGCGTGGGCCGCGTGGGTGACCTCTTCACCGATCCGCTCTTCTATGTGCGGCCGTGGGAGCTGGGCACCGGCACAGAGCTGGGTCTGCGCTTCAATGCCCTTGGCGATGTGCTGCCGCTCTATAATGACCTGAACAGCATCGCTGTTGACCCGTACATCGCCATGCGTGAAGCCTATGTAAACTTCCGCAACTCACAGGTGTTGCACTAGGCAAGTCCCGTGGATCGGCCTCTGCTCCAACTGGATCAACTCTGTGTGGACTTCGCGCACGATGGGGGATGGCTGCCCGCCGTGCGCCAAGTCAGTCTTGGCTTACCTGCGGCCTCCATCACCTGCCTTGTGGGAGAGTCCGGTTGCGGCAAAAGCCTGACAGCCAGGGCTATCCTTGGGCTGACCCCAGACACGGCACGCATTTCCGGCAAGGTCCTCTTTGAGGGGCACGACCTGCTCACCCTGCCCGCAGCCCAGTTGCGGTGTATTCGCGGCCGCCGTATAGGCATGGTCTTTCAGGAACCCATGACCGCCCTCAATCCTGTCCTGCGAGTGGGACTGCAAGCGGCCGAACCGTTGCGGCTGCATCTGGGCATGCGCAAGGCCGAGGCCCGCCGCCGGGTGGAAGAACTGTTTGCCCAGGTGGGCATCCCTGCACCCCACAGCCGCTATGACGACTATCCCCACCAGCTTTCCGGCGGGATGCGCCAGCGAGTGATGATCGCCATGGCCCTGGCCTGTGCCCCGTCCCTGCTGCTGGCCGATGAACCCACTACCGCGCTGGACGCCACCATCCAAAGCCAGATCCTGCGTCTGCTGCGCGGGCAGAGTGAAGAGCGCGGCATGGCCATCCTGCTCATCACCCATGACCTGGGCGTAGTGGCCCAGATGGGTGCGCTGGTGGGCGTCATGTACGCGGGCTGTCTGGTAGAAAAGGCCCCGGCCCGTCAGCTTTTTGCCGACCCGCTGCATCCCTATACCCGTGGCTTGCTGGCGGCCATGCCTAGTCGCAACAGCGCAGGGCTGCGCCGTTTGCCCGCCATTGAGGGCACTGTTCCCTCGCTTCAGGCCATGCCGCCGGGTTGCCCCTACCAGCCCCGCTGCCCCCATGCCCTGCCCTGCTGTGCCGAGGCCATGCCACCGACCAGCGAGGACGGGGAGCGTATGGTGCGTTGCTGGCTGGTGGGACAAGGACAAGCTGATGCAGCATCCCCGCAGAGCTGAAGTCACCACATGGAAAAACCACAGCCAGACAGTATCCCCCTGACGCCGGGCGTTTACCTGTACAAGGATGCCAGGGGGCACGTCATCTATGTGGGCAAGGCCCGTGTACTGCGGCGGCGCGTCCTCTCCTACTTTCGGCCGGATGGTCTGCCCGCCAAGACCCGCGCCATGCTGGGCCATGCCGCCAGCATCGACTATCTGAGCACGACGACAGAAAAAGAAGCCCTGCTGCTGGAAGCCAGCCTTATCAAGAAGCATCGGCCGCACTACAATATCGTACTGCGCGATGACAAGCAGTATGTGCTTTTTCGCTGTGATGTCCGGCGCAACTTTCCCCGGCTGGAAATCGTCCGCCGCGCCCGCCGTGACGGTGCGCGCTACTTTGGCCCCTTTACCTCGGCGCAGGCCGCCCGCGAAACATGGAAGCTCATCCACCGCGCCTTTGCCCTGCGCCGCTGTACAGACCGCGCCATGCAAAACCGGGTACGCCCCTGCCTCTACCACCACATGGGGCAATGCCCGGCCCCCTGTATGGGGCTGATCACCCCAGCGGCCTACCACGAAGCTGTGCAGCGGGTCTGTGAACTGCTCCAGGGTAGGGCAGGGCCTCTGCTGGACGCAATGCGCCACGAAATGCACACCGCCGCTGAAGCCCTGCAATTTGAGCGGGCTGCCCTCCTGCGTGACCAGATTCGTGCCGTAGAACGCACCGTGGAACGACAGGCCGCTGTCCTGCCCGGCGGAGGGGACATGGACGCGCTGGGGCTGTTCCATGCAGAAAAGGGGCTGGCCCTGGGTCTGGTCTTTGTGCGGGGCGGAGCCGTGACGGACGGTCGTGCCTTTTACTGGCCGGGCCTGGGTTTTGAGGACGCGGGCGAACTGCTGGCAAGTTTTGTCAGCCAGTTTTACAGTCAGGCCCTGCCACCGCCGCGCCTCCTGCTGCCGTGGCTGCCGCCGGAGCTGGACAGGGAGGAAAAAAACCTGCTGGAACAGGTGCTGGGTGAACGCCGGGGCGGCCATGTGCGTCTTGTAGCCCCGCAGAACCAGTCTGACAACCAGCTCATTGACATGGCACAGGCCAATGCCCGCGAGGAGGCCCGCCGCCGCGCCAGCGAAGGGGATGCCCTGCCCCTGCGCCTTGGCCGCGCCCTGCGTCTGCCCGGCCCGGTACGGCGGGTGGAATGTGTGGACGTTTCCCATACTGGCGGGCAGCAGACCCGCGTTGGCATGGTAGTTTTTGTAGATGGGCAGCCCAGCCGGGAGGACTACCGCGTCTGGGCCATGCCCGATGGCGGGGATGACTATGCCAGCCTGTATGGCTGGATGACCCGGCGGCTGGCAAGCGGCCCGCCCTGGCCGGATCTTTTGCTTATTGATGGGGGGCGGGGCCAGCTTGCAGCGGTGGAACGGGCCATGCAGGAGGCCGGGTTCTGCCCAGGCTCAATGCCCGGCCAGGTCTTCGCTGCTGCCGATGCAGAGGAAAGCTCTCCCGACCAGTCCTGCGGCGGCCTGTTCTGGCTGGCGGCCATAGCCAAGGCACGCGATGAACACGGCCAGGCCGACCGCCGGGCGGGCAATGTGGCTGACCGCATCTTTGTGCCGGGCCGCAGCAATCCCCTGCCCCTGCGCCCCGGCAGTGCGGAACTGCTCTTTCTGCAAAATGTGCGCGATGCCGCCCACCGCTTTGTCCTTGGCCGTCACCGCCGAGCAAGGCAGGGGGCGGCCCTTTCGGGCGAACTGATGCGCCTGCCGGGCATAGGCCCGGCCACGGCCCGCCTGCTGTGGCAGCACTTTGGCAGTGTGGAGGCCATGTGCGCCGCCACTGAAGACGCCTTGCGCGCCCTGCCCGGTGTGGGCAAAGCCAAAGCAGCCCTGCTCCGGGGCAGGCTGGCCCGCCTGGGCGAAGTGGGTGAAAAGGACAACAAAGGGGCATAGCTCCGTACCAGCCCCCAGTCACTATAAAACCCCTCAAAAGTACAGCCACCCCGCAAGGCAGGGTGGCTGCATCTCATTCAGACCGGACTATTCCCTGTTGTCAGATCTTGAAACCGTGGCGCAGCAAGGCAACCTTGCGCCAGTTCTTGATCAGCAGCACTGCCGACAGGGCCAGATAGACCTGGGCATAGAAACCGTGCAGGCGCAGCGGGTCATGGGTCAGGCCCAGCATGGCCTCCAACTGGACATCATACATGGGCGAGAGCAGCTGTGCTGCAAAGAGAATGAGCAGCATCAGGGCTTCACGCACATGCAGTCGCAGGTCGATCAGCAGGGCCACGGCAAAGATGGACTGGGCAGCCGTGAGCAAAATTTCCTGGAACTGATGGGCGTCAAGGTTGATGGACGGCGAAAGCCCACCGGAAGACACGGCATAGACACCGGGGATCATCCCCACCAGCAACGTCCACTGGTTGAGCTTGGAGGAGAGCAGACTGCCCAGGGCAAGTGCGGCATTGCCACGGAAGGCGAACATCAGGGCCACAATAAATTCCGGGGCTTCCGAGGCAATGGGGGCCAGCCACTGCACCAGCAGGAACTCGTTGATGCCCAACAGCTTCCCACTGGCCACAAGGCCCTCGCTGAACGGCTCGGCGTTGAACAGGATGATCAGGGCCGAAAAGAGGAAGATACCGATAACAGTCTTGAGGCGGCTCTTCTTGGGCAGAGAGGCCAGCACGGCGGCCGGGCCTTCCGGCTCTTCTTCCTCACAGGGGCGGTGGGCGATGATCCAGATGTACCATGCGTAGATGGACAGGAAAACGATGCCATCCACCCAGGTCAGCGAACCCTTGATGGGGATAAACATGGCGTACAGCGTAGCCATACCCAGAAAGAGCACATCAGTACGCTTGTCATCGGACAGGGTCACAGCCGAATGGTGACGGCTGGCAAAGATAAGGACAATGGCCGACCAGCCCACGCCAATGAGCAGTCGGTTGGCACCGGTCATATTGGCGATGGCATAGTGTGAATAGGCACTGGTGGGGTCTTGTCCGGCCATCCATGTAAAGTACATATCCACAGCATATTCGGGCAAGACGGCAATAAAGGCCACTACCGCCACGGCCACGGCCTGCGGGATGTCAAGCTGGGCAACTTCACAGGCCCAGGTCAGCAGGAAGGATGCGCCAAGAATGGCCATACCCGAAAGGATGGCCACCGTGATGGGCGAAACTTCACCATGACCGAACAGCAGATGCATGACCATGCCGGGCACGGTCATCAACACCGCCAGAATGTAGGGACGCAAGGCACGCAGGGACATCTTGCAACTCCTTGAGAATAATGAGTGAACCCGCTTGCGCGGGTCAAAAAAAAAGCCCTGGCATTGCTGCCAAGGTCTCACAAATCGGCTGAAGCCGATGACGGCACCAGGCACAAAGGCCACGCTGTTGATACCGTCCGGGTCTCTCAGACCCAGTTACTCCCCTTGAGTCGGAAAAAACATAAAGATATATTTTTTTTTGTCAAGAAAATTTTTGAGTTTTTTGCCAACCGGTGCGCAGGCCTGTTGCTGCCCTTGCCGGGAGAACTTTCCCCCTCTCCCCACGTTTTCTGTGCCCCTGCCGCATATGGCAGGGCAGTCGCATATTGCTTGCGAGTTTACAGACAGGGCACGGACGTATATATTTTTGCGGCGGCCATGTGCCGCTGTGCCCGCCGCTGCTGCGGCCAAGGAGAAAGTATTGGATATAACCTGCCCGCAATGCGGCTTTTGCCGGGAGCTGCCCCCAGATCGCATCCCCGCGCGGCCTGTGGTGGCTACCTGCCCCAAGTGCGCCTGCCGCTTTCGTTTTTCTGCCACAGAAGGTGTGCTGGGATGTCTGCCTCCGACCAGCCCTGCCACTGCGCCCGCTGCCCCTGCTGAAGACGACCCCCTGCCGCCTGGGGCCATCATCCCAGGCAAGGACGATGCAGGCATCGAAAGCAGCTCGTTTGCAGGGGACGACACGAAAACCGGCACAGCGGAGGACAGCAGGGATACCCCGCAGCCAGAAGCCCGCACGCACCATGCCGCCCCGCCCTCTCCTACGCTGGACGATGCCAATGGAGAGGACGCCCCCTCCACCGATGAGGAAAACCCTGCCAGTGTTTTGCCCCCGTGGCAGACAGCTCCGGGCCGTGATGGCTGGTTGGCCTGTTTTTACCAGACTGTCCTCCTGGTCTTGTTTGCGGCGCAACGCTTTTTTGCCGGACTTGACCCGCGTGCCCCGCAAATGCGCGCCCTCTCCTTTTTTGTGATAGTCTGTGTTATCCAGATAACAGCCGAGTACTTCTGGATGGGGCAGCTCATTGCCTTTTTGCAGACAGAAGCTGCCGACCCCGAACTGCAGGAGCTGGTCTCCCTGTTCTCTGACCGAGAAAGTCTGCCTCTGGCGGTACTCTTTCAAACGGCTGTGCAAATAGTAAAACTCTATGCCTTCAGTGCCCTGCTCTATCTGGCATACCGTTTTATTGCCCCGGACAGGGCAAGTTTTCCGCTGCTCTTTCAGATCCTGGCGTACAGCACAGCCCCGGCACTGTTAAGCGTCATCCCGGTTCTGGGGACAGTGGCTGGTCTGTTCTGGAGCCTGGCCTGTTTGCTGGTGGGCTGCCGCACGGCCATGAACCTGAACTGGCAGCAAACCCTTGTGGGTGTTTTGCCGCTCTGTCTGGTGGTTGCCTCCATGCTGATGCAGGTGCTGGGGGGCTTTGGGGCGTAGGCAGGGTAATGGCATGGATTTTGTAATTGTCAGCGAAATGACACCCTCAGCAAGGCCGGGCTGCCCGGCCGGGAGAATAGCCATGACAGCCTTGGCCCGCAACGTCTGCCTTGCCCTTTGTCTGCCGCTGCTCATGGTGCTGTGCGCCTGCGCCCGCACCCCTGACGACAGCAGCACCTCGCTGACGCTGACCGGAGATTTTGGTACTCCCCTGCAACTGCAAATAGACAACTTTGTACGCCGCCAGCCCCCGGCAATCTATGTACAGCCGGGCAGCAACCTGGGCTACAGGCCCAAGGCTCTGTTTGTACCGCTGCGGATGATGCAGCAAATGAGTGAGGCCCAGACCTTTGGCAGGCTACTGTCCCGTCAGGTCTGGCAGATCTGGCTTTCGCTCAATGCCTTTGATACGCTGGAATTTGCCGATGACGCTGGCCCGTACGACCGCAGACGTGCGCTGGCACTGGCCCGTGCGCGAGGGGCAGAATTTGTGGTGGGGGGCTATATCAACCACTATCTGGACGGCGGCACCGGTGGGGAAAGCTCCATGTCCCTCTTGCTGGAAATCTATGATGTCAAAACCGGCACCCAGCTCTGGTCACTGGCTCAGGCTGGCTTGATGGAATCCCGGCAGGTGCATGACTTTTACCTTTTCAACATTCGGGAGCGCAACCCGGCCGACCCATCCAGCTTTATAGCCCGCTCTCTGGCCTGGGACATGGGCCAGCTTGTCCGCCGCTGGGCCGGGCCAGCAGCCCAGAACAACAAAGAACCTTCTACCGTGGACAAGCTGCTGGGACGTCAGGCATTTTAGAGCGAAATGCCATTGAAAATGGCAGTCGCTCTAGAACAGCCCCTGGTTTCGACTTGATCTGGCAGTTCCCCGGTCAGGGGGCTGCGCGCACCTCAATGACACGGGTGGCCGTGCGCCCGGCCCTGTCCATGACAAGTAGGTGCAAACGCCCCGGCATGGCCTGAACAATCAGGGCTTCGCCGGCATTGCTGTCGCCCGCATGGCGGCTGTTGACGAACCAGCGCAAGCGGCCAGCATCACTGTCTGCATGGGCCATGAGGGCCAGTTGCGTCCTGCCTCCACGGGCCAGACTGGCATGGAAGGTCAGGCCCTCCTTGGGCTGCATGATGACTGGTGCCCTGCCAGGGGAGGGCTGGCCCCGACAGGCTTCCTCAAAGGGTGGCGGTGGTGCCTTGGGCCGTCCGGCCAGTTCAAACATGGCTGCCAGATCGCTGGGCCAGAATTCCCATATCCGCTCTTCCGTGCGGCCGGCCTCTGGTGCGCAGGCGCGCAGACCCGTCAGCCTGTCCAGATGGATACGACGAAAAATGCCTGAGGGGCGCAAGGGCGATACACCGGGGATATACCAGGCCATGGTGGTATCGCTGCACAGCGATGTATCCAGATCGCCCGTAGCCGTACAGACTTCCACTTCTTCCAGATTCAGGCCCGGCCTTGGAGTCCCCAGCAGGTCGCGCATGGGCTGGGCGGCAGCCAAAGCCCGTGCCACATCGGTAAAAAGTGGTGCTGCAGCAAGCCCCCCCACCAGCAGCGGATTGGCGGTATTGTCAAAGTTGCCCAGCCAGACCACCAGCACATAAGGGCCAAAGATCCCGGCGGCCCAGGCATCACGAAAGCCGTTGGAGGTGCCTGTTTTCAGGCGCAAGGGCAGCACCGCCCCGCCATGGGAGTATACCAGCCTGTCCGGCGTATCCTCCTCCAGCATCTTCAGGCAGACAAAGGCTGCCTCGGGTGAAAGCAGGGGCCGCCCTCCCCCTGCTCTGTCATTCCTGCCGGGGGCATCATCTTCACTCAGCCGCAGGGGCCGCCAGATACCGCCATTGGCCAGCATGGCATACAGGGTCGCCATTTCACGCATGGTCACTTCCGCTCCGCCCAGAACCAGACTCAAGCCGTAATGCTCCCTGTCGGAAAGGAAGTTCACGTCTGCCCGGCGCAAAAAATCATAGAGATCAGGGTTGGCCAGACGAGCGGCCAGGCTGAGGGCCGGCACGTTGCGGCTGGCCCGCAGGGCAGCAGCGGCAGAAAGAGGGCCGCGAAAGTTTTTGTCAAAATTTTCCGGGTCATAGCCTGCAAAGCTGCGTGGACTGTCAGCCATGAGGCTTTGCGGGTGGATGATCCCCTGCTCCAGTCCCAGAGCATAGATAAAGGGCTTCAGGGTGGAGCCGGGCGAACGTCGGGCGCGAGTACCGTCCACCTGACCGTCTATGGTCGCATCATGAAAGCGCGCCGAGCCAACCAGTGCCCGCACTTCCATACTGGGCCAGTGCAGCAGGAGTGCCGCCGCATTGTTCAAACCATAGGCCGCATGTCGGGCCGTGTAACGGCTGATCTCGTTTTCAAGCCGACGTTGCAGGGCAATATCCAGGGTGGAGCGCAGTTCACCGGGGCTGGCTTGATCGACCCGGCCCAGCAGTTCGACGCAAAGATGCGGCGCAGCAAAGGGCAGGTCAGCAGGGCTGAAAACACGCAGGGGCGCATATTCTCCCCTGCCATGCCACTGACGGCGGGCAGCCTCCAGAAAGGCGGGATTACGGCTTGACGGTCTGCGGGCTACGGGGTTCTGCGGTACCAGCATCAGGGCGGCACTCTCATCCCGGTTCAAGCGGGACGCGCTCTTGTGGAAATATATCCGGGCTGCTGCGGCCAACCCCTCCACATTGCCGCCGTAGGGAGCCAGATTGAAGTAGGCTTCCAGTATCTCGGCCTTGCTGTAGTGCCGCTCCAGATGCAGGGCCAGCCATATCTGCCTGAACTTGTCCGACAGCGAACCCGTCTTCAGCCCGTAAGCCAGACGCGCCACCTGCATGGTGATGGTGGAGCCGCCCATGCGCCGTCCGCCCAGGGCCATACCCACAGCCCCCCGCAG
>JAFQED010000011.1 GCA_017415765.1 Desulfovibrio sp. | reverse complement strand
ATGGGTATCGGAGGACAGGTTGCCATCAAGCAGCTTGATGCCGTTGAAGTCCGTGGCATTGGCGATACGGGTGATTTCCGAAGCCATGGCCTGATATTCGGATTCGATCATCAGACGCTGGGTGGAATCGTAGGTACCGGTAGCAGCCTGTTCTGCCAGTTCCTTCATGCGGATCAGCTTTTCGTCGATGATGCCAAGGGCACCGTCAGCGGTCTGGATGAGGGAGATGGCGTCATTGGCATTGCGCACGCCCTGGTGCAGGGCCGCAATGTCTGCCCGCATCAATTCACGGATGGCAAGACCAGCGGCGTCGTCCGCAGCGGAGTTGACCCGCAGACCAGAGGACAGACGCTGGGTCGAGGTGGCCAGGTTGCTGTAATGGCTGGTCAGGGTATTGGCCACATTGGTGGCCATGGCATTATTATTGATATACATGACATTCCTCCATGAATGTGCTGTTTGCCCGGCGGTGCCCCATGCTCGCCCGCTTCCCTGCGGGCTGCCGCCGCACACAACTGTGCTGGGTTGAATGTGTATTGCGTGTCACTGCTCTGAACGGACGACTGCCAGACAGAGCAAGTCCCTTGCCAAGGGGGTAAACCCGTGCCGCCGGTTCGTGGTGCCGGGCGGCAAAACTTGCCTGAAAAAAAACCTGCACACTGTATCATGCAGCATCCATGCCATACCAGGCTGTAAATACTGTTCGATACAGAACGGACACCATGGGTGTGCTGTCAGATTTCCATACAATTTTTCAACAGGATATTGACGCGATAAAGAGCATGTTTATCTGTTGGATACAAACTTTTTCCACAGGAGAAGCAACATGCAGAACATACACAATGACACCCCCAAACGCTGGAACTGCCCCATGCACACCCGCTTTGGCCGTGATGAGATGGACGAGTTTTTCCACAACATGGTCAACAAGATGATGGGGCCGTGGGAAAGCATACATGCCATGCTGCCCTTCCGGCGGCAGGGTGAATGTCAGCTCACACCACGGCTGGATTTGATTTGCGAGGACAAGGCGTACAGCCTGAGTGTGGAACTTCCTGGCGTGGAACCGGACAAGATCAAGCTGGACGTGGTGGACGATGTGCTGGTGCTTTCGGGCGAAAAACAGTGTACACAACGGGACGAGCAGGACGAACGCCATGTGCTGGAACGGGCTTACGGCTCCTTCCGCCGTGCCCTGCGCCTACCCGATGATGCCGATGTGGCGGCCATTGCTGCCAACTACAAGAATGGCGTGCTGGAAGTCTGCATCCCCCGCAAGCAGCGGACAGGGGCGCACAGCCGGAGCATAGAAATATCCAGGGCTTGAGTCATACCTCGGTAGCCGCGTCTCAGCCAGAGGCACAACACAGAAGGCCCGCCCCCAAGGGGGCGAGCCTTCCCTGATATTTGACATCTTGCTACGGCAAGGGCATACGCCTTGCCTGTTTGCGGCCCTTGGCTCTCCCCAGCGTTCAGACCGGTTGGATGTTGACTCCCTCTCCCACGCAATCAGCCTGTTAGCCGATGAGCTGCATGGCCATCTGCGGCATGCTGTTGGCCTGCGAAAGCATGGCCACGGCCGACTGTGTGAGGATCTGGTTGCGGACAAAGTTGGTCATTTCCGTGGCCACGTCCACATCGGAAATGCGCGATTCGGCCGCTTGCAGGTTTTCGGCCTGAATGGTCAGGTTGGAAATGGT
>JAFQED010000010.1 GCA_017415765.1 Desulfovibrio sp. | reverse complement strand
TCCCTGCTTAGCAGAAATCAGAATCTCAAAGACTTTTTCTTCCCACTCGCTATTCACTTGTCAATGAACGACCCGCTTGCGCGGTGCGCCTTCTCGGTGGCGCGGTGCAGGTTTATGCACCCTTTCCTGCAAACTGTCAAGAACTTTTTTCAACTTCTTTTTCGATGCCTCGCACCGTCGTTGAACTGCTCTTCTCGTTCGCGGGAAAGGGCAACTTATACCCACACCACACCTCCTGTCAATCAAAAATTTCCATTTCCTGAAAAAAAAACCAAAAATCCCCGCCAATCAGGCACATTCAGCCCAGCAAGCCCAGATGCCGATACGCCTTGGACGTAGCCATGCGCCCACGGGGTGTGCGTTTGAGAAAGCCACACTGGATGAGGTACGGCTCATAAATGTCTTCAATGGTACGGACTTCCTCCGAGCAGGCCGCAGCCAGCGTCTTGATGCCCACCGGGCCACCCTCATAGTGTTGGATGAGGACTTCAAGCAGCTTGCGATCCATCTGGTCAAGGCCCTGCTCGTCCACATCCATACGGTTGAGGGCTGCCACGGCCTCGCTGTCCGTCACCAGTCCATTGCCGTGTACCAATGCAAAGTCACGCACCCGTCGCAACAGGCGGTTGGCAATGCGCGGTGTACCGCGCGAACGGCGTCCGATCTCCTCTGCGCCGCCGGAGGTGATTTCCACCCCAAGGATATGGGCCGTGCGTGTGACAACGCGGGCCAGATCCTGCGGGCTGTAGTATTCCAGGCGAGCCACAATGCCAAAGCGATCCCGCAGGGGGGAGGAAATCAACCCCATACGGGTGGTGGCCCCCACCAGGGTGAATGGCTCCAAATCTATTTTGACCGTCCGCGCGGCCGGGCCTTGCCCGATGACCAGATCAAGTTTGAAGTCCTCCATTGCCGGATAGAGGACTTCCTCTACCGCAATGGGCATACGGTGGATCTCGTCCACAAAAAGAATATCGTGACGGGCAAGATTGGTCAGGATGGCGGCCAGATCGCCACTGCGTTCCAGCACCGGGCCGGAGGTGCAAACAAGGTTGACCCCCAGCTCGGAGGCCATGATGCGGGCCAGGGTTGTTTTGCCCAAACCCGGATTGCCATAAAAAAGGGTATGATCCAGCGCACGGCCACGTTCGCGTGCTGCATCCAGATAGACACGCAGGTTGGCCCGCAAGTCGTTCTGACCGATAAAATCATCCAGGCTGCGCGGCCTGACGCTCTCATCCAGACCGGCCACAGCATCTGCCGTCTGCGGTGCGGCGCGCCCTGCGTCCACTGCTGTCATCAGGCCCTCCCCTTGGCCAGGGCCTTCAGTGCGGCCCTGAGTGCGCCGGTAACATCCAGGTCAGGCTCCGTATGCAGGATTTCCTTCACCAGGGGGGCGCACTCCTCTTCGGGGTATCCCAGATTGGCAAGACCGTCCAGAACATCGCGAAAGACCGAACCTGCCCGCCCCCCGGCCAACAGGGCCGCTGCCTGCGGGACATCATCCACCTTGAGTTTGTACTTCAGTTCCAAAAAGACGTGCTGGGCAGTTTTCTTGCCAATGCCGGAAACTCGCGTCAGGGCCATGACATCATCCTCCAGCACCAGCCGGCGCAGGTCATCGGGCCGAAAGATGGAGAGGACAGCCAGGGCCGTACGTGCGCCCACCTTGGAGATGGAGACCAGAACCTCAAAGGTCTGACGCTCCTCAAAACTGGCAAAGCCATACAGCTCCAAGGCATCCTCACGCACCATCAGACTGGTAAAAAGGGCCAGATGCGCTCCCTTTTCGGGCAGAGAGGCAAGGGTATGGGCAGGCAAGGCTACCTCGTAACCCACGCCCCCCTCGCTGACCAGCAGACAACTGTTGCCCCAGACTTCGGCCAGGCGGCCTTCAAGATAGGCTATCATATTCTATATTCCCACTGTCACGATATATCAACCGCCTATACCTACCATATGCCGCCGGGCCACCGCCTCACCCGTACGCCGGGCCTTCAGGATGTCTGCTCCAATGGGCTTGGCCGCACTGGCCGCCACGATGGCCCGTACCAGGCTCTCCCGGCTGACAGCCGGATGCCGCAACAGCGGACGCAAACGGTATTCCCGGTCGGCAAAGAGGCACGTCCGCAAATTGCCATTGCTGGAAATTCGCAAGCGATTGCAATCACTGCAAAAATGATTGCTCAAAGGGCTGATGAACCCCAGTCGACCAAGCCCACCTTCCAGTCGATACATCCGGGCCGGGCCAGCTTCCGGTTCGGCTGCACGGGATTCCGGTACAAGACGGACAAAGCGCGCAGCCTCTTGCTGTATTTCATCGGCACTCCAAAAATTTTCTGGCGTCCAGCGAGTACCGCTGCCCATAGGCATAAATTCAATAAAGCGGACATCTATCGGCATGGTGCGTGCCGCATGGACAAAGTCTGCCATTTGCCTGTCGTTGACACCACGCATGGCCACAGTATTGATCTTGACCCGGATGCCGGCCGCCAGCAGGGCGTCCAGCGCGGACAGCACCTGTGGCAACAAATCATGTCCCGTGACGCGCCGGAAGGTTTCCCGGTCAAAGCTGTCCAGCGAAAGGTTGACCGCACTCAGGCCAATACGCCGCAAGAGCGGGATATGCGGTTCAAGCAGGGTGCCATTGCTGGTCAGCCGCAGATCCAGCGTGGGGAACTGACGACGCAGACGCAGCAGGAAGTCGGCACAGCCCTTGCGGGCAAAGGGTTCTCCACCCGTGATACGTACCTTGGATGTACCCAGAGAAACCGCCACGTCCACAAGCTGCGCCAGCTCCTCATAGCGCAGCACTTCGTCATGGGGGATGAAGGGCACACCATCCTCCATGCCACGGCAATACAGACAATGCAGATTGCAGCGATCCGTCAGAGATAGCCGCAGATAGCGAACGCTGCGGCCATGTCTGTCGCGCAGGACAGGCTGCTGCCCCTCAGAACAGTTGCCAAGAACGCGAAATGGATTTACACCTGCCTGCATGAAACACCTGTTTTCCTGGGCCGCCCTGTCGGTCGGTCTGTTCATGTCACAGTACGCCATTGCCTGGGACGGCTTTGACGCCGACACCACCGACCTGGTGGAAATCACGCCGGACAAACTGCCCAAGGCCGGTGATACCGTTGACGTCCGCAATTATGAAAGCGATACCAGCCAGACCTGCCTTGTAGAAGCGGTCAGCCGCAATACCCGCACGGTGGAGGTTGTGGTGCGTGCGCCCGGCGGGCAAATGCGTACACTGGTAATGGAAGGCCGCTAGTCCCCGGCTGGGGCAGCCTCTTCCCGCTCATGCCCCGGCAGGACAATGCCGGCACTTTCGGCCTGACCCTGCCCCTTGGGACAGTGCGACTGCATATGGCAGATCTCGCAGCCCCCCTTGAAGGGGTAGTGGGTCACCACAGCATAACGGCGGCTGAGCAGGGAGGAGTCCTCACTCCTGTAGGGTAGCCCCAGACCGGCCAGAGCTTCGCGCAAGGCCGCCGTTGGCCGGGGCGAAGGGGCGCAGCCGCCGTCCTCCACCTCTGGCAGCATTTCCTGAATGGCACACATGCACAAGAACTGGGCCAGGTTGTTGGCCAAAAAGCCGTCAGTGGCAGACTTGCCCCAGGTTTCATCCACCGTGCCTTCCACCTCTTCCGGCAGCCAGACGGCCAGATAGTGTATTTTGCCCGTATCTATCTCGCGCACGGCCAGTTTGGGCAGCCATGCCTCCCACAATTCTGCCAGCCGTTCCAGAGTAGCCCCGCCAAGGCGGGTCTCACGGCTCATGTGCATAAAGGCTTCCAAATCAAAATAGGGTTTGATGTCGTGCTCGACAATACTGGTCTGGCTCACACTGACTCCTTGAAGGGGATACCGGTCACCCGGCAGATGTTCCATACAACCCGCGTTAGCGGGGCTTCTTGTATCAAGAGTGATGATGTCCCTGCATTGTAATCAAGGCTGCGTCACCGTCAAGACTGGGCGCAAGGCAGCGGACAGGGCGGCTTTACTTACGTCTGGGCCTTGCGTATGTTTGCGAGTAAATAACCCGCTGACAGGGGGGAGTATGCGCAAGAAAGAGATCCAGCCATCCAAGATACGCTTTCATTATGCCACCGCACCGGAAGCCCGTCTGCAAACAGCCCATGGGGTCTGGGGCGGCATCAATCCGCATGGCGAGATAGAGATGAATTTCTATCACGAAAGCGATGCCCTGCCCCCCCACTCGGAGCAGCTCATCGCGCCCGATGGTTCCCTCGGCCATGAGATCCTGCCCGATGAAAGGGAAGAATACGATGTAAACCGCTATATCCACAGCCGCGTCCTGCTTAACTACAACACGGCCCGCGCCGTGCTGGAATGGCTGGAAGACCGCGTGGCCGCCCTTGAGGAAGAAGGCGCACCCGACATGTTCGGGCGTGACCCCGGCATTGCCCAGTGACAGCCATGCAAGACAGGGGTTTTCACATCATCACCTTTGGCTGCCAGATGAATGTACACGACTCGCAATGGCTGGCGCGTGCCTTCACAGCGCGTGGCCTTGCGGAAAGCACATTGGAAGAAGCCCGTGTGATAGTGGTCAATACCTGCTCCGTGCGAGAAAAGCCGGAGCAAAAGGTCATGAGCACACTGGGGCGTATCCGTCAGCTCCGCGCTGGCGAGTCCGATTTGCTGGTGGCCGTGACAGGCTGTGTGGCCCAGCAGCTGGGGACGGAATTTTTTGAGCGGGAGCCGCTTGTCCGACTGGTGGCGGGCAGTGATGGTATTGCCAGCGCACCGGCCGCCATCGAGCGTCTGCTGGAAGACCCTACCCTGCGCCTCTCCCTGCTGGACTTCAGCAGCCACTACATAGAGCGTGAAGCCGGGGCCCAAGGCCCGTGCGGGCCAATGGCCCATGTCAACATCATGCAGGGCTGCGATAATTTTTGCGCCTACTGCATCGTGCCCTTTACCCGTGGGCGGCAAAAATCCCGCCTGAGTGATGCCATCCTGAGCGAATGTCGCCAGCGGCTGGCACAGGGCGCGCGGGAAATCTGCCTGCTGGGGCAAAATGTCAATGCCTTCGGGCGCGACAGCCACGGTGACGGCTTGAGCTTTGCCCAACTGCTGCGGCAGGTGGCGGCCCTGCCCGGCCTGGAACGGCTGCGTTTTGTGACGCCCCACCCCAAGGATATGGACGCTGAAGACGTGGCTGCCTTTGCGGACTTGCCCCAGCTGTGCCCGCGTCTGCACCTGCCCTTGCAGGCTGGTTCCGATGCCGTGCTCAAGCGCATGGGCCGCCGCTACGACAGTGCAGATTTTCTCCGGCTGGTGGAGGCCCTGCGCGCTGCCAGACCGGATCTGGCCCTCTCCACCGACCTTATTGTGGGTTTCCCCGGAGAAAGTGAGGCAGATTTTCAGGCCACGCTGGACATGGTGCGGGCCTGCGGCTTCATGTCCTCCTTTTCCTTTTGTTATTCCGATCGGCCCGGCACGCGGGCCTCGCGCTTTCTGGACAAGATCGCCCCCGAAGTCCAGCAGGATCGGCTGCTGCGTCTGCAAGCCCTGCAGGACGAGCTGGGGCAAGCCTGGCTGGCGGCCCGTGTGGGGGGTACAACCACCCTTCTGCTTGAGGGCAAAAGCCCCAAACCCGGCAGCCCCGACACGGACGGGGCAAGGCTAACCAGTTGGCAGGGGCGTGACCCCTACGGCGTTCCCGTACACGTTCTGCTGCCAGAACAGGCCGGGCTGGAAGGGCACATGATCGCCGTAAACATCGTGGAAGCCAAAAAACACAGCTTGCTGGCTGAAGCCGTGGGGGAAACATGGTAAGGATGCGCGTTGCGGGCCTGACCATTGACCCGCAAAGCAAAACGCCAATGGTCATACTGCGCGAGCAGGACGGGCAGGTGGTGTTGCCTGTGTGGATAGGTGCGCTGGAAGCCATGAATGTTTCCATGGCCCTGAATGGCGAAAGCCAGCCCCGCCCCCTCTCCCAGGATTTGCTCCTTCAGGCCCTGGATGCGCTGGATGCCAGCCTTGCCGCCTGTCAGATATCCGGCCTTGAAGATGGCGTGTATCGCGCCCATCTGGTTTTGCGCGGGCCTACAGGCACTGCGCGTGTGGACTGCCGCCCCGCCGACGCCATTGTACTTTCCGTGCGGGGCAAGGCCCCACTTCTGGTCAACGAGGACGTACTGGCCCGCTCCGCTGCCGCTCAGCAACGAGTGCAGGAACGTCTGCGCGAGGAAGACCCCTCGCTTCTGGCGGTAAGCCAGTCCTCACTCCAGCCCCCCGGCGAGGGCTCCACCTCCAGGGAAGAACGCTACCGCCAGATACTGCGTACGCTGGATCCTGTTTCTCCCCGCAAAATGTAGCCCTGTCTCCTCGATCCAGCCCGAACTCATCGGACGCAAGCGGCCCGCCCCCTTTTGGAGGACGGGCCGCTGCGTTCAAATCGTCTGTGTGCGGCTGGCTACAGCCTGATATACCCTCCGGCAAAACTTACGATGGCGCACAGCGCGGCCAGCAGCAAAAGACCAAGAAGCAGCTTTTCATAGCCAGTAAAGAGCGGCCCTTCCCCCCTGCCCTGCTGGTAGCGACTCCAGATATAGACAGGGATGCCCAGGGCAATAAGGATCATGGCCATGAGCATATAGTGCAGGCCCGCTGCATAGATCAGCCACAGGCCGTACAGGGTGCCAAGGCCGGCACAAATGGCCGCTACCGGGCGCACCACCGGGGCCTGCTGGGGGTAGCGTCCCGCAATGCAGGTTTGCCACAAAAACAGGGTGGAGATGAGATACGCTGGCAATACCATGACACCCGTAATGCTCAACATGACATTCCAGGCATTATCAGCAAAATACACCACCAGCAGGGCCAGCTGCATGAGCAGACTGGTCACCCACAGGGAGACAGAAGGTGCGCCCGCCGCGTTCTCCCGGCTGAACTGGCGGGGAAAAGTCCCATTTTTAGCGGCTGCCAGGGGCATTTCTGCCGTGATCAGCGTCCAGGCCAGCCAACTGGCCAGCACGGCCACCAGCAGCCCCGCGTTCATCAGCCAGCTGCCCCACGGGCCAACCACGCGCTCCAGCACCCCCGCCGTGGAAGGGGTGGGCACGGCCGCAAGCTCTGCCTGCGACATGAAGCCATACGGCAGGATGGAGAGCAGGGCATAGATGACAAGGCAGCCCAAAAAGCCCATCAGGGTGGCACGGCCTACGTCACGGCTGCTCCTTGCCCGGTCAGAAAGCACCACCGCGCCCTCGATACCAATAAAAGCCCACAGGGTCACCAGCATGGTGCTCTTGACCTGTTCCTCAAGGCCGCCCAGATGGTGGCCGCCGTCCACGACCACGCGCCCCCAAACGTCCGTATTGAACTTGTCAAAGTTGAAGACACAGGCAAGCACAATGATAAAGATGAACAGCGGGATCAGCTTGCCCACGGTACCAATGGTATTGAGCAATGCAGCCTGGTGGACACCCCGCAGCACGATACCGTTGAACATCCAGATAAGGATGGAGCCGCCGATGATGGCCGGGATGGTGTTGCCTCCGTGAAAATAGGGGGGGAAAAAGTAGTTGAGGGCGTCCATCGTTATGACAGCATAACCCACATTGCCGAATATCTGGCAAAGCCAGTACCCCCATGCTACCAGAAAACCCACGAAAGGCCCGAAGCCCTCCCGCCCGTACATGTAAATGCCCGCCTTGAGGTCGGGGCGTATGTCAGAAAGTATGCGGAAGGAATTTGCCAAAAAGTACATACCCAGGCCCGTGATGAGCCAGGCAATGATGACTGCCCCAACCGATGCGGCTGCGGCCATGTTTTGCGGCAGGCTGTAGATGCCCCCACCCACCATGGAGCTGACCACCACGCTGGCAAGGGCCACGGCTCCCAGTTTTTTGCTTGTGCTTTGTGCCATTGTTCTGTCCTCAAAATATGTCCCGGCTGCCCTGCTGCCGCCGGGCAAGGGTGCGCCCGCCCGCAGGCGGGCGCAGTTTGCGTTACAGGTTGACCCAAACAGCCTGAATCCCCGTCAGCATTGTTTACAGGTTTACAGGGTCAGCAAACTTGAAGTTGAGGAAGCCCATGACCGTCAGACAGTAGCCATACGGCTTGGTGATGTTGAGGTGATTGTGCCAGAACTGGAAGGGACTGTGCTGCTCCACGCCACGCAGGGCCAGCTCGTGATTGAGGGATTTGGTCAGCCACATTTCTGCATGGGCCTTGGCTATTTCGTCATCGATCCAGGTGGGGAAGTATTCCACATATTCGGCGGCCCAGCCACCGATCAGCTTGCCGTCCTTCTGCCCCCAGCAAATGCCAAGGCCCGTGGCAATGGCGCGGTGTTCGTCAATGCGTGCGCCGTTGGCCGACATGATGACTTCAAGCACGGCACCGTGCTTGAAATGCTTTTCCACCTTCTCCACCGGCACGATGTTGCCATACAGCTCCTTGGGCAGGACGGACGTATAGGGGATGACGTTGAAATTCTCGATTTTTGCCTGCATCAGGGCAGAGTCATAGCAAAAGGTCTCGAAAGGCTGCGGGGGGATACCGTCCTCGGCTTCGCCAACGCCGCCGGAAATGAATGCAAGGGTAGGATATCTGGTGCCAAGGGTAGTCGTATTCATGGATGATCCTTTATACGCTTTGTTGCACGGCCTGCATAAAAAACATGCAGGTGTACAGCAATTGAACAGTTTTTTATTGCCACCGGGGGCCATCCCGCAGGCGGCGTGGGCTGAAATCCGCTCCGGCCGGGCTTTTGCCGCTGGGAGGGACGCAGCTGACCAGCCATACTGCAAGCAGCGGGCCAGCAGCGGCCAGCATCGCAACGGCAGGGCGACAGCGAGCACCTTGGCTGGCTGTAGTTGTACATCTAAAGCAGCGACTGCCATTGAAAATGGCTGTCGCTCTAAAGGTTTCCGGGGCTATTCCGATAGGCTGTGCATACACGGGTGAAACTATGTTGGACTATCGCCGCTTCAAAGAGATCAACGAACTCTTCGCCTCCGGTCAGCCGGAAAAAGCCCGCCGTCTGCTTATGGAACTGCAATCGCGCTGCATTGCCCTGCGTGATGAAATGAGTATGCTCAAGCTGCGTCTGCAAACCTGTGAGGACAGCCTCTACCTTTCGCAAAATCTTTTTACGGAAGATGGCCTGTACTGGCTGCGCACAGCCGGGGTCAAGCTGGGGCCCTTCTGCCCCCGCTGCTATGAAAGTGAGGGGGGCCTTGTGCGGTTGGAAAAACAAAAGCAGGGGCTGGTCTGCCCGTACTGCAATACGACCTGCCAAAGTACGCTGCCCTCTGCCAGAGACAAGGCCGACACTGTCCACTCCCGCCCTGCCCGCATCCTGCCCTTTGCCAAGTAAGGCATTTTAGTCGTATTTACGCTATAAAGAACCTATTTGGTGAGTTTTGACATAATTACAAATCGGTTAAACCACCGCTTCTGGCGGTGTGACCGTAAAAGGTTCAACTGTTCCGGCGTTGTGTAAAACGTGTGGCTGCTGCTCCTGCCCTTTGATTTCATGCGACTGCCCTGTCGGTCGCCCGGTTGACCGTTGCGGCAAGTGGGTTTAAGGAATACGTATGTCTGAGCCGCAATCTTCACTCCTTACAGCCCTTGATCTGGTACCTTTTGGCCAGAACGGGCAGGAAGGCCGGTTTTTTGCCCTGCGCCTGACCCATCCGGGCTGGGCGCGCTGGCGGCCCGGCCAGTTTGTCATGCTGCGTCCCGTGTCCTTTGGGCTGGAACTGCCGTGGGCACGCCCCTTTGGCATTTGCCACATGACCAGCAGGTATCTGATCTGCTTTTTTCAGGTGGCGGGGCGGGGAACCCGGCGCATGGCCGAACTGCGCCCCGGCGACAAGGTGCGCGTCTGGGGGCCGCTGGGTAACGGCTTTGCCATAGAGCCGGACACCCCCACCCTGCTGCTGGCCGGGGGTATGGGCATCGTGCCCTTTGTGGGCTATGTGCATACCCATCCCAAGCCGTGGAATGTCTCCATGCTTTTCGGGCACCGAGAGCCATTGAACTGCTACCCGCTGGACAGTATCAACGAGCGCATTACCGTGGACAGTCTGCGCGAAAACACTCCCGGTGATCTGGACAATTTCATCTTTGGGATGCAGGAGCGGATGCAGGACGTGGCCGAACAGGGCGGACTGGTACTGGCCTGCGGGCCACAGCCCTTTTTGCGGATGGTACAGCAGCTTTCGCTGGACTTGGGCGTACGGACGCAGCTTTCCCTGGAAAACCGCATGGCCTGCGGTGTGGGGGCCTGCCTTGGCTGCGTCAGCCGGGTAACAGACAAATGGCCCGTGCAGGAAAAGCGCGGCGGGCTGGTGCAGGTTTGCAATCACGGCCCGGTATTCTGGGCTGACCAGATCGAGTTGTAGGCGGTGGAGGCATGGAAACACGCATGGATCTTTCCGTCACCCTGAAGGGGCAGGTGTGTGACCTGCATCTGAAAAATCCCGTCCTTACAGCCTCTGGGACGTTTGGCTACGGTTTGGAATTTGCCCCGTATGGCGATTTGGCCTCTCTGGGTGGCCTGGTGGTCAAGGGCCTTTCGCTTGAGCCACGCGAGGGGAACCCCTGTCCGCGCATTGTGGAAACAGCGGCAGGCATGCTCAATGCCGTGGGTCTGCAAAATGACGGGGTAGAAGCCTTTTGTACGCAAAAGCTGCCCCGGCTGCCCTGGCGGGAAACAACGGTCATTGCCAATATCTACGCCGCTTCGGCAGAGGACTTTGGCCGTCTGGCCGCCCGGCTGGACGCCGAGGAAGGCGTGGCCGCCATTGAGGTCAATGTCTCCTGCCCCAATGTCAAACAGGGGGGGGTGCTGTTTGGACAGGATCCGCAACTGGCCGCCGCTGTTACGGCGGCTGTGCGTAAAAACGCGCCGCACAAGCACATCATGCTCAAGCTGTCCCCCAACGTGACAGATCTGACCCTGATGGCCCGCAGTGTGGAAGACGCCGGAGCAGACAGCATCTCCTGCATCAATACGCTGCTGGGTATGTCGGTGGATGTACGCAGCCGCCGTCCCCGGCTGGCCAATGTGGTGGGGGGGCTTTCCGGCCCGGCCATCAAGCCCGTGGCCCTGCGCTGTGTCTGGCAGGTGGCGCGGGCTGTCAAGATACCCGTGGTGGGGCTGGGTGGCATCGTCAATGCCGAGGACGCGCTGGAGTTCATACTGGTGGGGGCCAGTGCCATCCAGGTGGGTACGGCCAACTTTATGAACCCTGACAATGCATTCCGTCTAGTGGCCGAGCTGCCGGGAACCTGCGCCCGCCTGGGAGTGGATGATTTGGCCTCCCTGCGCGGCAGCCTTGTGAGTTGAGGACGCAAGGCCATGTCCCCCGACATTGTGACCGTGCGGGATGCCCGCGATCTTGAACGTTTTTTGGACGTGCCGTTTCGGCTGCACGCCGGACACGACCTCTGGATCCCCCCCCTGCGTTCGCAGGACAGGGAGCTGCTTTCAGCGGATCGGCATCCCTTCTGGCAGACGGCCCGGCGCGAGCTTTTTCTGGCAGTGCGCGATGGGCGCGACGTGGGGCGTCTGGCTGCCATCGTGGACGACAAGTACAATACCTACGCCGGAGAATCCTGCGGAGCTTTTGGCTTTTTTGAATGTGAAAACGACCCGGAAGCTGCCCACGCCCTGTTGGAAGCTGCCAGCCAGTGGCTGACCGGGCAGGGCATGTCCTTCATGCGTGGGCCGCTGAACCCCTCTGCCAATTATACCTGCGGCTTGCTGGTGGATGGCTTTGACCAGGCCCCAGCCATCATGATGCCCTGGAACCCTCCCTGGTATGCCGAATTGCTGGAAGGCTGGTTTTTACGCAAGGAGCAGGATCTTTTTGCCTATCTTATCGAGCGGGATCGGCTGGACACGCCTGACTGGCTCCAACAGGAGGTACGTTGCCTCAAGGCCGAGGGACGCTTTACCTGCCGCACGTCCAGCCGAACCACGCTGACAGACGACATCCGCATCATGCTGGACATCTATCGCCAGTCATGGGCACACAACTGGGGTTTTTCCCCACTTTCGGAAGCCGAGGCCGAACAGCACGTCCGGGAGCTGAGGACCATTCTTGACCCGGAATTCTTTGTGCTCTTCTTCCATCAGGGGATCCCTGCCGCCGGTATGGTGGCCCTGCCAGACATGAACCCGCTGCTCAAACGTCTTGGCGGCAAAATCGGCTTGAGCGCGCCGTGGCATTGGTGGCGATCGCGGGCGGCCATCCGCAGCAGCTACCGTATCATGCTCTTTGGGATCATGGAGGAATTTCGTCTGATGGGGCTGCCGCTCCTGCTGTTTGACTATATGCTGGAAGTGGCAGCCCGGCGGCCGGAGTTCCGGCAGGTGGAAGGCTCGTGGGTACTGGAGGACAATGTGGCCGTGAACGACCTGATAGAGGATTTTTCCGGGCGCATCAGCAAGCGTTACCGCATCTACCGCAAGGAGTTGAGGGCATGAACCGCTTTGCGCATCTGGCCGGGCAAAGGGTGCTGGTTACAGGGGGCACGGGTTTTGTGGGGCGGCACTTGCTGCCCCGTCTGCTGGAAGCCGGGGCCGAAGTCACCTGTCTTGTGCGGGCTTCCTCCCGCCTGGACAGGCTGCCCACTAGTGTAAAAACAGTCGTGGCCAATCTGGAAAACGGCCAGGGCCTGGCCGAGGCCCTGCGCGGACAGGATGTGCTCATCCACATGGCCGCCCTGCTGTTCGGGCTGGGCTGGCAGGACTATCTGCGGGCCAATGCCCGTGCTGCCCACCATTTGGCCGCAGCCATACAGGGGCTGGATTCCCCCCCACGGGTGGTGCTGGTTTCCAGTCTGGCGGCTGGCGGCCCCTGCGGGGTGGTTCCCGGTCGTGGGCCGGAGGCCCTGCCAGAGCCGGTTTCGGCCTATGGCTGGTCCAAACTCTATACCGAGCAGACCCTTGGCCGGGTATTGGGGGAACGGCTGGCCATTGTGCGCCCACCCATCATTTATGGCTCTGGAGATCAGGGCTTGCTGCCGGTTTTTCGCGGTGCAGCTCGTGGCGTGGCAGTCAGCCCCGGCTGGGGCAGGGATTTTCCTGTCTCGGTGGTGCATGCGCGGGACGTGGCCCAGGCCATCATGCTGTGTGCCAGGCCAGGAGCTGCGGGCGTCTATTACCTCAGTGACGGACAGCCCCGCAGCATGGCCGAATTTTGTCGAGCTATGGGACACGCGCTGGGCCGCCCCTCCGGGCAGCCCATACGCATCGTCCGTCTACCGCTCTGGCTCATGGCCGTGACGGCTGCTGCTGCCTCCTGTGCGGGCATACTTTGGGCGTGGACCATACAGCTTTTGGGGGGACACGCGCCGCGCCGCGCCCCCAACTGGAATCTGGACAAATACCGGGAGGCCCGTCAGACTGGCTGGCTGTGCGATGACAGGCGCATCCGGCAGGAACTTGGCTACGCGCCAGAAGTCGACCTTGCCAGTGGCATGGCCGAGGCCGTGGCGGGCTACAGACAAGACGGTCTTTTGGGCCGCAAGGAAAGCGTGTGATGGAAACAGTGGAGACAAATCTCAGGCACGGCGAGCAGAGTAAGCCCTCGTCCGTGGTCATTATTGATGACAACAAGCTGAAGAGTGCCTTTCTTGCCAACATCCTCAAGGAAGATTTTGAGGTTCATGCCTTTACCAATGCGGCTGCGGCCATCTGTCAACTGTCGGCCATCGGGCCACGCTGTATCCTGCTTGACCTGGAGCGGCCGGGCGAGGACGGCTTCCAGACCATTGCGGACATCAAAGCCCATCCCGGCATGGCGGCAGTGCCGCTCATCCTGATAACCTCCACCTCCGATGCCGAAACCGAGCGGCGGGTGCTGGCCAGCGGTGTGGCCGACTTTGTGGGCAACCAGTTCTCGCAGGAAATCATCCGCACCCGCGTCATGCACCAGATAGAGCTGTACAACTATCGCTGCGATCTTGAAAGGCTTGTTTCGGAAAAAACCCGTAATGTGGAAGAATTGCAGGACGCCATCATGGTGGGCTTTTCCTATCTGGTGGAACAGCGGGATCTGACAACCTCCGGCCATGCCCAGCGCACCAAGGCTTACCTTCGCTGTCTTATCAAGGAATGTCAGCTGCGGGAAATATACAGTCGCGAACTTACCCCTGAACTGGTCAATGACATCATCCGGGCTGCCCCCCTGCACGACATGGGCAAGGTGGGCGTGCGTGATGCCGTACTCAACAAACCCGCTGCCCTCACCCCTGATGAATTTGCAGAAATGAAGCAACACCCCGGCTACGGGGCCACAGCCGTGAGCATGATGATGCAGGGGCTGCACAACAGCAGCTTTCTCAATGTGCTGCATGACGTCATCTATACCCACCACGAACGCTGGGACGGCAGCGGTTATCCGCGTGGCCTTGCCGGGCGGGAGATCCCGCTCAGTGGACGACTTATGGCCATTGCCGATGTCTATGACTCGCTTATCAACCGCCGTCCCTACAAACCCAGCATGAGCCATGAGGAAGCTGTGGCCAGTATCTGCGAGGGTATCGGCAGCCATTTCGACCCCCTGCTCGGCCATGTCTTTCTGGAGTGTGCTGACGAATTTGCCGAAATAGCCGCCGCCCATCGCAAGGCCGACACGGCGGGGCAGCCATTGTGAAGATCACCATACAGGAGCTTTCCAAATCCTTTGGGGGGCGGGACATCTTCAACGAGTTCTCGCTGGAGGTGGATTCCGGCGTGCGGCTTTGCGTCTGCGGGCCAAACGGTACTGGTAAATCCACCCTGTTACGTCTGCTGGCCGGGGTGGAGGCCCCGGACGGGGGGCGGGTCATCCTGCCACGCGGCTGCCGTCTGGGCTATGTAGAACAGGAACTGTCCGAAGAAGCTCTGGACACGCCTCTACTCACCTATGTGCTGGACGTGCTGCACGACTGGAGCGACTTTTGGGCCGAGTGGGAAGCCGTTGCCGCATCCGGGGACGAGGCACGCCTGGCCGACCTGATGCAGCGGCAGGCAGAGCTGGAAGCCGTACACGGCTATAATCCCGAACAGCGGGCCAAGGCTGTCCTGTCGGGGCTGGGCTTTGCCGAACGCAAGTGGCTGCGCCCCCTGCGTCAGCTTTCGGGCGGCTGGCGGGAGCGGGCCAAGCTGGCGCGGGTGCTCACGGCCGGGGCAGATGTGCTTTTGCTGGACGAACCCACCAACCATCTGGACATGGAAGCTGTAGAGTGGCTGGAATCCTTTCTGCTGGACTTCAAGGGCGCGCTGGTTTTTGTGGCGCATGACCGCGTCTTCATGGACAGGGTGGGCAGCCATGTTCTTTACCTTGGCCTGTCCCGGCCGGTTTTTCGCAAGGCAACCTACAGCCAGTTTCTGACCTTGCAGGAGGAGTATAATGCCCAGCGTGAGCGCGAGGCCCGCGCCCTGCAGGACGAACTGAATCGCAAGATGGCCTTTGTGGAACGATTCCGGGCCAAGGCCACCAAGGCCCGTCAGGCCGGTTCCCGTCAGAAGATGGCCAAAAAGCTCGAAAAGGAACTGGAAGACTATCGGCCAGAACCCAAACGGCGCGAGCTGGCCTTTGCCTGGCCAGAAGCCCCCCACTGTGAAAAGGTGGTGCTTTCTGTGGCCGACCTGGCTTTTCAGTTCAGTGATGGCAAGGCCATGTGGCCGCCCCTGACCTTTACCCTGTACCGTGGTGGGCGCATTGCCCTTGTGGGGCCAAACGGCTGTGGCAAGTCCACCCTGCTCAAGCTGTTGGCCGGGCAGCTGGAACGCTGCGGCGGCAATGTGGTCACGGCCTCCCAGTTGCGTATGGGCTACTACAGCCAGCATCAGATGGACACCCTGCGCCCGGACACCACAGTGCTGGGGGAGATCCGGCGGCTGTCCGACCCGCGCACCAGTGAAGAAGAACTGATGAGTGTGCTGGGCCTCTTTCTGCTGGGTCAGGACTATTTTGACCGGCAGGTGTCTGCCCTTTCCGGCGGAGAAAAGAGCCGACTGGTCCTGGCAAGCCTGTTTTTGAAACGCTGCAATTTTCTGGTACTGGACGAACCCACCAACCATCTGGATCTGGAAAGCCGCGAGGCTTTGACCGCAGCCCTGCAAAAATTTGACGGGGCCTTGCTGATGGTGGCGCACGACCGCTGGCTGCTCTCTGCGGTTGGGGCTGAAGCCTGGGAGCTTGGCCCACAGGGCCTGACCGTGCATGATGACTTTGCCGCCTATGACCAGACGCGCCGGGCGCGCCTGCTGGAGGAGCGGCCCCGCACTGCGGGCAATCCCCCGGCTGCCTCTGCAACTTCTGCTGCCAGTAAGGCTGCCCCCAGCGGAGGACAGCTTTCGCGCGAGGAGCAAAAGCGGCTCAAGCGCGAGCAGGCCGAAAAACGCAACGCCCTGCACAAGGAGCTGAAACCCCTGCAAAGTCGCTATGACGCGCTGGAAAGCCAGCTTGGCGAGCTGATGGAAGAACAAGCTAGTGTGGAAAGCCAACTGGCCGACCCGGAAGTCTATGCCGACCACGCCCGCTCATCGGGATTGCTCCGGCGTTTTGAAGAATGTAAACGCATGAGCGAGCCCATGCTGGATGAAATGGCCGAACTGGAAGAAAAAATAGCCGCTGTCAGGGCCGCTGCGGGGGAAGGGGCATGATGATGGTAAACGCGACAGCAACAGATACAGCGGGCACGCCCTTGCGCCGGATTGAGGTGGCGGCGGGCATCATCTGGCGGGATGGGCATTTTTTGGCGGCACAGCGGCCGCCGGATAAAATTCAGGCTGGCTGGTGGGAGTTTCCCGGTGGCAAGCTGGAAGGGGGCGAAAGCCCGGCCGCAGCCCTTGGGCGGGAGCTGCGCGAAGAACTGGGCATCACTGTGCGGCAGGCCAGCTTCTGGCAGATCGTGGAGCATGTTTATGCCGAGCGAGGTTTTGCCGTACGTCTGCATTTCTTTCATGTGACAGCTTTCGAGGGCGAACCGCGCCCCGCAGAAGGACAGGCAGTGCGCTGGGTCAGCCCGGCAGAGGCCAGGGAACTCGGCTTTTTACCTGCGGATGCGGATATTTTGCGCCAGCTTGTGGAGAGCGGACAGCCCGCAGCCTGACACGTCTTCCGCATGGCGGCACAGCACTGTTAGAGTAATTGCTCTGGAACGGAGTCAATACATCCCCTGGCTTCCCTCTCTGCCAGTGTTTACACGCGCCTGCTTTCACCGTATGACAGTGCTGGCCTGAGTAGGCCGACCAAATCCAAACAGCAAGAGGCACAGCCATGAACGATGAACGCAGCAGCAAGATGAAACGCGGGCTGGAAAAAGCCCCGCACCGCTCCCTTCTTTATGCACTGGGCCTTACGCGGGAAGAAATGGATCGCCCCCTCGTGGGGGTGGTCAACGCCGCTAACGAGGTCGTGCCGGGGCATATCCACCTCCACACGCTGGCGGCAGCGGTCAAGGCCGGGGTGCGTATGGCAGGGGGGACGCCGCTGGAATTTCCGGCCATTGCCGTGTGCGACGGTATTGCCATGAACCACGAAGGGATGCGTTTTTCGCTGCCATCGCGCGAATTTATTGCAGACTCCATAGAAATCATGGCCCGTGCCCATGCCTTTGACGCCCTGGTCTTCATCCCCAATTGCGACAAGTCCGTGCCCGGTATGCTCATGGCCATGATGCGCCTTAACCTGCCCTCCATTCTGGTGTCTGGCGGGGCCATGCTGCCGGGGCATCTGGACGGCGGCGACAAGGGCGACCTCATCACGGTTTTTGAAGCCGTGGGGCGCGTCCGCAATGGCAGTATGAGCGAGGAAGCCCTGGAGCGGCTGGCCGAACGGGCCTGCCCCGGCTGCGGCTCCTGTGCCGGTATGTTCACAGCCAATTCCATGAACTGCCTGGCCGAGACCATTGGCGTGGCTTTACCCGGTAACGGTACTATCCCGGCTGTGAGTGCGGCCCGCACACGTCTTGCCAAGCAGGCCGGGATGCAGGTCATGGAGCTGCTGCGCCAAAACATCCGCCCGCTGGATATTGTCACCCCCAAGGCCGTGGCCAATGCCGTGGCTGTGGATATGGCACTGGGCTGTTCTTCCAACACGGTACTGCATTTGCCCGCCATTTTTGGCGAGGCCGGGCTGGATATGGGGCTGGATGTCTTTGATGAACTGAGCCGCACAACCCCCAACCTGTGCAAGCTCTCCCCGGCGGGTAAGCACTTTATGGTGAATTTGGACAATGCCGGTGGTATCCCCGCTGTCATGGCAGAGCTGGACAAACTGGGTCTCATCCACAAGGATTGCCTCACCGTTACCGGACACAGTGTGGGCGATAATCTTGCATCCCTGGGGGCCCACATCAGCAATGCCGATGTCATCCGCCCCATCGGACAGGCCTATTCCAAGCAGGGGGGCATTGCCATCCTGCGCGGCAGCCTTGCCCCGGAGGGGGCTGTGGTCAAGCAGTCTGCCGTAGCACCGGAAATGATGTGCCGTGATGTGCGGGCGCGTGTTTTTGATTGCGAAGAGGACGCCATGCGCGCCATTCTGGACGGCAACATCCAGCCCGGTGATGGGGTCGTGATCCGTTACGAGGGGCCACGCGGCGGGCCGGGGATGCGAGAAATGCTTTCACCCACGGCGGCCATCACAGGCATGGGCCTGGGCAAGGACGTGGCCCTGCTGACCGATGGGCGTTTTTCCGGCGGCACCAATGGTGCGGCCATCGGGCATATTTCACCCGAAGCCGCTGATGGTGGCGTGATCGCTCTGGTGCGTGAGGGAGACATCATCCATATAGACATCCCCAACCGCAAGCTGGAAATTATGGTAGATGCGGCAGAACTCGAACGGCGGCGGGCAGAGCTTATACAGCCAGAAAAGGAAATTCCCTGGCCCGTGCTGCGCCGCTATGCCAGGCAGGTCAGTTCTGCGGCTACCGGAGGGCGGTACAAAGAAATTTAAGTAGCCCTTTTACTTAAACGGAATCCTGGCCGGATGCGGTAAATTTTGCCGCATCCGATTTTTTTGCCAGAATTGACGCAGTGTTTCGGGATCCCTGATAAAAAGGTGTTGTATTCCAGTGTATTGGCGCAGGAAAAATTTTCCCCATAGGCCTAATCAGTTCTGTCAGATTGCCGATAAGGCAACTGAGGCGGGATGGCGCAGGGACGCGCCGGCATTGGGCACCCGCCCACGACATACGCCATTCATGGAGGAATGTGATGTATATCAATAACAATGCCATGGCCACCAACGTGGCCAACACCCTGACCAGCCATTACAGCAATCTCGCCACCTCGACCCAGCGTCTGTCCTCCGGCTTGCGGGTCAACTCCGCAGCGGACGATGCCGCCGGTCTTGCCATCCGCGAACTGATGCGCGCCGATGTTGCGGCCCTGCAACAGGGTGTGCGCAATGCCAATGACGCCATTTCCCTCATCCAGACCGCTGACGGTGCCCTTGGCATCATCGACGAAAAGCTGGTTCGCATGAAGGAACTGGCAGAACAGGCCGCCACCGGTACCTACGATTCCACCCAGCGTCTGATGATCGAATCCGAATATCAGGCCATGGCTTCGGAAATCACCCGTATCGCCAATGCCACGGACTTCAACGGCATCAAGCTGCTTGATGGCAACCTGTCCTCCGATACCCAT